>NZ_MAUD01000287.1 GCF_001700515.1 Streptomyces lushanensis
ACGCCTTCTCCCGCAGGATCGCGCGCAACACCTCGACGATCCTGCTGGAGGAGTCGCACCTCGGACGGGTCATCGATCCTGCGGGCGGCTCCTGGTACGTGGAACGGCTCACCGACGAACTCGCCCACGCGGCCTGGACGTGGTTCCAGGAGATCGAGCGCGCGGGCGGCCAGCGCGCCGCCCTGCGCGCGGGGTTGATCGAGGAGCGGCTCTCGGACACCTGGCGGGAGCGCTCGGGAAACCTCGCCCGGCGGCGCGAACCCATCACCGGAGTCAGCGAGTTCCCGCAGCTCTCGCAGCCTCCGGTGGAGCGGGACCCGGCGTCGCGGGACCCGGCGTCGCGGGACCCGGCGCCTCGGGCACCCGGCGGCGGATTCGGCGGGCTGCCCGTCGTCCGCCGCGACGAGGCGTACGAGGCGCTCCGCGCCCGCTCCGACGCGTATCTCGCCGCCACCGGCGCCCGGCCCCGGGTCTTCCTGGCGGCTCTCGGACCGGCCGCCGCGCACACGGCACGGGCCACCTTCGCCGCCAGTCTCTTCCAGGCGGGGGGAATCGAGCCCGTCCACGAGCCGGTGCCGGTCGACACCGCCACCGCCGCCGACGCCTTCACCCGCAGCGGAGCGTCCATCGCCTGTCTCTGCTCCAGCGACACGCTCTACACCGAGCACGCCGCGGGAGTCGCGGCGGCGCTCAAGTCCGCCGGCGCGCTGCGGGTCTTCCTCGCCGGACGGCCCGGCGAGCACCGTGAGACATATCTGGAGGCCGGAGTGGACGAGTTCGTCGTCGCGGGCGGCGACGCGGTCGCCGTTCTGACCTCGGCACTCGACCGGATGGGAGTGGCGTGATGGGAATCCCCGACTTCACCGGCATCGGCCTGTCCGGGAGCGGCCCGTCCGGCGCCGGTCCCGGCGCGGACGGCGGCCCGGACGTCACCGAGGACCAGTGGCGTACGGCCGTCAAGGAGCGGACCGGCCGCGGGGACGGCGAACTGGTCTGGGAGACGCCCGAGGGCATCGCCGTCAAACCGCTCTACACCGCGCGGGACACGGCGGGCCTCGACTTCCTCGGCACGTATCCGGGCATCGCGCCGTATCTGCGCGGCCCCTACCCGACGATGTACGTCAATCAGCCCTGGACGATCCGGCAGTACGCCGGGTTCTCCACCGCCGAGGAGTCGAACGCCTTCTACCGGCGCAATCTCGCCGCCGGGCAGAAGGGCCTGTCGGTCGCCTTCGACCTGCCGACCCACCGCGGCTACGACAGCGACCATCCCCGGGTGACCGGCGATGTCGGGATGGCGGGCGTGGCCATCGACTCCCTCTACGACATGCGGCAGCTCTTCGACGGCATCCCGCTGGACCGGATGAGCGTGTCGATGACGATGAACGGCGCCGTACTGCCCGTACTCGCCCTCTACATCGTGGCCGCCGAGGAGCAGGGCGTACCGCCCGAGAAGCTGGCCGGGACCATCCAGAACGACATCCTCAAGGAGTTCATGGTCCGCAACACCTACATCTATCCGCCGAAGCCCTCGATGCGGATCATCTCCGACATCTTCGCGTACACCTCGCGCAGGATGCCGCGCTACAACTCCATCTCCATCTCGGGCTACCACATCCAGGAAGCGGGCGCGACGGCCGATCTGGAGCTGGCGTACACCCTCGCGGACGGCGTGGAGTATCTGCGGGCCGGGCTCGGCGCGGGGCTCGACGTGGACGCGTTCGCGCCGCGGCTCTCCTTCTTCTGGGCGATCGGCATGAACTTCTTCATGGAGATCGCGAAGCTGCGGGCGGCGCGGCTGCTCTGGGCCAAGCTGGTCAGGAAGTTCGACCCGAAGAACGCCAAGTCGCTCTCCCTGCGCACCCATTCGCAGACCTCCGGCTGGTCGCTCACCGCGCAGGACGTCTTCAACAACGTCACCCGCACCTGTGTGGAGGCGATGGCCGCCACGCAGGGCCACACGCAGTCGCTGCACACCAACGCGCTGGACGAGGCGCTCGCCCTGCCCACCGACTTCTCGGCCCGTATCGCGCGCAACACCCAGCTGCTGCTCCAGCAGGAGTCGGGCACATGCCGGGTGACCGATCCGTGGGGCGGCAGCGCGTACGTCGAGAAGCTGACGTACGACCTGGCGCGGCGCGCCTGGCAGCACATCGAGGAGGTGGAGGCGGCGGGCGGTATGGCCCAGGCCATCGACGCCGGAATCCCCAAGCTCCGGGTCGAGGAGGCCGCCGCCCGTACACAGGCGCGGATCGACTCGGGGCGGCAGCCGGTCATCGGTGTCAACAAGTACCGGGTGGAGACCGGCTCGGACGAGCAGATCGACGTCCTCAAGGTCGACAACTCCTCGGTGCGTGCCCAGCAGATCGAGAAGCTGCGGCGGCTGCGCGCCG
>NZ_MAUD01000288.1 GCF_001700515.1 Streptomyces lushanensis
TCTCGACACCCACCGCGCCGGGCACGGCCAGCAGATTGGCCAGGGCGAAGCCGCCCGCCCGGTAGACGATGTCCTGCGCGGCGAGCGAGGAGTGTCCGGCGCCGAAGGCGAAGATCCGGCCGCCGGCGGCGACGGCGTCGGCGACGGCCCGGCCGGCGGCGGCGACCCGGGCGGACTCCTCGTCCCTCACGCGTTGCAGCAGTCCGATCGCGGCATCGAGGAACTGACCGGCCAGCTTGCTCTCGCTCATTGAGGAGGCCCTCCCAGGCGTGGGGTTTCCGGGGGTTTTCGTGGGGTGTTTCCCGAGGTGTTCCCGGGAGTGTTCCCAGAGGTGGGAATGTCTGTGCCGCGGATCACGTTGAGGTCTGGACCATTGCTCTGTCAATACGGCTGCCGGACCGCCCGACGGGCACCGCCCGGCTGGTTCTCCCGGCCATTCCATGGTCACGCCACTTCGGCGTTCCCCGGCGCGGCACGGTTGTCGGCGGTATGCGTCAGAATTGGTCAAGGGCCAGCGCACGATTTATTCGAGGGGCATGTATGTCCGGACTGATCGACACGACGGAGATGTACCTCCGCACCATCCTTGAGCTGGAAGAGGAAGGTGTGGTCCCAATGCGTGCCCGGATCGCGGAGCGGCTCGACCAGAGCGGGCCGACGGTCAGCCAGACCGTGGCCCGGATGGAGCGGGACGGGCTCGTGCAGGTGGCGGGCGACCGGCATCTGGAGCTGACGGAGGAGGGGCGCAGGCTGGCGACCCGCGTCATGCGCAAGCACCGGCTCGCCGAGTGTCTGCTGGTCGATGTGATCGGCCTGGAGTGGGAGCAGGTGCACGCCGAGGCATGCCGCTGGGAGCACGTGATGAGCGAGGCGGTGGAGCGGCGGGTGCTCGAACTGCTGCGCCACCCGACGGAGTCGCCGTACGGGAACCCGATTCCGGGCCTGGAGGAGCTGGGCGAGAAGACGGAGGCGGATCCGTTCCTCGACGCGGGAATGGTGAGCCTGGCGGAGCTGGACCCGGGCGCCGAGGGCAAGACCGTGGTGGTGCGGCGGATCGGTGAGCCCATCCAGACCGACGCCCAGCTCATGTACACGCTGCGGCGCGCGGGAGTGCAGCCCGGGTCCGTGGTGAGTGTGACGGAGTCTCCCGCCGGGGTATTGGTGGGAAGCGGCGGCGAGGCGGCGGAGCTGGTCTCCGAGGTCGCGTCACATGTCTTCGTCGCCAAGCGCTGACACGGACTCGAACGTCGCGGACGTCATGGCACCGGCTGCGCACGGGCGATGAGCCGGTGCGGGCGCGGGCGCGGAGGCACCGGGGGGCGCGCCCGTGACCGGGGGCGCGCTTTCCGGCGGAAAGGCAGCGGTGGGACGCCTCGCGTGCCAGGCTGTCGCTGAGGCATGTGACCTGAAGGCGGCCGGGATCCCGGCCCCACGCCCGGGGAGGGGAGCAGGGTTGTGCGCCTGTGTGGGGGTGGGCCCGGCAGTGGCGACGGACACGAAGCGTCGCGGGTGTCGTACGGCCTGTGCGACCTGGGGGTGACGCGCCCGGATGCGCGGTGCGAGGGCGGCTCCGGCGCCTCGCGGCGCCGGAGCCCGTCCTCCCCTTCGCTGACCCGGAGCCCCGAGCTCCCAGGGTCATTCCCCTCGGACCGTCATCCCCGAGCGGTCCGCCTCCCGGTGAAGATCTCCCCAGGGCCACGTCCGGCAATCCTTGATCATGGTCACTCGAACGAGCGGTGTTGCTCGGGGGGAACGTGTTTTCGAACGGGAGTTCGATAGTCTGACTCGGCTGGACGCACGCACATCGGGCCGGAAGCGGAATGGGACGGCTGACGGCCTCCGGCGATCATTTCAGGGACGACCACCCGTACGACCACTCACACGACCAGTTGTACGACCACTCAGGACCGAAGGGGGTGCCTGGACGCATGGTGCGGCGTATCGATGTGACCGGAGCGGACGGTGTACGTCTCGCTGCCTGGGAGTTTGCCGACCCGCCCGAGCGGCATGAGGAGGCGGGTCCGGAGAGGACCTCCGGTGCCTTACTCCTGCACGGGCTCATGGGCCGCGCCTCGCACTGGGCGGCCACGGCGCGCTGGCTCTCGGCGCGGCACCGCACGGTCGCGCTCGACCAGCGGGGCCACGGTCTGAGCGACAAGCCGGCGGAAGGACCGTTCACGCGCGAGGCGTATGTCGCCGACGCGGAGGCGGTGATCGAACAGCTCGGGCTGGCGCCCGTGACGCTCATCGGCCACTCGATGGGCGCGCTCACCGCCTGGCAGCTCGCGGCCAGGCGTCCCGATCTGGTCCGGGCCCTGATCATCTGCGACATGCGGGCCTCGGCGCTGGGTGTGGCGTCCCAGCGGGAGTGGAGCGACTGGTTCCGGTCGTGGCCCGTCCCGTTCGCGACGCTCGCGGACGTACGGAAGTGGTTCGGCGAGGACGACCCCTGGGTGGAGCGCCCCGCACCGGCGCGCGGTGAGTTCTTCGCCGAGGTGATGACGGAGCGCGCGGACGGCTGGCATCCGGTCTTCTCCCGCCACCAGATGCTCATGGCCCGGGAGACCTGGGTCTACGACGCCCACTGGGAGGAACTGGCGCAGGTCCGCTGCCCGACCCTGGTGGTCCGCGGTCTCGACGGCGACCTGGGGCGGGCGGAGGCCCAGGAGATGGTCCGGGTGCTGCCCCGCGGTCAGTACGCGGAGGTCACGGACGCGGGATACCTGGTCCACTACGACCAGCCGGCGGCCTGGCGGGCGGCGATCGAACCGTTCCTGGAAGGCGTACTGACCTCGTGAGAGGCGGTCCGGCACGGAACGAACACGCGCCGGACCGCTCGGCCGCCCGTCCAGGGCCGCCCGCTGCTCGCCCCTGGTCTCTCTCCCGCCGCCTCCTGCCGGACCGTTTCGCCGGACCGCCCCGCCGCCCGTCCGTGGCCGCCGGGAGCTCTCAGCCCTTGCTGACCGCCGTCAGGATCTCCGGCAGCCGGGCCGCCGTGCGCGGCGCGGCCAGCCGCAGGCCCAGGGCCGCCGTCAGCGCGCCGTACACCGTGCCCACGGGGAAGAGCAGCCAGGTCCAGCCGTCGGCGCCCGCGACATGGAGCCAGATCGTCACCGCGATCACCGGCGCGCAGATCAGGGCCGCGCCGAGCATTCCGCCGAAGATGGAGATCCAGGCGAGACCGGCCTGCCCCGGCGCGACGTTCTTGTAGCCGCTGTCCTGCGGTATCGAGTACGGGAAGCGGGCCGAGGCCACCGCGCCCGTCGCCAGCATCGCGCCGAGCAGCGCGAACGACAGCCCCAGCGCCTCGGGCAGGGCGTGCCAGTCGCCCAGCAGGGCGGCCGTCGCCACGGTCACCACCGCCGAGTACGGCAGGGTGATCACCAGCAACGCCAGGGCGCGGGCGCGCAGTTCGAGATAGGCGTCCCGCGTCGAGGAGATCGTCAGCGCCACCATCCAGAAGGCGGAGGTGTCCTGGCCGAACTGGTTGTACATCTGGATACCGAGCATCCCGGCCGCGAAGCACGCGAAGTAGATCGTGCCCCGGCCCTGGAGCGCGTTGAACAGCGGCACGATCAGACCGATGGCCAGCGAGGTCACCCAGGCCGCCTTGGTCTTCGGATCGCGCCACACATAGCGCAGACTGCGCAGCATCACCGTGCCCGTACGTCCTCCGGGCAGCAGCCGTCCCAGCCGTCCCGCCGCCGACGCGGACTCCTTGCGCGACGGTTCGGCCGCCGCGAGCGTCGAGCCGTCCGGGGCCGTCATCAGCTTCACGAGCGACCGCCGCCACACGTGGAGCAGGGCCGCCAGCGCGCCCGCCGACAGCAGCAGTTGCGCCACGGCGACCGCGTACGCGCCCTCGCTCGCCGAGTCCACCGCGCCGATCGCCGACGCGGGCGGCACCCACCGCAGGATCCCCGCCGCCGGATCGAGCGCCGAGAGCCCGCCCGCGTCACCGAGCCGCTGCGCGCCGAAGTTGACGACCTGGATGCCCACCGCGACCACCAGACCGCTCAGCACCGCCAGATCGCGGCCCTTGCGCGAGGTCAGCAGCCGGACATTGGCGGTCGCGACGGCCCGCGCCAGCGCCACACAGATCAGCAGCACCAGCGGTACGGCGAGGACCGCGACGGCGGTGGCCGCCGCGCCGTGTCCCACCGCGATCGCCGAGCCGACCGCCAGACAGAGCGAGAACAGCGGCCCGAGGCCCACCAGCGACGCCACCAGCAGCGCCCTGACCAGCGGTCGCGGACGCAGCGGCAGCATCACCAGCCGGGTCGGGTCCAGCGTCTCGTCACCGCCGGGGAAGAACAGCGGCATCACCGCCCAGCCCAGCGCCAGCACGGCGGTCAGCAGGACCACGACCGTTCCCGCGTGATCGTTTCCGCGCAGCAGCACCAGCCCGAGGAGCTGGCCCGCCGCGACGAGCACCGCGAAGACCGCGGAGACGGCATAGGCGGCGGTACGGCCCGAGGACTGCCGCAGCCCGTTGCGCAGGAGGGCGAGTTTCAGCCGTACGAACACGGGGGTGAGCGAGGGAGTGCTTCGGGCACCACTCGCGCCTGCCGCGCCTGCCGCACCACTCGCGCCTGCCGCGCCTGCCGCACCACTCGCGCCTGCCGCGCCTGCCGCACCACTCGCGCCTGCCGCGCCTGCCGCACCACTCGCGCCTGCCGCGCCTGCCGCACCACTCGCGCCTGCCGCGCCTGCCGCACCACTCGCGCCTGCCGCGACGGCCCCGCTGGCGCCGTCGCTCGTACCGGCCCCGGTGGCGCCCCCGCCCGTACCGGTCACGCCGCCCGTGCGGGCCGGGGTCCCGTCCGTTCCGCTCATCGGGAGCCGCCCAGCCAGTCCAGGCTCTCGCCGGTGTCGCGGCCCTGCGCGCCGACCAGTTCCAGAAAGGCGCTCTGGAGGGACGGCGCGCCGCCGCGTACCTCCGCGAGGGTGCCCTGCGCGCGGATACGGCCCGCCGCCATCACCGCCACCCAGTCGCAGAGCGACTCGACCAGCTCCATCACATGGCTGGAGAAGACGACCGTCGCGCCCGAGTCCGTGTAGCGCTCCAGGACACCGCGGATCGTCTGCGCCGAGACCGGGTCGACGCCCTCGAACGGCTCGTCGAGGAAGAGGACCTCCGGGTTGTGCAGCAGCGCCGCCGCCAGGCCGATCTTCTTCCTCATGCCCGTCGAGTAGTCCACGACCAGCTTGTGCTGGGCGCCCGCCAGGTCCAGTACGTCGAGGAGCTGGGTGGCGCGCTTGTCGACCTCGGCACCGGGCAGCCCCCGCAGCCGCCCGGTGTAGCCGAGGAGTTCACGCCCCGAGAGCCGCTCGAAGAGCCGCAGTCCCTCCGGCAGCACGCCTATCCGCGTCTTGACCTCCGCGACCTCCGCCGGGTCGCGCCAGACGTCGTGCCCGGCGACCAAAACCCGTCCCTGGTCCGGCCTGAGCAGGCCCGTGATCATGGAGAGCGTCGTGGTCTTGCCGGCACCGTTCGGGCCGACCAGACCGATGAACCGGCCCGCGGGCAGTTCGAGATCGATACCGGCGACGGCGATCTGCCCGCCGAACCGTTTCCAGAGCCCCTCGACACGGACGGCGGGGACGGCCGGAGCGGCGGGGACGGCGGGGACGTGGGCGGCGGGCGGCGACGTCCCCGCCGCGCCCGTCACCCGGCCCGTCCCGTCCGCCCCGGCGGCCCGCTGCCCTGGTGTCTCGTCCGGTGCCTGTTCCCGTGGCTGGTCCGCCATCTCGTACTGCCTTTCGGTGTCCGTACAGCTACGGCACCACCCTACGTACGGCCTCCGTACCGCGTACCGCCTGTGCGGGGCGCGTGCGCCGGGCGGCGGCCTCCCGACCGCAGGCGTAGGCCAGCGCGCTCATCAGCTCGTCCACATCCGGCAGCCAGCGGTTGGCGAGCGTGGGCCGGCGGGCCCACTGCACCGCGCCTGCGCCGCCGATCCGGGTCGGCGGCGCCGCCACATAGTGACCCTCGCCGCGCGCGACCAGATCGATCGCCTCCGGCGCCCAGCCCTGCCGCCGTACCAGCTCCGCCGTCTTCGCCGCCGCGCCGGGCAGGACGAAGAACAGCATCCGCCGGTCCGGAGTGCAGGTCACCGGGCCGAGTGTGACATTCATCCGCTCCATCCTGGCCAGCGCGAGGAAGCCGGCCGACTCCGGCACGTCGAGCGCGTCGAAGGTCCGTCCCGTCGGCAGCAGGACCGATGCCCCGGGCCGGCCCGACCACAGCGCGCGCGCCTCGGCGGCGCTGCCCGTCGCCTGCGCCGCCCAGTCCGGTCCTGCCGCGTGCGCCCCCGGCGACGGGCAGTCCGTCCGGCCGCACGAGCACCTCTCCGCGCCCCCCACCGCCTCCAGCCAGGTGCCGGGGAACACGTCCCAGCGCCTCTCCTCCGTGTACCGCACCGCGCTCTCCAGCAGCAGGTCGCTCCGCTGCTGGGGGATCCGCGCGGCGTCCCTGACTCCGATCGTCTCTTCCACGCCCAGCACAACTCCCGCCGTCACCACGGGTTACGGGCGCACGGCGCGGCACCGCCGGGGGCCGAATCCGCAAGTGGGGCGCATCGATGCATGGGCGGGGGCGCGCATGAACAGGTCGACCGGTATCCGGGTAGCCACCCTCGGGGGTCCGACACCATGAGGGGACGCGGTGGAAGCACAAGACCGGCCCGACCGTGTTTACCGCTGTTTCCCGAGAATCATCGAATACTTCCGTTATCTCCGAACATGCGCATTCTCTGCAGATCTGCCGGGCATTGGTCACTCAGCTGATCACTGCGGCCACAGGGGGTATCCAATTGGCAGCCAGGCCTCTCGTCGCGCGCCAGCCGAACGAACGGCTCCAGGCGCTCATCCAGGAAGCCGGGTGCTCCAACGCCGGGCTCGCCCGGCGCGTCAACATGGTGGGTGCGGAGCGTGCGCTCGACCTGCGGTACGACAAGACATCGGTGGCACGCTGGCTGCGCGGACAGCAGCCACGCGGCCGGGCGCCGGGCATCATCGCCGAGGCGCTCGGCCGGAAGCTGGGCCGTACGGTCACGATCGACGAGATCGGTATGGCGAACGGCAAGAACCTCGCCTCGGGCGTCGGCCTTCAGTTCTCGCCGACCGTGCTCGGCGCGATCGAGCAGGTCTGTGAGCTGTGGCGGAGCGATGTGGGCCGCCGCGACTTCCTCTCCGGCTCCGCCGTGGCGTCCTCGGCGCTCGTCGAGCCGAGCCGGGACTGGCTGATCACGGCCGCCGATCCGGCCGTGGCGCGCAACTCCGGCGCGCGGGTGGGGGATTCGGACGTCGAGGCGGTGCGGGCGATGACGCGCGCGCTCATCGATCTGGACCACCGCTTCGGCAGCGGCCATGTCCGGCCGGTCGTCGTCCACTACCTGAACAGCGTGGTGGCGGGCCTGCTCTCCGGTTCGTACCGCGAGGCGGTCGGCCGCCGGCTCTTCGCCGCCGTCTCCCGGCTGACGGAACTGGCCGGCTACATGGCGGTCGACACCGGACAGCCCGGACTCGCCCAGCGCTACTACATCCAGGCGCTGCGGCTGGCCCAGGCGGCGGGGGACCGGGGGTACGGCGGCTATGTGCTCGCCGCGTCCATGAGCCATCTCGCGGCGCAGCTCGGAAATCCGCGGGAGATCGCGCAGTTGGCACGGGCGGCGCAGGAGGGAGCGCGCGGCCAGGTCACCCCGCGCGCGCAGGCCATGTTCCACGCGGCGGAGGCGCGCGGCCACGCGCTGATGGGCGACGGCCGCACATGCGAGGCGGTGGCGGGCCGGGCCGTGACGGCGCTGGAGCACGCGGACGCGGCCTCGGGCGACGATCCGGAGTGGATCGCCCACTTCGACCAGGCCTATCTCGCCGACGAACTGGCGCACTGCTACCGAGATCTGGGAGAGCCGGAGGCGGCCGGCCAGCACGCCGCGGAGTCGCTGGAGGGCCATCCCGAGTCCCGGGCGCGGCGGCGGGCGATCGGACTGGTCCTGCTCGCCATGGCCCAGGTCCAGCAGCGCGAGGTGGAGCAGGCGTGCCACACCGGGACACGCGCGGTGGAGCTGCTGGGCACGCTGCGCTCCAGCCGGGGCGCGGAGTATCTGGACGACCTCCAGCAGCGGCTGGAGCCGTATGCCAACGAGCCCGCGGTGCGGGAGTTCGGGGCGCGGCTGGAGATCCAGGCGGCGTGAGGGTGCGCGGGCGGAGGGGGTTCCGCGCGGTGTGAGGGCGTGCGGGCGCACGGGGGTTCGCGCGTCGTGGGGGCCGGACGGCGTGAGGGGCCGGACGGTCCTGAGGAGCCCGGGCGGTGAGGGTTCTGTGCGGACGTCTTACGGGCGGGTGTCGGGCCGGGGGCGTTCGTGAGAATGCCGTGCGAAGCCGTGAGCGTGCCGTGCCGGGCGTGCGGCGTTGACCAAGTCGGCGGCGGGCGGGCTGGATCCGGTTCCGGTACCGGCGTTCCGAGGGGACGGGCCGTTCCTGGATCCGGGCGCGTGGCAGAGGCCGCGATTCACCCGGTAGCGTGAACCGACGTTCGGTAGGCCAACACGTTCCACATGTAGGAGTCCCGGTGACGCACAGCGGACAAGGGGACGAGCCGCAGCACCCCGCCGCTCGGCCCGCGCACGAAGGCGTTGTGCTGCCCGGTGACGGCAGCGCGCCCTGGGTTCCCGGCCGCTCCGCGGAGCCGCCCGCGCAGGGCCCCGCGGGCGGGCAGCCGTGGGGACAGCCCTGGGGACCGCAGGACGGCTCCCAGGAGCAGTCCGGGTACGGCGAGGCGGGGCACGGCGGACCGCAGTCGTACGGGCCTCAGCCGGGCGCCCAGCCGTACGGACAGCAGGACGGCGTCCCCTACGGCGGCGGGCTCCCGCAGCCGCTTCCGCAGGGTCAGCCGCTCCCGCAGGCCCAGGGTCAGCCGCTCCCGCAGGCCCAGGGACACGGACAGGGCTACCAGGAACAGGGCGGTTACCAGGGGCACGACCTCCAGGGCCTCCCCGGCCTCCCGGGGCAGGGACAGCTTCCCGGGCAGGTCCAGGGGCACGGCATGGGCCTGCCCTTCCCGCAGCAGGAGCAGCAGCCGTACCAGCCGCAGGGACAGTCCCCGCGGCACGCGCAGCCGCAGCCGCTGCCCGCGGAGGCGCCTGCCCAGGGCGGCGCGGACGCCACGCGGTATCTGCCGCCGGTGCCCGCCGTGCCGGGCATGCCCGTGACGGGGGACTCGGACGCGACCCAGTTCATCGCACCGGTCCCGGCGGGCCCCGGCCATGGTCCCGGCGGGGGCCCCGGCACGCTGCCGCCGGAGAACGCCGCGGAGGCCACCCAGTTCCTGCCCTCGCCCATCCCGGGCGCGGGCCCGGACGCGGACGCCACGCAGTACATCGCGCCCGTACCGGCGCAGCAGGGCCCGGCGCACGCCGGCCCCGGGCAGGCCCGGTCCGTTCCGGCGGCGCCTCCCGGTGCGCCGTTCGGCGTCAGGCCCGGCGAGCCCGGCGAGCGCCAGCCGCCCGCGGAGTTCGACAGTCTCTTCCGTACGGACGCGCCCGGCGGCGGCCAGGGCGCGGACTCGACACAGCCGCTGCCCCAGTTCGACGCGGGACGCGGGCCTCAGCCGTCCGCCCACCGGGCCCCCGCCGCGCCTCACGCGCCGCAGCAGCGGACCTCGTACGACCCGCCGGGCCGGGCGGCGGCACGGGAGGCCCAGGGCCGGTCCGCGGGCCGCCGCAAGTCCTCGCCCCTCCCGCTGATCGCGGCCGTCGTGGTCGGCTGCGCCGTGCTCGGACTGGGCGCGGGCGCGCTGATGAGCGGCGGCGGCGACAGCCCGGCGCAGGACGACAGCAAGACGGTGGCCGCGGCGAGTTCGCCCCCCGCCGAGGAGTCTCCCGGGCAGAGCGCGCCCGACCCGGCGAAGACGCAGGCCGAGGCGCTCGACAAGCTGCTCGCGGACAGCGGTGACAGCCGTGCGACGGTCATCGCGGCGGTCGAGTCCATCAAGTCCTGCGACAACCTCGATCAGGCGGCCACGGATCTGCACGGCGCCGCGGAGCAGCGCCGTGATCTGGTGACCCGGCTGAAGGACCTGACACTCGACAAGCTCCCGGACAACGGCGAGCTGACGTCGTCGCTCACGGACGCCTGGCAGGCGTCCGCCTCGGCGGACGACCACTACGCGAACTGGGCCAGGCAGTCGAAGGGCAGGAAGAACTGCCGGGGCGGCCAGGCCCGCTCGACCGAGCAGGCCGCCGAGGCCAACCGCGCGAGCGGCGAGGCCACGGCGGCCAAGCAGAAGGCCGCGGAGCTGTGGAACGGCATCGCGGCCAAGTACAACCTCACGGAACGCGCCCCGACCCAGCTCTAGGCCCCAGCTTCAGGGCGCGCCCGGTCCCGGGCGTCCAGTCCGGTCCGGGACGTCCCGCCCGTGCCCGGACAGGTCCTCGGGCGCGGGACACGCGGGCGACCGCACGGCCGTGGTCAGTTGTCCTCAGGATCCGGCTCGAAGGTGAAATAGACGCTCAGGGTGCAGGGTTCGTCCTCGTCGTGCGCGAAATCCCATGACACGTCCACCAGGAAGACCCTCTGTTCGCTCACCCACTCGTGGGCCTTCCCGAAGACCTCGGCGGCGGTCGCGCCGGTGAACAGCTTCCTGGCCATCGGATGCACCTGGGTGTCGTCATCCGTGTCGTCGAAACCTTCGGGAACGTCCAGGCGAAGGCTCGGACCGAGTCGGTCGCTCATACGTGCCATGGTCGTCCGCGAGGACCCGGGCGCACCAGTGCCCCGCGCTTGACGGGTGCCGCGCACGGGGCGGGCTACGACGTCGTGTTGCCCAGGGTTCGGCCCACGTCGATGAAGCCCTTCTTCTGGGACACCAGGCGGCCTTCGTGGACCACCTGGAACGTGACCTCCCTGTTGACGATGCGGGGGAAGCCCGGGGCGCCCAGCATGTCCTCGTAGCGCCAGCGCAGGGGCGGGGTGAGGCCGCCGGTGTTCACCTGGATGCCGCGGTCCAGGGTGTCGGCGATCTTGCCCGCTGTGATGGTGTTGTCGTCGATCGACTCGATGATCTGCTTCAGCGCGGTGTACGCGATCCAGGTGGTCTGCGGGCCCGGGTCGGCCGGGTCGATGTCGTTGTCGCCGAAGGCGTACTTGTCGACCACGTTCCGCATCGCCTTCCAGGCCGGATCGGTCGCCACCGGATACCAGCCGGTCAGGTACGCGCCCTCGAAGGGACCGTTCTTGCCGCCCGTGCTGTTGATGAGCGACTGGCTCACGCTGCCGAGGACCGAGGAGACGCGGATGCTCCGGCCGTCCTCGGGCACCCGGCGGTAGGAGTCGAAGAAGGTCTCCGTACGGTCGCCGAGCACCGTCGTCACACAGCCGCCGTCCTCCGCCGCCGCGCGCGCCTGCTCGGCCGGGTGGGTGTAGTCGGTGGCGTCCTCCGCCGCGCGGACGTCACGCGCGGAGCCGCGACCGCCCTCGCCCAGACCGGAGTTGAGCAGTCCGGGCAGATCGTCGCCGGTGATGGTGTCGGGCCGTACCAGCGCCGTCCGCTTGCAGTCATGGGCCAGCTGCCGTCCGTTGCCGGCGAGAAGGGTCGCCTGGCCGCCGTTGACGGGATAGGAGAGGAAGCTGTTGAACTCCTCCTCGGTGAGCCCGTACCCGCCCAGGAACGGGATGGACGCGGCTTCCAGCGGCGCCATGAACTCCCGGCCGTGCTGGCTGTACGAGCCGACGACCGCGACCGCGTTCTCCTTGACCGCGCGGCGGGCGCAGTCGGCGGCGCCCGCGGTCTCGTTCTTCTCGTCGCAGGTGAGGACGCGCAGGGTGTGGCCGTCGATACCGCCGTTGGCGTTGACCCAGCGCGCGAACGCCTTCGCCATGGCCGGCATCCCCGGCTGATTCGTGGCGTTCGTGCCGATCGGCGCCCAGGTCATCACCGTGACGGGCTCCCTGGAGCCCCCCGGGCCACCAGGGAGAACACCGCAGCCGACGAGAAGCGACGCCCCCGCCACCGCCATGCAAACGGCGCGTATCGCACCGGACTGGAAGGGGCGGGACAAGGATGAGCGTCGCCAACCGGTCATAGCCATGCAGGCTGCCGCTCCCAGGTAACGCCGGAGTGTGGAAGCTTCAACGTTTAATGACTTAGGGGTGAATTACAGGAGCCCGCCGGGCCGCCGCGCGCGGACCGTAGAGTCAAGGACTGTGCAGCAAGGTTCCGAGAACTCTTCCCGTCGTGCCCGTCACTCCCGCACCATGGGCGGCATGCCGCTCAATGACATGCCATGGTGGCGCTGGCGCAGCAATGTGCGCTCGGCGCTGCACATGCTTTCCGATCCCGTCTTCCACCAGGACTACTGGCTGGCCGGCGCCGAGGGCTACGGCGACGTCACGGACGCCGTGTACCGGCTGGTCGAGGACACCTGGCTGGACAACTGGTCCGCCGAGAAATACGTCGGCACGATCTTCCGCGACTCGGGAGAGGCCGCCCTGGTCGATCTCGCCGTCCTGCGGGTGCTCCGCATCATGCACCAGGTCGGCGCGGACGCGCCCGTGTCCGCCTATCTGGAGCACCACGGCTGGCCCGAGGCGGTACGGGCGGCCCGCGAGGCGCATGTACGGCTGGCGACCAGCGACGGGGACGATCCGGACACCGTGCCGAGGTCGCTGGACGTGCTGCGGATCATGACGCGGTCGGTGTGACTGCCGCCGGGTCCCGCGCCGGTGTGGGATCCTCTGAGGTCATGAGCACCGCCGCCCCGCAGCAGCAGCCCGCCGCGAACGCGCCCGCAGCACCCGGACAGCACGTCTCTCCGCCCGAGCAGTACGTACTGACGCTGTCCTGCCCGGACAAGCAGGGGATCGTGCACGCCGTGTCGAGCTATCTCTTCATGACCGGCTGCAACATCGAGGACAGCCAGCAGTTCGGCGACCACGACACCGGCCTCTTCTTCATGCGGGTGCACTTCTCGGCCGACGCGCCGGTGACCGTGGAGAAGCTGCGGGCCAGCTTCGCCGCCATCGGGGACGCCTTCCGGATGGACTGGGAGATCCACCGCGCCGGTGAGCGGATGCGGGTGGTCCTCATGGTCAGCAGGTTCGGCCACTGCCTCAACGATCTGCTCTTCCGGGCCGGGACCGGCGCCCTGCCGGTGGAGATCGCGGCGGTGGTCTCGAACCATACGGACTTCGCCGAGCTGGCCGCCTCGTACGGCATCCCGTTCCACCACATCCCGGTGACCAGGGACACCAAGGCCGCCGCCGAGGCGGAGCTGCTGGAGCTGGTGCGCGCGGAGCGCGTGGAGCTGGTGGTGCTGGCCCGCTACATGCAGGTGATCTCCGACGATCTCTGCAAGCAGCTCAACGGCCGGATCATCAACATCCACCACTCCTTCCTGCCGAGCTTCAAGGGCGCGAAGCCGTACCACCAGGCGCACGCGCGCGGTGTGAAGCTGATCGGCGCGACCGCGCACTATGTGACGGCCGATCTCGACGAGGGCCCGATCATCGAGCAGGAGGTCGAGCGCGTGGGCCACCAGGTCACCCCGGAGCAGCTGGTGGCGATCGGCCGGGACGTGGAGTGCCAGGCGCTCGCGCGCGCGGTCAGGTGGCACGCGGAGCACCGGATCCTGCTCAACGGGCACCGTACGGTCGTCTTCGGCTGACCCGGGCGCGGGCGACGGCCGGGCCGACCCGCCCGTACGGCTCGCCGACCTGCCCGTACGGCTCCGGGGGAACGGCACGCCCGGCCGGGACGGTCCCGGTCCCGTACGGGCCGCGCCCCACCCCCACGATCCCGGTCCCGTACGGTCCGCCCGGCCCGTACGGGTCGCTCAGAGGCGGCTCATCGAGGCCGCCGCGAACAGGACGTCCCTGATCGCCTCGCGGTCGCCCTCCTGTCCGGCCGCCGCCTCCTCCGGCGACACATGGCCCGCCACGAGCTGGCAGAACTCGACCGCGTCCAGGGCGATCTGGCCCACCGAGCGCTCGGGGCTGCCCAGCGCGGCCGGCGAGTCCAGGGCGATGTACCAGCTTCCGCCGCCCGCGCCCTCCACCTCCAGCCGCAGCGACCTGCCGGGCGCGCCCGCGGCCACCAGATCCCGGGCGGGCCCGGCCAGACCGCTGCGGCGCCGGGTCGCGAGCGCGGACGGCAGCACCCGGGCCGCCAGATCGATCATCCGGTGCAGATGGGCGCCGGCCGGCGGTTCGTACGGATAGGACACCGCCTCCGCGATGTCCGCGCCGTGCACCCAGCACTCGAAGGCCCGGTCCAGCAGCGCGTCACGCAGCGGCAGGGCGAAGAAGTCCCCGTACGACACGGAGAGTTCGGCGACACCGCGGCCGGCGAAGGACACCGTACGGATCAGGGTGTGGCTCTGCTCGCGCCAGGGCTCGTGGACGGCGCGGGTGGGCGGGGACGTCGCGGTCCGCCAGAAGAGCTCCGTGCGGTCGGTGGGATCGTCCGGGGCGCCGGAGCCGAGCGGGTCGTCGAGACCGAGAGAACCGACGACCAGGCCGTCCACGGTCATGAGATGGCCGATGACCCCGGCGACGGTCGTCCTGCGCGCGACGGGCCGCTCCTCCTCGAACCAGCTCAGCCGGACCGGCGCGTGCCACTCCGCGTCGCCGAAGTCCCGCAGCAGCGCGTCGAGCCGCGCGGTCTCGGCGTCGTACGGGGCGGCCCAGTCCGGCACGGGTATCCGGGCGGGCCTGCGGCCGAGACAGCTCTCCAGCACCCGCGAGCGCAGCAGCGGATCGAGGTCCAGGCTCCGGTCGGCGTGCAGCAGGCCGACGGCGTCGCGGAGCCGCAGCGCCTCCTCGGCGCAGGGCGCGCACTCGGTGAGATGTTCCTCGACCTGCGCGGTCTCCTCCGCCGAGCAGGCGGCGAGCGCCCAGGCACCCAGCAGCGAGGTGAGCACCTTGTGCGTCAGCTTCCGCGCCGGGACCTCGTTCTCCGCCGGGATCTCGTTCTCCCTCCGGATCTCGGGCTCCTCCCTCGGGATCTCGGGCTCCTCGGGCGCGGCCGGGGACATGTCCGGGGCGGGTCCCGTCACCGTCACCGGGTCGCGCGCCGGGTCGCGCGCCGGGTCGTGCCGTGGCGCCGCGGACGGCGCGAGGTCGTCGGCGGCCGGTCTCGGGCCCGGTATGCGCGGATGCGCCGGCCGGTCCTCCCGGCCACGGCCGGAGAAGTCGCCGTCCTGAGGGCCGGTCACCGGGTGCGTCCGCTGCCCGGCGGCGGGAAGCCGTCCGCCGCCCGCAGGTCGGCCGTCGCGAGGAGTTGCAGCCCGAGCCGGAGCCGGCGGCGCGCCTCGTCCTCGGAGACGCCGAGGTCCGCCGCGGCCTGGCGGTAGTTCCTGCGCCGGAAGTACGCCAGCTCCAGCGCGGCCCACAGCGGTGTCGGCATCGACCTGACGATGTAGTCCGCGCGGGCCGCCGCCGAGGCCTGGCGTATCTTCTGCTCCAGCTCCTCCGCCGTGCCCTCGCCGCTCGCCTCGTACGCCTCCGCCTCGGTCCGCCGGAACCGGTCCACCGCCATCTCGCGTGTGATGTTCGCCACCCAGGACCTCATCGAGCCCTGCTTGGGGTCGTACGTGCCCGGGTTGTCCCAGACATGGCTGAAGACGTCCTTGGTGACGCGGTCGGCCGCCTCGTCGTCGTCGAGCACACGGTGGGCGAGGCTGCGCACCAGCGGCGCGAACCGGTCGTACAGCTCACCGAGCGCGGCGGCCTCGCCCCGCGCGAGCCGCTGCTGCATCCTGCGGTCCCACCGGGGTGGTGTGTCCTTCGCCATACGACCCCCAGCCCTGTTCCTGCGCCCGTCCGTCAGCCCTGCCACCATCATGTCGAAGCCCGCCCTCGCTTCGAATGTAGTGGGCGGTGCCGAGGACACACGCCCCTTTGTGGCAAGTGCGCCCCCACAGCACTCATCACGTTTCGGACGGGCCCAACGGGGCAGACGCGACGCGGTCGTGGGCATGGTCCCGGCCGACGGGACGTGGGGGCTCTCCGTGCAACGGAACACACAGGAGCCGTCCGCCGTCGTACCCTCCGGGGATGGACAGCGCAGAGTACGAGGCCAAGATCGCCTCCCGGTTCGCCGCCTTCGACCAGGACGGCAGCGGCTACATCGATCGCGAGGACTTCAGCGGGGCGGCGGCGGCCCTGCTCGCCGAGTTCGGCACGACCGCCCGTTCCGACAAGGGGCAGGCGCTCTACAACGGCGCCGAGGCGTTCTGGCAGGGCATGGCCGGCATCGCGGACGTGGACGGTGACCAGCGGGTCAGCAGGCAGGAGTTCGTGACGGGCGCGGTGAAGCGGCTGCGCGACAACCCCCGGCGGTTCGCGGAGATCGCCCGTCCGTTCCTGCGCGCGGCGATCGCCGTCGCCGACGAGGACGGCGGCGGAGTGACTCCGGCGGCGGCCGAACGGGCGCTGCTGGTGCTGGGAGTCGTCGCCGAGGCGGCGGCGCGGGTGGCCGTGGAACTGGACGCGGACGGCGACGGCAGGATCCACGAGGAGGAGATCCTGGCCGGCTTCGCCGCGTACTACGTCACACCTGAACCCTGATCGCGCCCGGGGCCGGTGATCCGGCCCCGCTTCGCCCGACCAGTCTTCCGCCCGGGTTGCGTTGCGCCCGGGTCGTGTTGCGCCGGGCTCCGCCGTGTCCGGGCGCCGTTCCGCCCGCCCGCGTTTTGCTCGCCCGCCTTCCGCCGGGCCGCGTTCCGCCGGGCCGCGTTCCGCCCGCCCGCGTTGCGCAGGCCCCGCCGTGTCCGGGCGCCGCTCTCGTCCCGGTCCCGTGGCGCGGGCTCGCCGTGTCCGGAGACCGTGCGCCCGCTCGTTCGGTGATTGTGCGCCCGCATGCAGGCGATCCGGTCCCGTCCGTCCGTTCTCGCCGGGAAAGTTCTGGCCTCGACCTGCCGTAGCGTCACCGTGCGTGGCGAGAGGTGCCCTCCCGCGGTCGATACCGGGTTGTGTCCTTACGGCGGGCCGTCACAGGCCGGAGTCGCTCCGGCCTCCGGTACGCTCCATGAGGTGCGAGAGGTTGTGAGGCGCGAGGGTCGCGGTGTCGCCAGGACGGCGGCTCCGGGACCGAGAATGTGCGCCGCTCGCGCGGTACGGAGGCGCCGTGCGCGCCCATGTTCGACTCCCCGCGGCGCGCGTCGCACAGTATGCGCGACGCGTACTCCTTCGCGCTGGAATATGCCCGAAGCGCTTGTTGCGGTGACTGTACGTCAACCATGCTGTGTCGCAAGGAAATCACGTTCAGTGATCCTTTCGAGGACCTTGTCGAGGCGCGAGGCGATGTGTCCGCCGGTTCGGATGGTGTGAGCGGTGCAGGTGCTTCAGGTTCAGTTGGAGGTCGGGGCCGATCCGGCCGAGGTGGGCCGGGCCCGTCGATGGGCCCGTTCCCGGCTCGTCGGCTCCGGTATAGGGGACGACGAACCGGTCGCCGAGACCTTGATCCTGCTCATCTCGGAGCTGGTCACCAACGCCGTGGTGCACACCGGCTGTCCGGCCGTGCTGCGGATGCTCTTCGGACCCGGTGCGGCCGAGGCGGGCACCGTACGGGTCGAGGTCGCCGACACCAGCGCCGCGCCGCCGCGTCCGCGCCACGCGGACGGCGAGGACACCAACGGGCGCGGTCTGGAACTGGTCGACGGGCTCGCCGACCGGTGGGGCTGGCAGCCGGAGGGCGCGGGCAAGCGCATCTGGTGCGAGGTGGACCGGCGCGCGCCGGAAGCCGCCTCGGGCGCGTACGCCCCGGCCTCCTCGGCCTCCCGCAAGCCGGCCCCCTACGAACCGTCCTGCGTGATCCCGCGTCCCGCGTGACGCGTGAGCCCTCCGGCCGCGAGCCCCTCGACGGTGAGCTCTCCGGGGGCGGTTGACGGGCTCCCGTGTCCCGTCGTCGCGCGGAACGTACGCCGGTAGACCGTCGGCGGCACGCCCAGCACCGACTGGAGGTGCTGGCGCATCGACTGCGCCGTACCGAAACCCGCCTCCCGCGCCACCTGGTCGACCGAGAGACCGGTCGACTCCAGCAGCTGTCTGGCCCGTTCGACCCGCTGCCGCACCAGCCACTGACCGGGGCTGATGCCCGCCTCCTCACGGAACCGGCGCGTGAACGTCCGTACGGACATGGACTCCTGCTCCGCCATGTCACGGAGCTGGATCGGCTCATGGAGCCGGGCGAGCGCCCAGTCCCTGGCGGCGGCCGTGGTCGCGAGCTGCGGTTCGGGAATCGGCCGCCGTATGTACTGCGCCTGGCCGCCGTCCCGGTGCGGCGGGACGACCGTACGGCGCGCGACGTCGTTGGCGACCGCCGTGCCGTGGTCGCGGCGCAGCATATGCAGACAGAGATCGATTCCGGCGGCGACCCCGGCCGAGGTCAGTACGTCGCCGTCGTCGACGAACAGGACGTCCGCGTCGACCTTGATCTGCGGGAACAGCCCCTGGAAATGGGCGGCATGGGACCAGTGCGTGGTCGCCGGGCGGCCGTCCAGGAAGCCCGCGGCGGCCAGCACATAGCTGCCGGTGCAGATGGAGACCATCCGGGTGTCCGGCCGCAGATGGGTGAAGGCGGCGGCGAGTTCGTCGGTGAGCACGCCCTCGGTGAAGACGGGACCGAGTCTGAAGGAGGCGGGCACGATCACGGTGTCGGCGGTGGCGAGCACCTCGGGACCGTTCTCGACGAGGATCGAGAAGTCCGCGTCGGTACGGACCGGACCCGGCGCCCGGACCGCGCAGGTGACGATCTCGTACAGCGGCCTGCCCCAGGAGTCGAAGGCGCGCCCGAAGATCCGCTGGGGGATGCCCAGTTCGAAGGGGATCAGCCCTTCGAGGGCGAGTACGGCGATCCGGTGCGACGGGCGGTACGGGACGGGTGAGTCCGGCGGCGGGTCCTGCATGGGGCGCTCCTGTCGGGTGGGTTCGGCCGGCGGCCCGTCCGGTGGCGGTCCGCTTCGTGGATGCCTCTTGGAGGTCTGGACCACGTCTTGATAGGTGTCACCTCTGTGACAGACAAGCGTGTGGCGGCAGAGGCCGTTCCCGAACGGGCCGGTTCCGGGTCCGGCGTCCATGGCGGTCTCCCGGACACGGCGGGGCGCACCCTCTGGAACCCGGACTTCCGGCTCTTCTTCCTCGCTCGTACCGTCGCGCGCTTCGGTGACGGCATGGTGCCGGTGGCCCTCGCCGCCGGACTGCTCGACGCGGGATACGGCGCCTCGTCCGTGAGCTTCGCGCTGGGCGCGTGGATGGCGTGCTTCGCCGGCTTCGTGATCGTCGGCGGAGTGCTGGCGGACCGGTTCACACCCCGCCGGATGATGGTGCTGGCGGACGGGATACGGCTGGTCGGTACGGCGGTGCTCGCCGTCGCGTTCGTCATGGGACCGCCGGCGCTCTGGCTGGTGTACGCGCTGAGCGCGCTCAGCGGGCTGGGCGCGGCGGTCTTCCAGCCGGGGGTGGCCAGCATGCTGCCGCTGATGGCGCCGGACGTGCAGCGCGGGAACGCCGTCCTGCGGGTCGCCGAGTCGCTGACGGCGATGGCCGGTCCCGCGGTCGCGGGCGCGCTGGTCGGGTTCGGCGGTCCCGGTGTGATCTTCGCGGTCAACGCGGCGACCTTCGCGGTCAGCGGGATCTGTCTGTTCCTGATCCGGATGCCCTCCGTCGTGCCGGTGACCGGCGCGTCGATGCTCTCCGAACTGATCGGCGGCTGGCGGGAGTTCCGGGCGCGGTCCTGGCTCTGGGGGGTGATCGCGGTCTGGTCGGTGTACGGCATCACGGTCCTCGGCCCGATCACGCCGCTGGAGGCGGTCGTCGTCACCGAGCGGCACGGCTCGGCGATGTTCGGGGTGATGATGACGGTGACCGGCGCGGGCAACGCGGTGGGCGGGCTGATCGCGATGCGGCTGCGACCGCGCAGACCGCTGTTCGCCGGGACGTTCGCGCTGTTCGGGGTGGTCGCGAACGTGCTGGTGCTGGCGTACGGCGTACCGGTGCCGCTGCTGGCCGCGGGGTTCTTCCTCGGCGGTGTGTCGCTGGCGTTCTGGCTGGTCATGTGGTCCACGACGGTCCAGACGCAGATCCCGGCCGAGGCGCTGAACCGGCTGCACGCGTATGACGTCGCGGGCTCACTGATCATGCTCGCGGTCGGGCGGGCGCTGGCCGGTCCGGTGGCCGAGGCGGTGGGGGTACGGGAGGTGCTGGTGGCGGGCGCGGTGATCAATGTGGCGGTGTGCGGTGTGCTGCTGGCGGCGCCGGCCGTCAGAGGGCTGCGCCGGGTGGAGTAGCACGGGTTCGGGCCGGCAGGGGCGGGTCGGTTCGGGCCAGGAGGCCCGGGAGGGCCGGGACGCATGGCCCGATCGTAGCGAATGCTGTCTCTCGGGCCACTCGTAAGGACTGTTCCGTCCATCGATCCTGTCTGACGTGACACAGTCAACCGAACTTCCCGCCGAGGACCACGCGGCACAGTCGTCCGGCGCTCCCGGCGCTCCCGGCGCTCCCGGCGCTCCCGGCGCTCCCGGCGCTTCCCCCGCGCCCGGCGCGCGGCGTATGTCGCGCGCGCCTCGTACGCCTCGTACACCCGGACGTATCCACCGGGCGTGGTTCGTCGCCGCCGTCGCCTTCGTGACGATCATCGGTGCCGCGGCCTTCACCTCGCTCCCCGGTCTGCTGATCGAACCGCTGCACACGGAGTTCGACTGGTCCCGGGGCACGATCGGCTTCGCGGTCTCGGTCAATCTGGCGCTGTACGGGCTGACGGCGCCGTTCGCGGCGGCGCTGATGGACCGGTTCGGCATCCGCCGGGTCGTGGCCGTGGCGCTGACCGTCATATCGGTCGGATCTGTCCTGACGGTCTGGATGACCGCCGCCTGGCAACTGGTGCTGTACTGGGGCATCCTGGTCGGCCTCGGCAGCGGCTCGATGGCGCTGGCCTTCGCGGCGACGGTGACCAACCGCTGGTTCGTGGCGCGGCGCGGTCTGGTCACCGGGATACTCACCGCGGCGGGCGCCTCCGGGCAGCTGGTGTTCCTGCCGCTGCTCTCCTGGCTGGTGGAGAACCACGGCTGGCGGCCGGCCGCGATCACGGTCTCGCTGGCCGCGCTGGCGGTCGTCCCGTTCGTCTGGCTGCTGCTGCGGGACCATCCGGCGGACGTGGGTCTGCCGGCGTACGGCGCGAAGGAGTTCGTCGCCAAGCCCGCGCCGGTGCCGGGCGCGGCGCGGCGGGCGGTCACGGTGCTGCTGTCGGCGGCGCGTACGGGGCCGTTCTGGCTGCTGGCCGGTACGTTCGCGATCTGCGGCGCCTCGACGAACGGCCTCGTCAAGACCCACTTCGTACCGGCGGCGCACGACCACGGCATGCCGATCACGGCGGCGGCGTCGCTGCTCGCGGTGATCGGTGTCTTCGACGTGGTCGGCACGGTCGCCTCCGGCTGGTTCACCGACCGCTTCGAGTCCCGCCGGCTGCTGGCGGTGTACTACGCCCTGCGCGGTGTCTCGCTGCTCTTCCTGCCGATGCTGCTGGCGCCCTCGGTCCATCCGCCGATGGTCTTCTTCATCGTCTTCTACGGTCTGGACTGGGTCGCGACCGTCCCGCCGACGATCGCCCTGTGCCGTGAGCACTACGGCGAGGACAGCGCGATCGTCTTCGGCTGGGTCCTCGCCTCCCACCAGGTGGGCGCGGCGATCGTGGCCTTCGCGGGCGGTCTGGCCCGGGACGTCTTCGGCTCCTACGACGTGGTCTGGTACGCCTCGGGCGCGCTCTGCGCGGCGGCGGCGCTGATGGCCCTGGTCATCCGGCGCCCTTCGGCGCCGTCGGCGCCCAAGGCTCTGCCGGTCCCGGCCTGACGGACGCCGGTCGGTCGTGTCATCGGCCGCCGGCCGGACGTGCCGGTGGCCGGTGTCTCCCGCGAGGAGGCGGAGGGCCACTACTTCAACGGCCAGGGCGTGTCCGGCCCCGGTCCTGCCGGAGGGGCTGACGGTCCGCGCGGCGACGGGGTCAGGGGCGGCGGGAGAGGGCTTTGGCTATGCGGTGGGCGTCGATCGCGAGTTCGCGGAGCATGCCGCTGATCGGATTGGTGAAGCCGG
>NZ_MAUD01000029.1 GCF_001700515.1 Streptomyces lushanensis
CCAGACCCCGGGTCCCTTCCGGGAGCCGCTCGTCACGCAGCGGGTCGAACGGTACGACGTCCGCGCCCGCGGCCGTCAGCAGCTCGGTGTGTTCCGCGTACGAGAAGGTGAAGGCCGACCCGCCGGCCATCGCGATCACCGGCCGCCCACGCCGCGCCGCCGGAACGGCCGGAGCGAAGGAAGTAGCCGGAGCGAAGGAAGTGACCGGAGCGGCGGAAACGGCCGAGGCGGCGGGGGCGCTCAGGGCGGCGGAAACCACCGGCTGGGCGGAGTGGGCCGGGCCTCACGATCCGGCCGAAGGTGCCGGGCCGTTGGCCCCCGCCGCCCAGCCGGTGGTTTCCGCCGCCCTGAGCGCCCCCGCCGCCTCGGCCGTTTCCGCCGCTCCGGTCACTTCCTTCGCTCCGGCTACTTCCTTCGCTCCGGCCGTTCCGGCGGCGCGGCGTGGGCGGCCGGTGATCGCGATGGCCGGCGGGTCGGCCTTCACCTTCTCGTACGCGGAACACACCGAGCTGCTGACGGCCGCGGGCGCGGACGTCGTACCGTTCGACCCGCTGCGTGACGAGCGGCTCCCGGAAGGGACCCGGGGTCTGGTGATCGGAGGCGGCTTTCCCGAGGTGTACGCGCCGGAGCTGTCCGCCAACGAGCCGCTGCGCAAGGCCGTGGCGGAGCTGGCGTACTCCGGGGCCCCGGTGGCCGCCGAGTGCGCCGGGCTGCTGTATCTGGCGCGTTCCCTGGACGGGCGGCCGATGTGCGGAGTGCTGGACGCCGACGCGCGGATGTCGGGACGGCTGACGCTGGGGTACCGGGAGGCGGTGGCGGTCGCAGACAGCGCGCTGGCGCCGGCCGGAACGCGGGTGCGCGGGCACGAGTTCCACCGGACGGTCCTGGAGCCGGGCGCCGGGGACACTCCCGCCTGGGGCGTGGTGCATCCGGACCGCCGGGTGGAGGGGTTCGTCCGGCAGGGTGTGCACGCGAGCTATCTGCACACGCACTGGGCGGCGGCGCCGCGGATGGCACAGCGGTTCGTGGAGCGGTGCTCGCAGGAGTGAGGGGCGGGTGCGTGGGGCGCGGTTCAGGCGGCGAGACCGACCACCAGCCAGATGAAGGCCGCGCCCAGGACCGTACAGAGCAGGGTGGAGCGGGCCGGGTGCTCGTGGTGCGCCTCGGGCAGGATCTCGGCCGCCGCCAGATAGAGCAGACCGCCGCCGAAGAACCCGAGATAGCTGGCGAGCGCCTCCTGCGGCAGCGTGAACAGCACGGTGGACGCGGCGCCGAGCACCGGCGCGATCGCGTCCGCGACCAGCATCACCACCGCCCTGCGCCGGTCGTTCCCGTACACGCTGGTGAGCGTGTAGGTGTTGAATCCGTCGGCGAAGTCATGGGCGATGACGGCGAGCGCGACGGCGGCGCCCATCGCCTCGCCGACCTGGAAGGCCGCGCCGAGGGCGATCCCGTCCATCACGCTGTGGCCCACCATGGCGGCGGCGGCGGTCAGACCGACCTCGGGCACGCGACCGCCCGTCGTCCGGACCGCGCCGGGGCCGCTGCCATGACCTCCGTCGCGACCGCCGCCGTGTCCCGAGGCGTACGCGACGGGTTCCCGGGAAGAGGTGGCGGCGGGCCGGTCGCCGCCGTGCGAGGCCTGCCGGACCGCGAGCAAACGTTCCACCAGATGGGCTACGAGAAAACCACCGACGAAGAGCAGCAGCGCCTGCGGTACACCGAAGATCTCGTGGCCCGCCGCCCGCATCGCCTCCGGCAGCAGGTCCAGGCCGACGACACCGAGCATCAGCCCACCGGCCAGGCCCAGTACGAGATGGCGGCGGTCGGTGACGCGTTGCGCCGTCCAGCCGCCGAACAGCGTCATGAGGAACGCGCCGAGCGCGACGAACACGGCCATGCGCCCCTGCATAGCCGATCCGGCGCTCATCTCGCACATCCGCGCTCCACGGCGCGGCCCGGTCCGGAGGGGCCCGATCCGGAGCGGCCGGAACCGCCCGGAGTGCCGGAGGGGCGGGAACTGGTCGTCGGGATCGGCGCGAGCAGTGGCGCCTCCGTCGCGGAGGTGCTCGGGCTGATCGAGGACGCGCTGCGCGAGGCCGGGCCCGCGCCGTACCGCGTGGTGGAGCTGGCGACCGTCGACACCAAGGCGGGTGAGCCCGCGATCGCCGGGGCGGCGGCGCGGCTGGGCGTGCCCGTACGGGGTTACGCGGCCGGTCTGCTGGCCCGGATCGCCGTGCCTCATCCGTCCGCCGCGCCACTGGCCGCCGTGGGCACACCGTCCGTCGCGGAGGCCGCCGCGCTCGCGGGCGGAGGCGTGCTCCTCGTACCGAAACGGAAGTCGGACCCGGAGGGCCGGCCCGCCGCCGTCACCTGCGCGGTGGCGTGTCGTGGCGTACAGGGGCCGGGTCGGAGTGGAACCGGCGGGAGCGGAGATGATGTCGGTGCCGACGACGGAATCCGTTGACGTGGAGGCCCGTTGACGGTGGCCGGACGGTGGTCGCAGGACAGCGTCCTGTTGACGACAGCGACCCGTTGGCGGTAGAGAACAGCGGCCACGCGCTACAGCGCGCCGCGCCATGACGCCTCCGTACCCCGGTGGCCTTCGGAAGGGAGCCCGGTGACCCTCGTCGACCAGCCCAGCGAGAGCGTGACATCCCACGCGCGGGGACCGTACCCGCCCCGGCCCGGCCGGGCCCGTTTCTCCGCGGCCCGCATACCCGTACCCCGCCATCGACCGACGGGCCACCATGTCTACGCGCGGTGATCTCCACGATCTGCGCCATCACGGCGACGCCGAGATGCGCGACGGCGCGGCGGGACTGATCGATCTCGCGGTCAATGTCCGTACCGGCACCCCTCCGGAGTGGCTGCGCGCCCGTATCGCGGATTCGCTGACCGGGCTCGCGGCGTATCCGGACGGCCGGACGGCGCGCGCGGCGGTCGCGGCGCGGCACGGGCTTCCGGTGGAGCGGGTGCTGCTGACGGCGGGGGCGGCGGAGGCGTTCGTCCTGCTCGCGCGTGCCCTGCCGGTACGCCGCCCGGTGATCGTCCATCCGCAGTTCACCGAGCCGGAGTCGGCGCTGCGGGACGCGGGACACACGGTGGGACGGGTGCTGCTGCGGGCGGCGGACGGCTTCCGGCTCGATCCCGGTGCGGTACCCGAGGAAGCGGATCTGGTCGTCATCGGCAATCCGACGAATCCGACGTCCGTGCTCCATCCCGCCGGGGCCATCGCCACGCTGGCGCGTCCCGGGCGGACGCTGGTGGTGGACGAGGCGTTCATGGACGCGGTGCCGGGCGAGCCGGAGGCGCTGGCGGGGAGCCGGGACGTGCCGGGGCTGGTGGTGCTGCGCAGCCTCACCAAGACCTGGGGGCTCGCGGGTCTGCGGATCGGTTACGTACTGGCCGAGCCGGAGACGGTGGCCGCGCTGGAGCGGGCGCAGCCGCTGTGGCCGGTGTCGACGCCCGCGCTGGCGGCGGCGGAGGCGTGCATGTCGCCCGCCGCGCTGGCGGAGGCGGAGAGCGCGGCGTGCCGGACGGCGGTGGAGCGCGCCCATCTGCTGGCGGGACTGGCCGAGTTCGAGGAGGTGCGGGCGGTCGAGGCGGCGCGGGGCCCGTTCGTCCTGGTCCACATGGCCCGTGCGGACGCGGTACGGGCCCGTCTGCGCACCCTGGGCTTCGCGGCCCGCCGCGGCGACACCTTCCCGGGGCTGTCCCACGAATGGCTGCGCCTGGCGGTCCGCGACCGCTCCACGACGAACCGCTTCCTCCAGGCCCTGGACCAGTCCCTGACGGCGGTGGGCTGCTGACGTCCCCGGGCGCGGGGCGGACCGGGTCCGCGCCCGGGACAAGGACCGCGGCCGACGGTTCCGCCGGGGACGGCCGGCTCACCGGCGCCGTCCCCGGCGGACACGCGGACACACACGCACACGGACACGCACCCCAGGAGATCCGCTCGGGACGGGACCTTATCGCGCCGGGCGCGCCGCCCGCCGTCGCCGGGTCCCGCGCGCGTCAGCGCCTCGCGCGGGTCCTGGTCACGGCGAGGGTCGCGGCGCCCGCCGCCAGCAGGAGCGCCGCGCCGCCCGCCATGTACGGGGTCGCGGAGCTGCCGCCCGTTTCCGCGAGGTTCTCCTCGGCGGGCTCCGCGACGGTCTGAGGCTCCGCGACGGTCCGGGGCTTCGGATCGGCCGGGACCGCCTCGTCGGCCGGGACGGCGGGAGTGGCCTCCGGCCGCTGTGCCGGGGTCACCGCGCGCCCGGTCGGCGGCGCGGGGGACTCGCAGGTGGCGCCCGCCAGGGTGAGGGTGCCCTCGACCTCGGCGACGTTCAGCTTGAGCGGGTTCAGCGAGACCTGGAGTTCGAGCGCCGCCGCCGCGGCCGTACGGGACGTGGTGCGCGTCTTCGACAGTTCGAGCGACACCTCGCCCACCCCCGGCACCTCGACCCGCGTCGTACCGCCCGCCGAGAGCGTGATCCGCTTGCCGAGCACCGTCACCGCGCCGAGCAGATTCGATTCGGCGACCGGCCGTTCTCCGGCCGCGCAGACCGCCCTGGAGGTGACCTCCTGGATCTCGACGAGCGGGAGCGACGGCAGCCCCGGGACATGGACCTTCGCGTGCACGAGACGGCTGCGTCCCCGCGCCCTGTGCCCGTCGGCCGTCGCCTCCGCCGTCGCCACATCGGCGCGGAGCACCGTGAACGGCCTGCCCCGGTCGACACCGTCCAGCCGGACAGTCAGCGCGTCCTTCTTCCCGCTCCCGGAGGCCGCGGGCGCCTCGACCTCGTTGAGCGCGGCCTTGAGCGGCACCTGGACGGTCCTGTTGAGCAGGGACACATCGAGGCCGGTCCTGAGCACGACCGCGCCCGCCCGCCCCACGTCCTCGCCCCCGGTGGCGCCCGCCGGGGCGGCGAGGAGCACCGGCCCGGCCGTCAGGGCGGCGGCGGCCACAGCGGCGGCGCGGCGGCGTGCGGGCATGCGGAAGGTGTTGCTGTTCACGATGTGGAACCCCCACAGGAGACTTGGTGTCGCCGGCCCGCCGAACGGGGAATCGCGGCGGTGGCGACCGAGACACCGGAATCTTTACGCACGAAGAGTGAACTGGCGGGCACCTGGGGTGAGTTCACTCCAAAGTGGGGTTTCCGGGTTCATATTCGATTCTTGTGGCACATGCGTTCTTCGCCGCTCCGTCCGTGACACCGCCCGGGTGGTGCGCCGGTCGCCCCCGGGAGTGCGCGCACAAGCCGTGCGCCGACCGCGCATAAGACACTTCAACGACGACGGCCGCCCTCGCGTCACGCTCCGTCAATCACGCGCCCGTTCAGCACGATCCGCCTCGGCGCCGCCAGCACTCCGACGTCCGCCCGGGGATCCTCGTCGTAGACCACCAGATCCGCCGGAGCCCCCTCCTCCAGCCCCGGGCGGCCCAGCCAGCGCCGCGCGCCCCAGACGGCCGCCGAGAGGGCGTCCACGCGCGGGATACCGGCCTTCACCAGCTCGGCGACCTCGGCCCCCACCAGACCGTGGGCGAGCCCGCCGCCCGCGTCCGTCCCCGTGTAGACCGGGATGCCCGCGTCGTACGCCGCGCGCACGGTGTCGTAGCGGCGCTCGTACAGCCGGGTCATATGCGTCGACCAGCGCGGGAACTTGCTCGCGCCGCCCTCCGCGAGCCGGGGGAAGGTCGCGATGTTCACCAGGGTCGGGACGATCGCCACACCGTGCTCCGCGAAGAGCGGAATGGTGTCCTCGGTGAGTCCCGTCGCGTGCTCGACACAGTCGATGCCCGCCTCCACGAGATCGCGCAGCGCGATCTCGGCGAAGCAGTGCGCGGTGACCCGGGCACCGAGCCGGTGCGCCTCCGCGATGGCCGCCTCGACCTCATCGCGCGGCCAGCAGGCGGTCAGATCGCCCGCGTCCCGGTCGATCCAGTCGCCGACGAGCTTGACCCAGCCGTCACCGCGCCGGGCCTCCCGCGCGACATGGGCGACCAGGTCCTCCGGCTCGATCTCATGGGCGAAGTTACGGATGTAGCGGCGGGTACGGGCGATGTGCCGGCCGGCCCTGATGATCTTCGGCAGATCCTCGCGGTCGTCGATCCAGCGGGTGTCCGCGGGCGATCCGGCATCCCTGAGCAGCAGCGCGCCCGCGTCCCGGTCGGTCAGCGCCTGCTTCTCGCTGGTCGCGTCGTCCACCGCGCCGTGGTGGTCCAGGCCGACATGGCAGTGGGCGTCGACCAGACCGGGCAGCGCCCAGCCCCGGACGGTACGGATGTCACGGGCGCCGGCCGGCCGCTCGTACGTGACCCGTCCGCCCACCACCCACAGTTCGTCCCTGACCTCCTCGGGCCCGACGAGCACCCGTCCTGTGACCCGCAGCACCGCCTGATCGCTCATGAACAGCACTGTACGAGGCCGTGGGTACCCTCGACCGGAAAGATTCCGAACACCGGTCCGACGCCGGTGGCCGCGCGAAGAGAGCCGAAGAGCGCGCGAAGAGAGCCGAAGAGAGAGCACCACCGTGACCGCTGTGACACACCCGCTGCTGGACCTGCCCCCGCTGACCGCCGCGCACTTCGCCTCGATCGAGCGCCGCGTCGCCTCGCTGCTCGCCACCGAGAACGATGTGGTGATCATGCAGGGCGAGGCCCTGCTGCCGCTGGAGGCGTGTGTACGCAGTGGCGCGCGGCCCGGTTCGACGGCACTGAACGTGGTCACGGGCCCGTACGGACAGACCTTCGGGAACTGGCTGCGCGACAGCGGTGCCACGGTCGTCGACCTGGAGGTGCCGTTCCACACCGCCGTCACCGCCGACCAGGTCGCCGCCGCCCTGGCCGCGCGTCCCGGGATCGACTTCGTCTCGCTCGTGCACGCGGAGGCGGCGACCGGCAACACCAACCCGGTCGCCGCGATCGGTGAGGTCGTACGGGCCCATGGCGCGCTGTTCATGCTGGACGCCGTCGCGTCGGTGGCGGCGGAACCGCTGCTGACGGACGCGTGGGGCGTGGACCTCTGTGTGATCGGCGCGCAGAAGGCGATGGGCGGACCCGCCGGGGTCTCGGCGGTGTCGGTGAGCGCGCGTGCCTGGGAGCGGTTCGCCGCCAATCCGGGCGCGCCCCGCCGCTCGTACCTCTCCCTGCTGGACTGGAAGGAGCGGTGGATCGACACCGGCCGCGGGGCGCTGCCGCACGCCCCCGCGCAGCTGGAGATGCTGGCGCTGGAGGCCTGCGTCGAGCGGATCGAGGCGGAGGGAGCTGACTCCGTGATGGCCCGGCACGCCGCCGCGGCGGCGGCCACGCGCGCGGGTGCGGTGGCGCTGGGCCGCGGTCTGGAGCCGTTCGTCCCTGAGACCGCCGCGGCGGCCCCGGTGGCGACGACGCTCCGGACGCCTCCCGGGACCGACGCCGGTGAGGTGGTGGCGAAGGCCCTGGCGGCCGATCCCTCGCTGCCGTTGATCGCCGGCGGCGGCGCGCTCGCATCGGAGATGCTCCGCGTCAACCACTACGGGCCCCACGCGACACCGGAGGCCGTACGGTCCTCGCTCGCCGCGCTGGGCACGGCGCTCGGCGCCGCTCCGCGGGAATGACCGTATCCGCGGGCATGCGCGTCACCCGCGGGCTCGTGAATCACGAATCACGGATGTCAAATATTGAATATCGGCAGGGCAGAGGCGCGTGACGGACACACGGAAAGCGGCGGACACGAGAAAAATTGCCAATACCGGGTACGGGCATTCGGGTGCCGCATTTCCTTTGAATTCCTCACCGTAGACGGTTCCTTGTTGTCGCCTGCCCGCTGCTCCACGGCCCAAACGCCGGAGTCCAAGGCGATTCCGGCGGGTCTCGCCGACATTGCAGACATGTGACCGAGCCCACAATCACGGTCATTCCGCCCCGATATGTGGCCCTATTCTACCCAACTCCACCGGAGTGCGCATCGGCAGCCGCGCACGCGCGATAACACAGGCCGGCTTCTCACCCAACCCCTTCCCAAGATGCATCTTTTGAATTTGCTCGGTAAATTCAATGGCTATGACCGCCGCACAAGCACACCTTGCAGGCGCCCGAAGCGAATTCACCTCGTCCCCGACGATCGACGCCCCACGAGTGGAGGACGGAGCCGCGATCTGGCGTATCGCCCGTGACTCCGAGGTCCTGGACCTCAACTCCTCGTACAGCTACCTGCTGTGGTGCCGCGACTTCGCCGCCACGTCCGTCGTCGCGCGTGACGACGCAGGGGTACCGATCGCCTTTGTGACGGGTTACGTACGGCCCGAGCGGCCCGATGTGCTGGTCGTCTGGCAGGTGGCCGTCGACCGCGAACAGCGGGGCCGCGGGCTCGCCGGGGCCCTGCTGGACGCGCTGACCGCCAGAGTGGCGAAGGAGCTGGGGATATCGGCGGTCGAGACGACCGTGACCCCCGACAACACCGCCTCGGACCGGTTGTTCACCGCGTTCGCCGCGCGTCATGGCGCGCGGGTGACGCGTGACGTCCTCTTCGACGGCGGGCTGTTTCCCGACGGGGTGCACCAGCCGGAGGTGCTGTACCGGATCGGCCCGCTCTCCCGCCGGCCCGCCGAGCCGACGCCCTGAGCGGATACGGCCACGCCGGCATCCGGGCACGGCGTACGCGGGAAACACGGCGTACGCGGGCAACCCCGCCTCTCTCCATCCCATCGGCAGGAGATTCCTGTGACTATCACCCCGCCCGCACTGAGCGTCTTCGAGACCCTTGAGTCCGAGGTGCGCAGCTACTGCCGCGGCTGGCCCGCCGTGTTCGACCGGGCGCAGGGCAGCCGCCTCACCGACGAGGACGGCCACAGCTACCTCGACTTCTTCGCCGGCGCCGGCGCGCTCAACTACGGCCACAACAACCCGGTGCTCAAACGCGCGCTGATCGACTACATCGAACGCGACGGCATCACCCATGGCCTCGACATGGCGACGACCGCCAAACGCGCCTTCCTGGAGTCCTTCCAGAATGTGGTGCTCCGGCCGCGTGACCTGCCGTACAAGGTGATGTTCCCGGGCCCGACCGGCACCAACGCGGTCGAGTCCGCGCTCAAGCTGGCCCGCAAGGTCAAGGGCCGGGAGTCGATCGTCTCCTTCACCAACGCCTTCCACGGCATGTCGCTGGGCTCGCTCGCCGTCACCGGCAACGCGTTCAAGCGCGCCGGGGCCGGTATCCCGCTGGTCCACGGCACACCGATGCCGTTCGACAACTATCTGGACGGCCAGACGCAGGACTTCCTCTGGTTCGAGCGACTGCTGGAGGACCAGGGCTCCGGGCTGAACAAGCCCGCAGCGGTGATCGTCGAGACGATCCAGGGCGAGGGCGGCGTCAATGTCGCACGCCCGGAGTGGCTGAGGGCGCTGGCCGATCTCTGCCACCGCCAGGACATGCTGCTGATCGTCGACGACATCCAGATGGGCTGCGGCCGTACCGGCGCCTTCTTCTCGTTCGAGGAGTCCGGCATCACACCGGACATCGTGACGCTGTCGAAGTCGATCAGCGGATACGGGCTGCCCATGTCGCTCTGTCTGTTCCGCCCCGAGCTGGACATCTGGGAGCCCGGCGAGCACAACGGCACCTTCCGGGGCAACAACCCGGCCTTCGTCACCGCCGCCGCCGCGCTCACCACGTACTGGGCGGACGGCCAGATGGAGAAGCAGACCATCGCCCGCGGTGAACAGGTGGAGCGGGCGCTCGCGGCGATCTGCGCCGAGAGCGCCGCCTGGAGCACCGACGACAGCGCCGGTCCGGCCGCGGAGTTCCGGGGCCGGGGTCTCGTCTGGGGCCTGGAGTTCGCCGACAAGGAACGGGCGTCCGCCGTATGCGCGCGCGCCTTCGGGCTGGGACTGCTGCTGGAGACCTCGGGGCCGGTCGGCGAGGTGGTGAAGCTGCTGCCGCCGCTCACCGTCACGCCCGAGGAGCTGGACGAGGGCCTGCGCACCCTGGCCCGCGCGGTCCTGGAGACCGCCTGACCGTCACCGCCTGACCGTCCGGCCGTCACCGCCGGACCGGACCGCACCCGCCCGTCCGCCCGCGCACCGGCACGCGCACACGCCGTCCGTCCGTACGAGAGAGCACGACAGAGCACGAGAGCACACACGAGAGAGAAAGGCAGCGACACACCGTGATCGTCCGATCGTTCAAGGACATCGAGAACACCGACCGCCATGTGAAGTCGGCCTCGGGCACCTGGGAGAGCAAGCGCATCGTGCTCGCCAAGGAGGACGTCGGCTTCTCCCTCCACGAGACCGTCCTCCACGCGGGCACGGAGACCTCGATGTGGTACGCCCACCACGTCGAGGCCGTGCTCTGTGTGGAGGGCGAGGCCGAACTCACCGACGACGAGACCGGTGAGACCCACTGGATCCGGCCCGGCACGATGTACCTGCTGGACGGACACGAGCGCCACACGCTCCGTCCCAAGACCGACTTCCGCTGTGTCTGCGTCTTCAACCCGCCGCTGACCGGGCGTGAGGACCATGACGAGAACGGGGTCTATCCGCTGCTGACCGAGGAGGGCTGACGATGACCACCACTCCCGTGCGTACGGAACACGCCGAACGTACCGACCCGTACCCGACCCGTGGCCCTCGCGAGGTGACCACTGCGCGACAGGATCCCGTCGTCTGGCCGGCGTCCGGCACACCGGGCCGGTCGGGCGCGCCCGGACCGGTCTCCCGCGCGGACCTCGCCGGCTTCGAGCGGGACGGCTTCCTCACCGTGGACCGGCTGATCGGCCCCGACGAGGTGGCGCTCTACCGCGCCGAACTGGAACGGCTCGTCTCCGACCCCGGTGTACGGGCGGACGAGCGCTCCGTCATCGAGCCCACGTCCCAGGACGTACGGTCGGTCTTCGAGGTCCACCGGATCAGCGAGATCTTCGCCGGGCTGGTACGCGACGAGCGGGTGGTGGGCCGCGCCCGCCAGATCCTCGGCTCGGACGTCTATGTCCACCAGTCGCGGATCAATGTGAAGCCGGGCTTCGGCGCCTCGGGCTTCTACTGGCACTCGGACTTCGAGACCTGGCACGCGGAGGACGGTCTGCCGAACATGCGGACCGTGTCCGTCTCGATCGCGCTGACCGAGAACTACGACACCAACGGCGGGCTGATGATCATGCCCGGGTCGCACAGGTCGTTCCTCGGCTGCGCGGGCGAGACACCTCGCGACAACTACAAGCAGTCGCTCAAGATGCAGGACGCCGGAACGCCGTCGCACGAGGCGCTGACACGCATGGCCGACGAGCACGGCATCAGGCTCTTCACGGGCAGGGCCGGTTCGGCGACCTGGTTCGACTGCAACTGCATGCACGGTTCGGGCGACAACATCACGCCGTATCCGCGCAGCAACGTCTTCATCGTGTTCAACAGCGTGGAGAACGCGGCGGTGGAACCGTTCGCGGCGCCCGCGCCGCGGCCGGAGTTCATCGGTGCGCGGGACTTCACGCCGGTGCGCTGACACCGGGCCCTCCCGTGTGCGGGGCAGGGGCGGCGGTGGGACAGGGGTGCGGGGCAGGC
>NZ_MAUD01000289.1 GCF_001700515.1 Streptomyces lushanensis
CGCGCGACCGTCGGCCGGGGCCGCAGCCCCGGCCGACGGTCGCGCGTGCCGTGGTGCCGGAGCCTCGTCGTGGGCCGCGTACACCGTTCGGTCCTGAGCCGAAGGCCGATCCGATGACCGAGAGCGAGAGCCCGCAGGTCCGTGTCGCTCCGCTTGTGGTGCTGCCGGTTCAGGAGGCGGATCCGCCGTTCCGGCTGGTGGAGGTCCACGGTGAACTCGCCGGCAAGGCGTTCTCCCTCCAGGATGTCTACGCGTACGCCTTCGCGGCGGGGCTGAGGGGCGCGGACATGGACGACCCGGCCGTGGTCCAGTGGCTGGGCGGCGACCAGTACACCTGGAGGGTCAGGCACTGGAGATGACAGACCCGGCCAGGGTGCCGAGCGGATCCCGGAAGGCACACCGGACACCGCGCCCCGCACACCGCGCCCCTCAGCCTCAGCACTCACACCGCGCCCCCGCACACCGCGCCGCCGCACACCGCACCACTCACCGATCCTCACCTCTCACCCCTCTCACCCCTTTCACCCCTCACAGCCGAATCGCCAGGGAGGGCACATGGCTGTACGGCACCAACTCATCCGCAGCGAGCCGTCCGCGGTCTGGGCGGTCCTCGAAGATCCGTCGCGTTACGCCGACTGGGTGGTCGGCGCGGACTGTTCCGTCCCCGGGGAAGGCCCGTGGCCCGAGGTCGGCTCCTCTCTCGTCTACACGGTGCGCGTGGGGCCCAAGGCGTTCCGGAGCCGGACCGTCGTCCGGCGTTACGAGCCGCCGCGGTGGCTGGAGTTGGAGGTGCACAGCGGGCCGTTCGGCACGGTGCGTATCGCCTTCGACATCCGGTCCTGGGGCGACGAGACGCTGGTGATCGTCGACGAGCATCCGCTGCGCGGCTTCGCCGGTGTGGTCCACAACCTGGTGATCGACGCGCTCCTCCAGGTCCGTCACCGCGGCATGCTCGCGCGGCTCGCGGACGTGGTGGAACGGGAGAGCGCGAGATCCGCCGGACGCTCCACGGCGGCCTGGTCCACGCGGCACCGGCCGAGCGCGTCGGACGGACGGGACACCTCGCCATGAGGGACCGGCCACCAGGGGAGCCCCGGCCGCCACGAGAGAACTGGCCACCGTGACAGACCCGGCCATGACTCCCGGATCCCTTCCCCATGTCCGTCATACGGTCTGACAGATACCGTCCGACGGATACGGTCCGACACCGGCTCCGATGCCCTTACCGGCCCGGTCAGGGTGTGCGCCCGGCCGGGTAGAGATCGAGGGCCAGGAGCGATCTCATCAGGCCGTCCCGGGTTCTGGGATCCCAGCCGGTGAGCGTCGTCCAGCGGTCCAGCCGGTACACCACCGTGTTGGGATGCACGTTCAGCGCGCGGGCGGCGGCGGTCGGGACGAAGCCGTGGTCCGCGTACGCGATCACGGCTGCGGCCAGATGCGGGTGCGCGTGGGCGGTACGGGCGCCGACGCCGAGCACATCGCTCAGCCGGCGGGACTGCTCCGCGAGGCTCGACTGGAGCCAGGCGACCGAGTAGCGGACGGCCCCGCCGCCGTCCCGGCGCAGGGCCAGCGACAGCGCGCCGTCGGCGTCCTGGAAGCTGTCGGCGGCTCCTGACAGCCCGGTCCTCGGCAGGCCCACGCCGAGAGGCGCGTCGGCCGGACCGCTCTCTGGACCGCTCTCCTGGCCCATTGCCCGGCCGAGTGACCGCAGGATGAACCCGTCCGGCACTCCCTGGCTCAGGACCGACAGCGCGTCGCCGTGCATCGTGGCCACCACCACGCCCGGCCCGGTGGCGACATGCCGACGGAACCGCTCCAGGCCGCCGTTCGGCAGATCGGCGGAGCGCCCGCGGAACGCCTGGAACACGCCGGCCGGGTCGTAGCCGAGTGAACGGGCCAGCGTCACCGTCGCCTCGTCGGCCGGATCGGCCGCGGCCATGGCCTCGATCAGCCTGCGGTACCGCTCCTCCTGCGCCGACAGCTCCGAGCGGAGGACCGTTTCGTACGCGACGGCCACCGCGTCGGTCAGTTCCTGGATCCAGGTCCAGAACGTCGTGACCTGGCCGGCCAGTTCGGCGACCGACTCCTGTCCCCGGCGGACGGCGCCCTGCATCAGCGCGTTCCAGGTCTCCCGGTAGCCGATGTGGTACGCGCCGAGGACGGTCTCGACGGGCAGCCCCTGCACCGCCCGTGCCGCGCCCAGCCGCGACGACGCCCGGAGATATTCGGCAGAGGGCATGATTCCGCGTTCCAGTCCGCCCAGCAGCCCATGGAGCTGGACCGTCACATCGTGAATGTGCTCCTTTTCCGGCACGACCGCGTACCGGGGCATCTCCGTACGGATCATTTCCGTGACTCTCGGCGCGAAGGACGGCAATTCATCGATCATCTCCCGGAACAATGAATCGATCATGGTCGCCTCGTGTTTCGCGTGCTGATCCTCACCGGTACGGGCGCGCCGGCGCACCGGTACATCCGCACGACGTCCCCGGCCGCTGTCCCGCGCGCGCCTGTGGAATCACCGTACATCTCCTGCCGAGGGCCCGCGTCCGTGCCATCTCCATGCCTGCGCCACCGCCCTGACCTTGGGGTTTCCCCAGGAAACCCGCACGCGAATTCTCGCTTCCTCCCTTACCGGGAACGGGTGTGATCCCGGACGGTGGAGGGAGAGATCACGACCGCGGGCCGGGGGAAATCCTGGAGTGGGACCTATGACCTCACGTGACATCACGATCGCCGAATATTTTCTCGACCGTCTCGCCTCGCTCGGTGTGGACCATTTGTTCGGAGTTCCCGGAGACTACAATCTCGCCTTTCTCGACAAGGTGATGGAGTACCCCCGGATCGAGTGGGTGGGAAACGCCAATGAACTGGGCGCGGCGTACGCGGCGGACGGTTACGCGCGGGTCCGGGGGATCGGTGCCCTGCTCACGACCTTCGGGGTGGGGGAGCTGAGCGCCATCAACGGAGTGGGGGGCAGCTACGCCGAATACGTGCCCGTCGTCCATCTCGCCATGAGCCCCTCCACGGCGGCGGAACGCGCCGGCGCGCTGGTCCATCACACCGCCGGGGACGGTGACTTCGAACGTTTCGCGCGTGCCCAGCGGAGCGTCAGCGCCGCCATGGCCACCGTCACCCGCGCCGACGCCGCCGAACAGATCGACCGTGTCCTGATGGCGGCCCTCCGGGAGAGGCGGCCCGTGTATCTGCGGATGGCCTCCGACGTCGCGCTCGCCCCGACCGCCGCGCCCACGCGTCCGCTGCCGGACGAGGGACGCTCCTTCCCGGTCGGCGCCGCCTCCCTGGAGCGGTTCGCCACCGCCGCGGGCCGGGCGCTGGCCGGTGCGCGGAACGCCGCCGTGCTGGCGGATTTCCTGGTGGACCGCTTCGGCGCGCGCGAGGAACTGGCCGAGCTGCTGGACATTACTCAGCTGCCGTTCGCGACGCTCTGCATGGGCAAGACGGTCGCCGACGAGAGCCGGTCCACCAGTCTGGGGGTGTACTCGGGAGCCTTGGGCGACCCGCGCATCCGGCGGACCGTCGAGGACGCGGACGTCCTGATCCGGGCCGGAGTGCGGCTGGCGGACACGACGAGCGGCGGTTTCAGCCAAGGTTTCGATACCGGCCGGGGAATCGACCTCCAGCCGGAGTCGGCCTTCGTCGACGGCGTCGAGTACCCGGGCGTGCCTCTGGGGGTCGCGTTGAAGGCGCTGACGGGAGTGGTGGCGGGGAAACCGCTTGTCGACGCGTTCACCGGTGTCCCGGAAGTCTCCACCGCCGAAGCCGCCGCCACCGGGGCCGGGCCCTCCGCAGCCGGAGCCGGTACCTCCGGAGCCGCGGCCTCCGGAGTCGCGGCCGGCGGGTCTTCGGGCGGCCGAGCCTTGACCGACGAGAAGAGCCCCCGTCCCGACGAGCCACTGACCCAGTCGTATCTCTGGCCACGGCTGGCCAGGACGGTCCAGGAAGGACAGACCGTGGTCGCCGAGCAGGGCACGTCCTACTACGGTCTGTGCACTCAGCGCTTCCCGGCCGGTGCCCGGTTCATCGGACAGCCGTTGTGGGGCTCCATCGGATACAGCCTGCCGGCACTGCTCGGCGCCCAGCTCGCCGCTCCCGGCCGGCGCTGTCTGCTTGCCATCGGTGACGGTTCGGCGCAGATGACGGCGCAGGAACTCGGGACCATCGGCCGTTACGGTCTCACGCCGGTCATCGTCCTTGTCAACAACGGCGGTTATACGGTGGAACGCGCCATCCACGGCCCCGAGGCGGCGTACAACGGCATCGCCCGGTGGGACTGGCAGCGGCTGCCGGCGGCGCTCGGCGTCCGTGACGCGCTCTGTCTGAGCGCGGCCACACCGGCCGAACTGGACCGGGCCCTGGCGGCGGCGGACGAGGCCACGGACCGGCTGGTCCTGCTCGAAGTCCACACCGCTACGCACGATGCGCCCGAGCTGCTCCTGGACATCGTCGCGGAGATGAGCAGCCGGAACGGCGAGAGCTGAGCAGGTTGCCGCCTGCGTTTTTGTGGCGACGCGCTTGTGGCGACGCGCCGGGCGTGGACCCCCACGCCCTTTCAGGCCGGGCCGGGGAACCTCCCGCGCCAGGTCAGCGACAGGTACACGAGTCCGATCAGCACCGGTACCTCGATGAGCGGGCCGACGACGCCGGAGAGTGCCTGGCCGCTGGTGACGCCGAAGGTGGCGATGGCGACCGCGATGGCCAGCTCGAAGTTGTTGCCCGCCGCGGTGAAGGCGAGCGTCGCCGTACGGTCGTACGCGAGACCGAGCGCCTTGCCGAGCAGAAACGTGCCGCACCACATCACGGCGAAATACACGAGCAGCGGCACCGCGATCCGGGCGACGTCCAGCGGCCGTGAGGTGATGGCGCCTCCCTGGAGGGCGAACAGGATCACGACGGTGAAGAGCAGCCCGTACAGCGCCCATGGGCCGATCCTCGGCAGGAACGCCGACTCGTAGCGCCGCCGGCCCATGGTCTTCTCGCCGTACCGCCGCGTGAGGAAACCGGCCAGCAGCGGTACGCCGAGGAAGACGACCACGTTCAGCGCGATCTTCCCCATGGAGATGTCGAGACTCTGTCCGTCGCCGAGGCCCAGCCGGTTCGGCAGGAGGTCGAGGTAGAGCCAGCCGAGCAGGCCGAACGCGACGACCTGGAACACGGAGTTGAGCGCGACGAGGACGGCGGCGGCCTCGCGGTCGCCGCGGGCCAGATCGTTCCAGATGATGACCATGGCGATACAGCGGGCGAGGCCGACGATGATCAGGCCGGTGCGGTACTCGGGCAGATCCGGCAGAAAGATCCAGGCCAGCGCGAACATCACGGCCGGTCCGACGATCCAGTTGACGGCCAGCGACGACACCATCAGCTTCCGGTCGCCGGTGACCGCGCCGAGTCCGTCGTAACGCACCTTGGCCAGCACCGGATACATCATGACGAGCAGGCCGACGGCGATGGGCACAGAGATCCCGCCGATCTCCACCGCGGCCAGCGCGCCGTCCAGCCCGGGGACCAGCCGGCCGAGGCCCAGACCCAGGCCCATGGCGATCAGGATCCAGACCGCCAGGAAGCGGTCGAGTGCCGAGAGCTTCGCGACGATCGAGTTGTCGCCGGACCCCGCGTCCTGGTCGGGCCCCGTGCCCCTGCCACGCCCGGTGGGCCCGGTGGGCGCGACGGCGGACGGTGGTTCGGTGCCCGTCACGGACAGGTTCTCTTGGTGTCGGCGGCTCGGGTGGCACGGGCGGTGGCGGCGAGCTCGGCGAAGGCGCCCGCCATCGTTTCCAGCACCTCGGGCCGCAGCTTGTAGTACGTGAACCGGCCGCACGGCTCGGTGTCCACCACTCCGGCCTCGCGCAGCACGCGCAGATGGTTGGAGAGGTTCGTCTGCTTGGCGCCGGTCTCCGCCACCAGATGGGTGGTGCAGAGAGTCTCCTGGGCGAGCAAAGTCACGATCCGCAGCCTGAGCGGGTCGGCGAGGACCCGGAACAGGTCAGTGTCGACTGATGTCATCATGGGCTGATACTGTCACATCAGTGGCGGATGACGCCACCGGGTGCTGATGTCAAATCCACCTGATGCGCGTTTGAAGTGAGAGAGTCCTCCGATGTCCGGCAAGCCTTCCGTGCTGTTCGTCTGTGTCCACAACGCCGGCCGCTCCCAGATGGCCGCCGCCTGGCTGGCCCATCTCGGCGGAGACCGTGTCGAGGTCCGCTCGGCGGGCTCCGACCCGGGCGACACCGTGAACCCGGCCGCCGTGGAGGCCATGGCGGAGGTCGGCATCGACATCTCCGCCGAGGTCCCGAAGGTCCTCACCGTGGACGCGGTCAAGGAGTCGGACGTCTGCGTCACGATGGGCTGCGGGGACACCTGCCCGGTCTTCCCGGGCAAGCGCTACCTCGACTGGACGCTGGACGACCCGGCCGGGCAGGGCGTCGAGGCCGTACGCCCGATCAGGGACGCGATCAGGAAGCGGGTCGAGAACCTCATCGCCGAGATCGCGCCGGAGACCGCGGGCCGAAGGCCCGAGGGGGAGCGCGAGGGCCAACCGTGAGGGGCAGCAGTGATCAGTACTGACCGATGCTGCGTCGGCGGTGGTCGGCGATGCTGCGTCGGTGATGGTCAGCGACCGCCGGAGACGGTGATGTCGCTGCCGGTGACGAACGACGCGGCGGGCGAGATCAGCCAGGTCACGGTGTCCGCGATCTCCTCCGGACGGCCCAGCCGGCCGATCGGGCTGTGCGCCACGGCCTCCTTGGTCTCCGGACTCTCCAGATCCGCGGACATGTCGGTGTCGATGATGCCGGGTGACACGCTGTTGACGCGGATGCCCTCCGAGGCGACCTCGTTGGACAGGGCCCGGCTGAAGGAGACCAGAGCGCCCTTCGTGGCCGCGTACGGCACCAGTCCCGGCAGGCCACCGGTACGGGCGGCCACCGAGGCGATGTTGACGATGGATCCGCCCCGGCCGCCATGACTGGTGGCCATCTTCCCGACGGCGTGCCGGGCACACACCATCGGGCCGAGGACATTGATCGCCAGCAGATGCGACAGTCCACTGGCCTCCTGGAGGTCGAAGGGGGCGGACGTGCCCGTGGTTCCCGCGTTGTTGACCAGCGCGGTCAGCGGACCCAGCTCGCGCTCCGCACGTTCGAACATCTCCGCCACCTCGTCGGGCACCGACACGTCCGCGTGGATGGCGCTCGCCCGGCCACCACGCGCACGGATGCCGGCGGCCACGTCCTCGGCGGGTTCCTCGTGGGAGGAGTAGTTGACGGCGACGCCGTATCCGGCCTCGCCCAGTTCTGTGGCGATGGCGGCGCCGATGCCCCGGCTCGCGCCCGTCACGATGACTGTGCCGTGCTTGTCCTCAGCGGTCTTCGACATCGCTGTCCGCCCCTTGCTCGTCCCCTCCGCGCCTGCGTTCTGCCTTCTCTTCCAACGTACGCGTGCACGGGCGCACGCGCGGGGGAGCGGATTTGTCACCCGGCCCTGCCCAGCCGCGTCTATTCCCGCGTGGCGCGGGCACCTGGCGGATATTGGTGCGATCGGCCCGCGGTTCGGGCCGGTCCCGGTGTGTCAGGACCGGCTGCCGGGACAAGCGGGAACGGACGAGGGACGAGGAGGGAAGCGATGGCGACGCCAGCCCGACCCGGGTCGGGAACCACACCGCCCACCGGTGCGACGGGGACCGTCACCACGGCCGTACCGGCTCGGCTCGACCGGCTTCCCTGGTCGCGCTGGCACTGGATGATCGTCGTCGGTCTCGGCACGGTATGGATCCTCGACGGCCTCGAAGTGACGATCGTCGGCAATATCGCGGGCCGTCTGTCCGAGGCGGGCAGCGGACTGTCGATCACATCGGCGCAGGTCACCGGAGTTGCCGCCGCCCTGTACGTGGCGGGCGCGTGTGTCGGCGCGCTGTTCTTCGGCAGGCTCACCGACCGCTACGGCCGCAAGAAGCTCTTCATGGTCACTCTCGCCGTCTACCTCGGCGCGACCGCGATGACCGCGCTCTCCTTCGAGGCCTGGTGGTTCTTCGTCTTCCGCTTCCTCACCGGTTTCGGTATCGGCGGTGAGTACGCGGCCATCAATTCGGCCATCGACGAGCTGATCCCCTCCAAGTACCGGGGACGGGTCGATCTGATCATCAACGGCAGCTTCTGGCTGGGCGCCGTCGCCGGTTCGCTGCTCTCCATCCTGATGCTGAACACCGCGCTCCTCCCCGAGAACCTGGGCTGGCGCGTCGCCTTCGGACTCGGCGTGGTCCTCGGTCTGGTCATCCTGCTCGTACGACGGCATGTACCGGAGAGTCCGCGCTG
>NZ_MAUD01000290.1 GCF_001700515.1 Streptomyces lushanensis
GTGTCGACGGCGAATCCCGCACGCCGCAGTCCGGTCGCCACCAGCTCGGCGAGGACCTCCTCGTCCTCGGCGACCAGTACCCGCATGCTGTCGTCCCTCGCCTCGTGCCCTGCCTCGTGCATGATGCCCTTCTCCTCCCGGGATGGGCCTGTCTACGGCACGGGGTGTTTCGCAAAGCTCTCCGCGTCCCCGCCCCGTCCCCGCCCCCGTCGTCCCCCCGAAAGCCGGGCGACCCGTGTCCGAGGGGTCGGATACGATATTGACATTCCGTAGACCGATCGATCACTCCATGTAGCGACTTGGGAGCAGCCCGCAATGGCTCGACACCTCATCACCAGCGCCCTTCCGTACATCAACGGGATCAAGCACCTGGGCAACATGGTGGGGTCCATGCTCCCGGCGGACGTGTACACCAGGTACCTCCGCCAGCGCGGTCACGACGTCCTCTACATCTGCGCCACCGACGAGCACGGCACGCCCGCCGAGCTCGCCGCGAAGGAGGCGGGTGTCCCGGTCGACGTCTTCTGTGCCGAGCAGCACGACGCCCAGAAGGCGATCTACGACGGCTTCGAGCTGAAGTTCGACTACTTCGGCCGCAGCTCGTCCGCGGAGAACCGCGAGATCACCCAGCACTTCGCGCGCAGGCTGAAGGAGAACGGCTTCATCGAGGAGCGGGCCATCCGCCAGGTCTTCTCGATCGCCGACGACCGCTTCCTCCCGGACCGCTACATCGTCGGCACCTGCCCGCACTGCGGTTACGACAGGGCGCGCGGCGACCAGTGCGAGAACTGCACGCGCGTGCTGGACCCGACGGATCTGATCGAGCCGCGCTCGGTGATCAGCGGCAGCAGCGAGCTGGAGATCCGCGAGACCAAGCATCTCTTCCTGCTCCAGTCGAAGCTGGCGGGCGAGGTCGAGGCCTGGATCGACGAGAACGGCGCGGAGTGGCCGCAGCTCGCCTCGTCCATCGCGCGCAAGTGGCTGACGGAGGGCCTGCACGACCGCGCGATCACCCGCGACCTGGACTGGGGCGTGCCGGTCCCGGCCGACGCGTGGCCGGAGCTGGCCGCCGAGGGCAAGGTCTTCTACGTCTGGTTCGACGCCCCGATCGAGTACATCGGCGCGACGAAGGAGTGGGCGGACGCCGCCGCCGACGGCGAGGTCCGCGACTGGAAGTCGTGGTGGTACGAGGCCGACGACACCGTCCGGTACACCGAGTTCATGGCCAAGGACAACGTCCCCTTCCACACGGTGATGTTCCCCGCCACCCAGCTCGGCACCCGTGAGCCCTGGAAGAAGGTCGACTACGTCAAGGCCTTCAACTGGCTGAACTACTACGGCGGCAAGTTCTCCACCTCGCAGAAGCGAGGCGTCTTCACCGACGCCGCGCTGGATCTGCTGCCCGCCGACTACTGGCGCTATTTCCTGATCGCGAACGCGCCCGAGTCGGACGACACGTCCTTCTCCTGGGAGCACTTCACGGCGACGGTCAACAAGGACCTCGCCGACACCCTCGGCAATTTCGTCAACCGCGTGCTGTCCTTCTCGCGCAAGCGCTTCGGCGACGCGGTGCCGGCGGGCAAGGCGGCGGGCGAGGCGGAGGAGAAGCTCGGCCAGGAGATCGCGCGGCTGCTCGCGGAGTACGAGCGCCAGTTGGAGTCGCTCCAGTTCCGCAAGGCGGCGGCGGCGCTGCGCGCCCTGTGGTCCGCGGGCAACTCGTATCTGGAGGAGAAGGCCCCCTGGCTGGAGATCAAGACGGACGAGGAGGGCGCGGCCCTCACGCTCCGCACCGCGATGAACCTGATCCATCTGTACGCGGTGGTCTCCGAGCCGTTCATCCCTGCCTCCGCCCGGGCCATGCGCGAGGCGTTCGCGCTGAGCGACGACACGGCGAGCTGGGTGACGGCCGAGGAGGCACGCTCCCTGACGGCCGTTCCGGCCGGTACGGCGTTCACGGTGCCGCCGGTGCTCTTCGCCAAGATCACTGATGAGGATCTGGCGGCGTACAAGGAGCGCTTCGGCGGCGAGGACCCGGCCGAGTAGACGAAGCGGTACGGACGGCGCCCGTCCGGACGCGGCTCGCCTCAACGGCGCTCGTCCGCACGGCAGCCGTCCGTACGGCACCCGTCCGCACGACAGCAGCGGCGAAGGGCCCGGGGCGCGGCGCTCCCGGGCCCTTCGCCATGGATCCGGGCCGCCGTGCGTCACAAACTCAGCGAGGCCGAGTCGCCCATCACCACCACCGGCCGCTTCGCCGGATCGAGCGTGCGCAGCAGTTCCTTCATGCGCGGGCGCGGCAGGGCGACACAGCCCTGGGTGGGACCGCCGTGGTCCACATGGAGCCAGATACCGCCGCCCTTGTCCTGGCCGAGCGGCCGGGTCCAGTCGATCGGACTGGTGCCCGGCACCCGGTTGTAGTTGATCGCGATCACATAGTCGAAGGTCCCCCGGAGCGACTCGCCCTCGAAGCCGGTGCCCTCCGCCTCGAAGGCGCGCCCCCGGTCGTACGGGAGCTTCGAGCCCGGATCGGCCAGTTTGCCGCCCGCGTCGGTCAGATCGAACACTCCGATGGGTGAACGCAGATCTCCCTCGACATGGTCGTCGGTCCAGCCCTCCCGGGCGTTGTGCGCGGGCCACTCGTCGGAGGCCCGCCGCCAGCCGGTCACCGGATCCCGCTCGTAGACCATGACGACGGACCGGTCCGAGTCGATGTCGTCGCCCCGCACCACCACGGCCTGATTGGCCGTCTGCGGGATCTGGGCGCGGGTCTCGGGACCGAGGCCGGAGATCTCCAGCGGCTCGACGGTCTGCGCCTCGGGCGCGGACCGGCCGGTGCTGTCCGCGGAGCCGGCGGTGTCCTTGCCCTCCGAGGCCGTACCGCCCGGCGTGGCCGTTCCGCCCGGCGCGGAGCCGACGTTGTCCGCGGTGTCCGCGGTGCCCACGCAGCCGGTGAGCAGCAGGCCGGTGACCAGCAGCGCGGCGGCCGGCAGAACGGCGGCCGGCAACGCGGCGGCCGGCCGCGGTCCGCTGCGAGCGGGACGGAGAGAGCGGACGGGCATGGGCGGGCCTCTCATTTCTCGATCGGGGGACGCTCGGCGGTTGCCGTCGGCGGAGGAGCAGCCGGGGGAGTCGTCACGGTTCCCTTGCCGAAGTCTGCGCCGGTGACCATCGCCCTGACGTCCTCGACGGTTCCCGGCGCGTCGCCGGAGACGCAGAGGGTGACGCCGACGGCCGTGACGGGAGTGGTGGAACCGCCCAGGAGACCGGCGTACTCCCTGGTGCCGCGGATGCCTCGGCACACCTCGGACGGTTCCGCCGACGCGTACAGCTCCGGGGGCCGCTGGATCTTGCCCGACATGTCGACCCCGATCACGGGGGTGAGGGTGAGCAGGGCGCCGCCGGGTGCGAGTGCCTGGAGCGGCACGCACACGCTGTCCTTCGCCTTCTTCGGGCAGGACTCTCCTTGTCCGTACGCGGTCAGCCGCTCGGACGAGGCGTAGCCCCGGGCCGCCGACTTGAGCCCGCCGAAGCCCGGCATGTCCACCGCCTGCCAGCCCTCGGGCAGCCGCAGCGTCAGACCGGCCACATGCTCGAACCGGAACGGGACCCCGGACGAGGTCGGCGCCGGGTCCGGTCCCCCGGTCGGGTCCTGGCCCGCGACCGGATCCCGCCGTTCGGTCACCGAGGGCCCCGGGGCCGCGGGCGGCAGCGGTTCGGGGCCACCGCGCAGGGCGCCAGGGAGGAACGTTCCCGCCAGCATGAGCCCGGTCACGGCCGCCGCGGCGGCCCCTCCCGTACGGCGCCGGCGGCGGGCCCGGCGGACCCGCTCCCGTACCCGGCTCAGCCGCTCCTCCGGGGCGGGCAGCCTGGGCACGGCCCGTTCCAGCAGGATCCGCAGCTCCCGCTCGTCGTCGTACGCGTCCTCGTGGCCGTGGCCGTGGCCGTGGGCGGCCCCGGCCCCGGGCGTGCGCGCCGGCTCACCCATGGCGCTCACCGCCCGCCACCGACGCGGGCAGCGCCGCCCGCAGGGAGCGCAGCGCCCGCGCCGACTGGCTCTTCACGGTGCCCGTCGAACAGCCCAGGGTCTCGGCGGTGTCCTCGACGCTCAGGTCCTCGAAGTACCGCAGCACGACCACCGCGCGCTGCCGCACGGGCAGCGCCCGTACCGCGGCGGCGAGCGACTGCTCCAGATCGACATGCTCGTACGCGTCGACGGCCCCGGCCGTGTCCGGCAGCTCCCCGTACGGCAGCTCGCCGCGCCACCGCCGCCGCCACCAGGACGCGTGCAGATGCACCAGCGCCTTGCGCACATAGGCCTCCGGCCGGTCCCCGGAGATGCGCGACCACTTCGGCCACACCTTCGCCAGGGTGCTCTGGAGCAGATCCTCTGCCAGATGCGCGTCGCCGGTCAGCAGCCACGCCACCCGCAGCAGCCGCGGTCCCCGGGCGGCGACGAACGCCTCGAAGTCGCCCTCGCCCGGATCCATCCTCGTGCCCCCGCCGTCCTGTTCGGTTTCCCACGCCTGTGGAACGCGTCGGCGCACCGATCGGGTTGCCCCGGAAGGAGAAGCGGTCCGGGCGGGGAGTCACCGGCGAGGGGGCGGCCCGGAACCTTCCGGTGCCGGACCGCCCCCTCGCCCGTGCCACCCGCCGGGCTACTCGCCGGACTTGGCGACCGGCTTGCGCAGCGCGATGTTCAGCTCCCGCAGACGCGACTCCGCCAGCTCCGTCGGCGCGCCCATCATCAGGTCCTGGGCGTTGCCGTTGAGCGGGAAGGCGATCGTCTCGCGGATGTTCGGCTCGTCGGCCAGCAGCATGACGATACGGTCCACGCCCGGGGCGATACCACCGTGCGGCGGAGCGCCGAGGCGGAAGGCGCGGAGCATGCCCGCGAACTCGTGCTCGACGGTCTCGCGGTCGTAACCGGCGATCTCGAAGGCCTTGATCATGACCTCGGGCTCGTGGTTCCTGATCGCGCCGGAGGAGAGCTCGATGCCGTTGCAGACGATGTCGTACTGCCACGCCAGGATGTCCAGCGGGTCCTTGGTCTCCAGATCGGCCAGACCGCCCTGGGGCATCGAGAACGGGTTGTGCGAGAAGTCGATCTTCCCGGTCTCCTCGTCCTTCTCGTACATCGGGAAGTCGACGATCCAGCAGAACCGGAAGACGCCCTCGTCGAAGTGCCCGGAGCGCCTGGCCGCCTCGACGCGGACCGCGCTCATGATCTTGGAGACCTCGTCGTACTCGCCCGCGCCGAAGAAGACGGCGTGGCCGGGCACGAGACCGAGGCGCTCGGTGAGGATCTTGACGTTCTCCTCGGTGAGGAACTTGGCGATCGGGCCGCTCAGCGCGCCGTCCTCGCCGACCCGCACCCAGGCCAGGCCCTTCGCACCGTGCTCGACGGCGAACTCGCCGAGCCCGTCGAAGAACTTCCGCGGCCGGCCCGCGGTGTCCGGGACCGGCAGCGCGCGTACGTGCTTGTCCGCGAACGCCTTGAACTCGGAGCCCTCGAAGACGTCCGAGATGTCGGCCAGCTCCAGCCGGGCCCGCAGATCCGGCTTGTCGTTGCCGTACTTCAGCATCGACTCGCGGAAGGGGATCCTCGGGAACGGCGAGGTGACATGACGGCCGCCGCCGAACTCCTCGAACAGCTCGGTCATGAGCTTCTCGATCGGGCGGAAGACATCCTCCTGCTCGACGAAGCTCATCTCGACGTCGAGCTGGTAGAACTCGCCCGGCGAGCGGTCGGCGCGGGCGTCCTCGTCGCGGAAGCACGGCGCGATCTGGAAGTAGCGGTCGAAGCCCGAGATCATCAGGAGCTGCTTGAACTGCTGCGGCGCCTGCGGCAGCGCGTAGAACCTGCCCGGGTTGAGCCGGGAGGGCACCACGAAGTCACGGGCGCCCTCGGGAGAGGTCGCGGTGAGGATCGGGGTGGCCATCTCGTTGAAGCCCAGCGCGGTCATCTTGTGCCGGATGGCGGAGATCACGGCCGTGCGCAGCATGATGTTGCGGTGCATGCGCTCGCGGCGCAGATCGAGGAAGCGGTACTCCAGGCGCCGCTCCTCGTTGACGCCGTCCTCGGCGTTGACCGTGAAGGGCAGCGGGCCCGCCGCGCCGAGGATCTCGACCTCGGAGACCTCGATCTCGATCTCGCCGGTCGGCAGCTCCGGGTTGACGTTCTCCGCACCGCGCGCGGAGACCGTGCCGTCGATCCGGACGACGGTCTCCTTGGTGAGCCTGGACAGCTCCTCGTTGGCCGCGGTGCCGGGCCTGGCGACGAGCTGGACCAGTCCGTAGTGGTCACGGAGATCGATGAAGAGGATGCCGCCCAGGTCTCGGCGATTGTGCAGCCAGCCGCTCAGCCGGACGTCGGTGCCGACGTCAGAGGCGCGGAGCTCGCCGCAGGTGTGGGACCTGTACCGATGCATCGTCGTTTCATCCAGTCTTAGCGGGTTGGGGTTGGCCTCGTCGGGCTCCGGCCGGTGGCCGGTGGGATCCGCGGTACAGCACAACAGGACGATGGCGTACCGCACAACAGGTTACCGCCCGGCCGTTCCGCCCCTCAGTGGCGTTCACTCCTCAGATATTCATAAAGTGGGACAATGCGCACCGAGGATGTCCTGTCCGCGATCGCGACCGGTCTGTGGCGCTGGGACAACGCGTCCGGGACGGTCACCTTCGACGCGGAGGCGGCCCGGCTGCTCGGGCTGCCTGCCGAGCCCGTGGTGCTCACGCTGGCGGCGGCACGCGCGCGGTTCCATCCGGTCGACTGGAACGAGATCAGCGGCATCGTCCATCTCGCGATCGCCGAGCGTACGCTCGCCGAGGCCCGGCTGCGGATCATGGACGAGAACGGCAGGGTGCTCCGTACCGTACGGTCCCGGGCCAGGACGGCCGTCCGGCGCGAGCCCGAGGGCCCGCCGTACGTCGAGCTGTACGGCACGATCCAGGAGGTCGCGGAGGTTCGGCCGGGAACCGCCGTCGGGGGCACCTCGGTCACCGGCGACTGGCGCCGCTCCCGCGAGGCGTTCCTGCTCGACGCGGGCCGCGCGCTGGCCGAGGCCCGCTCGACCGCCGAGGTGCTGCGTGTCGCCGCGTCCCTGTCCATGCCGGGCTTCTCGCCGGACGGTCTCGCGGTCTTCGGTGTCTCCGGCGACCGGCTGACGATCATCGGCCACCACGGGCACGATCCCGGGGACGCGGCTCCCTTCGAGGACATGCGGCTGGACACGGACTATCCGGCGGCCGAGGTCGTACGGAGCGGGCGGGCCGTCTATCTGCCGTCGCCGGAGGCGTACAGCGCCCGCTACCCGGCCGCCTGGCACTCCGTGCGCCGCTTCGAGCGGCGCTCCTGGGCCTATCTCCCGCTGGTCGTGTCCGGGCGCACGCTGGGGTGCTGGATGGCCGGGTTCAAGCACCGCGTCGCGTTCTCCCCCGACGAGCGCTCCGTGCTGACGACGGTGGCGCGGATGCTGGCGCAGGCGCTGTCCCGCGCCTCTCTGGCCGAGACCGAGCGTGAGCTGTCGCTCGGCCTCCAGCGCACGATGATGCCGACGCTCGGGCCGGAGATCCCGGGGATGACGGTGGCGGCGCGGTACGTGCCGACCGGCGGCGGGCTCCAGATCGGCGGCGACTGGTACGACATGATCCCGCTGCCGGGCGGGCCGGCGCGGCCCGACGGCGGATCCGGCCGGGGCTCCGGCGCCCGGGGCCGGGGCGGAG
>NZ_MAUD01000291.1 GCF_001700515.1 Streptomyces lushanensis
TCACCGGACCGGAGGAGGACGGGGCGGGGATGGGCCGGGGCGTGGTGCCGGTGAGGCTCCGGGTGAGCACCCCGAAGGAGACGCCGGTGGCGCCGCCGACGGCCTGGGTGGAGGCACGTATGTCCGAGCCGCGCTGGCCTTCCTTCGCGACGTTGAAGCCGCCGTCGGTGTTCTGCTGGGAGGCGAGGAACCCGAGGGCCTTGGCGATCCGCGCGCTGTACCTGGGCGCGTCCAGGGAGAGCCCCTGGACCGCGAGCGCCGCGGAGTTCACCGAGTTGCCGGCCGCGCCGGGGAAGCCGCCGTCCGGCAACTGCTCGCCCGCGATCCAGGCCAGAGCCTTGTCCACCCCGGTCCGGGCCTTCTCGTCCGCCACCAGGTCCAGGGTCATCGCGGCCATGGCGGTGGAGTCGACGTCGGAGTCGCCCGTCGCCGGGATCAGGCTGGGCCAGGCGCCGGAGGGATGCTGGAGGCTCTCCAGGAACGCGACGGGCTCCCGGGCCGCGTCCTTCTCCCCGGCCCTCAACTGGGCCAGCACGCCCAGGGACTGGGCGAAGACGGACGGGGCATAGGTGTAGGCGCCCTTGGCCGGGCAGCTCCGGTCCGGTGCCCGGGACGGTGTCCGGCACACCGCGGTGCCGAGAGCGGCGATCAGGTCCCGGCCGCCGAAGTCGCGGGGGTCCCGGCCGACGGTCTCGGCGAGGAGGGCGGTCTTGCCGATCGACCCGCCCGCGGCGTACTTGGTGCCGACGCTCGTCCAGTCGTGCACCGTACGGCCCTCGGGGTCCTCGCCGCCCTTGTCGAGGAAGTCGACGACGGCGCGCAGGGCGTTGTTGTCGTGGCCGGTCGCGGCCAGGGCGAAGGCGCCGTCGATGGTGAGACCGAAGTCCGCCCGGCCGCCGCCGGCCGTGTAGTACCGCCCCTGCTCGAGGTTCGCCGGGCTGGTCAGGTACGCGACGCCCTTCTTCAGGTCGGGGCCCGCGCCGGGCGCGGTGGGGGAAGGGGATGCCGGCGGGGACGTCGGCGGCTCGCTCGGTCCGGGCCGCTCGGTGGTCAGGTCGACCAGGCTGGTGTCCGCGCCGGCGAGTACGGCGGGGGCGGTCGGATAGAGGGCCGCGTCCGAGGCCCCTTCCTCGAATCCGAAGCCCCCGTCCGGGAGTTGCTGTGTGGAGAGCCAGGAGACGGCGGCGTCCGCCTGGGCCGTGTCGCCGAGGACGCGCAGCGCCTGGGCCGCGTAGGCCGTGGCGGTCACGCCGGCGGTGGCGGAGCCCGTGTAGCCGGGGAAACCGCCGTCCTGGCGCTGGGTCTTCTTCAGATACGCGCGGGCCTTGGCGACGGCGTCGGCCTGGCCGCCCGCCTTGTTCAGGACGAGAGCGACAAGACCGGTGGTGGCCGGATCGCCGTCGCAGTACTCGCCGGGACGGATCAGGATGCTGGTGATTCCGCCGTCCCGGCACTGGAGCTGGGTCAGCCGCTCCACGGTCCCGGCCGGGGGCCGGACACCGCCGCGCACCACAGCCAGTACGGCCAGTGCCTGCCCGTCGGCGTACGAGGCGCCGACGAAGTCGCCCTTGGCCGTGCAGCCCGGTGTCGGACCGCCGGACTCGGGGCCGGCCGCGCAGACGTTCTTCACCAGATCGCCGAGCAGGTCATGGCCTCCGAAGGCACGCGGGTCGCCTTCGGTGATCTCGGCGAGCAGGGCCAGGCGGGCGGCGGCGGGCGCGTCCGGCGGGGCGTCCGCGCCGCCGGGGTAGGCGTAGACGTCGGTATGGGCCGTGAGGAACGCCGTGATCTTGTCGAGGGTCGCGCTCCTGCCGCCGGACGCGGCGAGGGCGTAGGCGGCCTCGGTCGTCAGCGGATGGTTCGGGCTGTCGGCGCCCTCGTCGACGATCCGCTCGCCGTCCGTGAGCCGGCCCGTCAGCCACCGGGCGGCGGCGGGGACATCCACCTCTCCCGCGGGAAGTGTCGGGGGGCCGCTGGGCTCGGGCGTGCCGCCGCCGGCGGCACGCACCTGGTCGGGAGTGAAGGTGGGCCTGCCGGTGGTGCCGCCGACGTCCGTGCCGCCGAACACCCACGCGTCGACATCGCCCGCCCCGGGCCTGCGGTCCATGGCCCCGAGCGGGCTGTAGGACCACTCGTCCTGTCCGGGCGAGGCGATCCAGTACGACCAGTAGGCGGTGGCCTGGGGGGTCAGTACGCAGTCCTCCTTGTCCGGAGTCGGGTACTCCGTACCGGAGTTGAAGGATCCGGAACCGATGCGGCAGATGAAGGCGGGACCGTCGTGCTCGGTGCCCGCCGTGGTGAACCCGCCCTCGTGGAGGAGTTCGTAGCCGGTGGTGGGGGTGGTGTCGCAGCCCCGCTGGACCGTGCCGCCGAAGGGCCCGAAGTCGACGGCGACGATCGCGCCCCTGGTGGCCGTGCAGTCCCCGACGGGGTCCGCCGACGCGGGGGTTGTTCCCGTGACGAACGCCACGGCGGCGCCGAGGACGAGAAGGGCCGCCGATATCAGCGACAGCAGTCTTCGGTGTCCCGTACGCCGGTCTGCTTGCTGTGCGGTCCCCACCACGGCCCCTCGTGTCGTCCGGGCGGCTCGCGCGTGGCGAAAAGACCCCGCCGCACGGCGTGTTCCGTGGGGAGGCCGATCGAACCACGCCGTAGTCCGCGACGGCGTCTCTCGCTGATCCACTGCTCCAGGCATTCCGGCTCGCCCGGGCTGCGCCGGGCCTACGGTTGCGGGTCAGCGCCGGATTCCGACCGGCTTCCCCTGGGGCTGTTTGCTTATCAGCCGGATTGGAACACGCCTGTGAAGACAGCGTCAAGGAGGCATGAACCGCGTCAGCCCCTCCTGCGGCCGGCGGCGGCCGTGGCGTCTGGCGGACCGGTGATCCCTCGGGTAGCGTCCGGGGCTGCCATGTGGGGGAACCCGGTGCGAATCCGGGGCTGACGCGCAGCGGTATGGGACGGCAGGGGGCCGTTCCGAGCCCGAATGCCCATACGGCAGCGAGTCCCAGGAAGCCGTACCACGCGTTCGGACGGCGGCCCCGCCCGTCTCCGGTGCTCCGGCCGCGAGGACGGCGTGCCCGGCCGGCGTCCCTCATCCCAGGAGCAGGCCATGTCCCGTTCTCTCACCTCCCGCCGCATCGCTCTCGCCGTCCCCGCGGCGCTGGGGGCTCTCGCGCTGACGGTGCTGCCCGCCGCCGCGACCTCCACTCCCGCGCAGATCGCCACCTCGAAGACCAACGGTGTCGCCTACCTCAAGTCGCTCCAGGCCGCCGACGGTTCTTACGCGGGCGCCGGTCTGTCCAACGAGTGGGCGTTCAGCGCCCTCGCCGCCGCCGGCACGGCCGCCGTGGACGTCACCCCGGGCGCAGACGTCACCAAGAACGCCCGTACCGTCTACCGCAATCTCCTGTCCACGGCCGGCTGGCCGTCCGCCTCACCCGTGGTCACCGACTACGAACGCGGCACGCTCAACGCCTACGCGGCCGGGATCGACCCCGCGCGCGTGTCCGCCTCCCGCAATCTCATCGCGAACATCTACGGCTACTGGCAGACGGCGGAGGCCGGTTACTTCGGGCCGTCGGCCAACTACAACGGCACGGTCTTCGCCGCGCTCGCCCTCGGCGGGGCCAGAACGCAGTCGGGCGCCCAGCGGGTGCCCCAGGCCCTCCTGGACGCTATGGTCACCCGGATACGGGCCAACCAGCACAACGACGGCGGGTGGAACTACAGCAAGGCCGAGGGCAACCCGGCCCAGCTGGCCGCCGTGAGCGACATCGACATGACCGGCGCGTCCATGGCCGCCCTCTGCGCCTCCGGAGTGCCCAACACCGACTCGGACATCACCCAGGCCAAGGCATTCCTCAAGAGCAAACTCGTCAACAACTCCGGCGCCTTCAACGCCGTGTTCGGTGCCAACACCGATTCCAACGGCTGGGCCGTCTCCGGGCTCAACGCCTGCGGCATCAACCCGCAGACCGGCGACTTCCTCACTCCCCTGGGCAGGACCCCGGTGAACTTCCTGATCGCCCAGCAGTTCAACCCCGGCGGCGGCTTCCGCTACCTCCCCGGTGACACCTCCCCCTCCGCCTACGCGTCCATCGACGGACTGCGCGCGGTGGCGGGCGGCGGCTTCACCTCCGCCCCTCCCGTCCCCGTCACCGCCGGCGCCCCGCAGTGGGCCGCCCAGAGCACCTTCACCGCCGGTACGGCGACCACGCTGGGCGTCACGGTCGACGACGGCGCGGGCGGACTCAAGGTCTGCTCCGTGGCCTTCACCCCCACGGGCACCACGGCCACCCTCGGCGACATCCTGACGGCCGCCACCACCGCCGCCACCCCGGCCGGCTGCGTGACAAGCGTCACCCCGTCGTCCGGGACGGGCACCATCACCGCGATCAACGGCAAGGCCAACAGCGGAACTTCGACCTGGAAGGTCGGCGTCGACGGCTCCGCCTTCGCGGGCGCGGCCCGCGACAAGGTGATCAACACGGGCGACACGATCGCCCTGCGCTGGGGCGCCTGACCCTCCCGGGTGCGGGTCCGCGCCGTACGACGGCACGGACCCGCATCCGCGGCTTCTCAGTGGAGCGCGGACCCGGCGCTCCTCCCCCGGCAGTCCCTAGAAGGCGGTCCAGGTGAACGCCACCCGGTCACCGGCGTTCAGCTTGAACTGGCAGCCGCCCACCGGTGTGGGCGTGCCGTTCACGGAGATGTTCCAGTAGGCCACTCCCCCACCGCTGACCTGCTTGATGGTGTCGACGGAGAAGTCGTCGAAGGACGCGTACCAGGTGCCGTCCCAGGTGAAGCCCCGCTCGCGGGCGGCGTCGTCGAGCGCGGCGGTCGGGGTGGGCACCGCGGTCGCGTTCGCGCCACCGTTGGTCCCGTCGCAGGTGTGCGTACCGCCGGTGGCGGTGGTGACGTCGTGTCCCTTCGTCCTGATCTTCCCCTTGAACAGCAGCCCGTCGGGGCCCTGGACCGTGAGAGAGACCTTGACGGGCGCGCTCGTCCCGGGGACGGGCTGGGCCTGGGCGACAGCGGGCGCGCCGACGAGGGCGAGACCGAGGGCTGCCGTGGTGAGCACGGTGCGAAGGGCAAAGGGCTGGCGCATGGACGGCCTTCCTGGGCGAAGCGGGTTGCGGTCAGTCGCGCGCCTTCAATTGTCACTGCGGTTTCAGTCCGAAGCAGGGGGATCCTAGGGCGCGACGGAGAAGGTCCGCCAGGGGGCACACGCGCTGCCCCGCCCGGCCGGGCCACACGGCGGTCCGGCCACCGCGGCGGTCCGGCGTCGGCGTGGCGGCGTGGCGTTGCGCGACAGGGGGGCCGTGGCGTGGCACGCGTGGCGTACGGCCGGGTGGCTGTCACGCTCCCGTGCGGTACGCCTCCAGCCGGTCGGCCAGTTCTGTGGGGTGACCGAGCATGGGGCAGTGGTCGCCGGGCAGTTCGTCGGGGGTGATCCCGAGGCGTTCCCGCACGATCCGGCGCATGTACGCGGCGGGGAAGAAGCGGTCGTCCCGGGACAGGAGGAACCTCGTGGGCACATTCGGCCAGGCGGCCAGTGGCCATGGCTTCATGAACGGGGTGGCCGACTGCGCGCGCGTGTGGTTCTTGACCTCGGCGGCCAGCGCGGGCGGGGTGTCATGGTGGAACAGGGCGGTGTCGTCGGCGTCGTCGGGACCCCGGCAGTCGCGTTCGTCCTGTTCGCGCCTGGCCTGCTCGTAGCCCGTGTTGGCCCACCACTGGCCCGGGCTCTCGCCCGGGGCCGGGATCTGTGCCTGCACCATCACCAGCAGGTCCACTGGCACCCGGTCGCACACCAGCGGGGCGGTGAACCCACCGAAGGAATGCGCCACCACGATCAGGTCGGCGCGATCACCGACGGCGCCGACCACGGTGTCGGCGTACTCGGCCAGCCCGGCCGAGTCGTCGTCGCACGGCAGGTCCACCGCCACCACGTCATGGCCGCGCCCGCGCAGCTCGCCCTCCAGCAGGTGCCAGTACCACGGGCCTGACGCGGCACCGGGAATCAGCACATACGTAGCCATCGTCAGTGACCCCTTCGGTAGCGAACCGCGCACTCTACCTCCCCGGCACCCTGCGGATCTCTCGGCCCCGCAGTGCGGTTCGGTCAGCGCTGGTGGCTTCCGTAGTAGCCGCTGATCTTGTCGTGATAGCCCGCGTCCCCGTTGTGCTTGTCCTTGTCGTACTCGGGAGCGTTCTTGATCTGTTCCATGGTCCGGTCGATGTAGATCCTCTCCTCGGCCGTGTCGATGCCGCTGACAAGACCGGCGGGCAGCAGGACATGCTTGCCGAAGATCCATACACCGGTGTCGACCACGATGTGCGCGGCGCCGACGTCGTCGGAGTGCTTGTCGACCTTGCCGATGCTCCCGTCGGTCGCCTCGACCTTGTAACCGACCAGGCTGCTCCCGGCGGTGTGACCGGTCGTCGGCTGGTAGCCCCACATGGCCGCGCTCATATCCGCACTCATGAAATACCTCCTTCAGTAGCGATTCCAGGCCGGAATACATCTTCACGGCCGGGCTTCTCCGAACTGTTCACAGGCTTCGTGTGCCCGCCGTCCCCGGCCGTATTCAGTACCCGGTGCGGGCGTCGCCCGAATGCCCTCGCGCCGGAACGTACAGAAGGGTGGGGTGGGCCCGGACGGTCGTCCGGGCCCACCCCACCCTTCTCACGGTCGGACAGTGCGTCTACCAGCGGTACCAGCGGCTTCGCCGGCCACCGGTGGCTGCGGGGCGAATCACGAATCCGAGCAGCCAGACGACAAGAATAATGACCGCGATCCACCACAGGGCCTTGAGCGCGAAGCCCGCGCCGAAAAGGATCAGGGCGAGCAGAAGAACGAGAAGCAGGGGAACCATGGTTATCAACCTCCAGGAGACCGTGTGCCCTGAAGTTCCCCCGCCATGCGTTCGCATCTCATGCCGGCGCTTCCTGTTTCCGGATACGCGATTACCGGGAAACCGGCGACGGGCGCGGGCCCGGGGTGCGGATGCGGATGCGGCCTGCGGGTGTGGATGTGGATGTGGATGTGGAGATCGTCAGTGAGGCGGTCGTGTGCGCCCGGGAAGCCGGACGACGGTGACGAAGAACTCGTCGATCTGGCGGACCGCCGAGATGAACTGCTCCAGATCGACGGGCTTGGTCACATAGGCGTTGGCGTGCAGCTTGTAGCTGCGCAGGATGTCCTCCTCCGCGGAGGACGTGGTCAGTACGACGACCGGGATCGGCGCGAGATCGGGATCGGTCTTGATCCGTTCGAGCACCTGGCGTCCGTCGTACTTCGGCAGGTTGAGATCCAGCAGGATGAGGTCCGGCCGGGGTGCGTCCTGGTGGGCGCCCCGCCGGTACAGGAAGTCGAGGGCCTCCTCACCGTCGCGCGCCACATGGAGGGTGTTGCGGATCTTGTTGTCCTCGAACGCCTCGCGGGTCATCAGCTCATCACCCGCGTCGTCCTCGACGAGTAGGACCTCGATCGGCTGCATGACGAGGTGCGCGCCGGAGGAGCTGTTCGGGGCGGTCGAGGGGTTCATGAGGGTGCTCCCGGTGGGGTCGTGGCCGATACGCCGTCCTCGCCGGTCCGCCCGGCCGCGTACGGCGCGGGGGCTCCCGATGGGGCCGATGTACCGGATGGTTCGGGTTTTTCGGATGCCAGGGGCGGCCGAGCCGCTTCGGAGGGCCGAGTGGCTTCATAGGGCCGGCGGACTGCTTCGGAGGACCGGAGGACCGCTTCGGAGGGCTGAGCCGCTTCGGAGGCTTCCGGTCCGCCCGCGGTGACGGGCAGGGTGAAGAGAATGCTGGTGCCGCCCTCCGGGCCCGGCTCCAGCCGGATCCGGCCACCGTGGAACTCGACGATCTTCCGCGACAGCGCGAGGCCGATCCCGGTTCCCCCGTACTCGTCCCTGCCGTGCAGTCGCTGGAAGATGACGAAGACCTTCTCGGCGAACTCGGGCGCGACACCGATGCCGTTGTCCGCGACGGTCAGCCGCCACTCGTCGTCCTGCCGTACGCAGTCGACGGTGATCCGGCAGGGGACGTCGTGTCTGCGGAACTTGACGGCGTTGCCGATGAGGTTCTGCCAGAGCATGGTGAGGGTGGTCGGATCACCGTTCACCTCGGGCAGCGGGTTCTCCCGTACGACCGTGGCTCCCGCTTCCTGGATCACCAGGCCCAGATTGTGCAGCGCGCGGTCCAGGGCCTTGTCCAGCCGCACGGTCTGCCAGGCGTCGTGCACCCGCCCCACCCGGGAGAAGGTGAGCAGGTCGTTGATCAGGGTCTGCATCCGCTTGGCGCCGTCGACGGCGAAGTCGATGTACTGCTTGCCGCGTTCGTCCAGTACCGCCCCGTACCGCTTCTCCAGCAGCTGGCAGAACGAGGCGATCTTGCGCAGTGGTTCCTGGAGGTCGTGCGAGGCGACATAGGCGAACTGCTCGAGTTCCGAGTTCGAGCGGCGCAGTTCCTCGGTCTGCTGCGCGAGCACGGCTTCGCGCGAGCGTCCCGCGGCGATCTCGTCGGCGAGGCGTCCGCGCATGTCCTCGACCGCCGCGGCCACGGCCCGGAGGTCGGCGGGCCCCCCGACCTCGATGCGCCGGTCGAACGCCCCGGCGCGCACGCCGTCGGAGGCGGCCCGCAGGGTGTTGAGCGGACGGCCGACCATCTGCCGCAGAAGCAGGGCCAGGCCCACCACGGCGAGGACGAAGACGACCAGGATCACGACGAGTACGGTGTCGCGCAGCGACCGCGCGGCGTTCAGCTCCGTCCGTGCCCGGTCCCTGGCCGTGTCGAGATGGTCCTGCTGCACGGCGAAGAGACGGCGCAGTTCGTCGAAGCCTTCCTTGCTGCCGTCCAGCCGCGCCGCCGAGGCCGCCTCCGGGCCCCCGGTGCGTACGGACGCGATCAGCGGCTCCGCCCATTCGCCCCGCCATGTCCGCGCCGCGCGTGTGATGCGTTCGAGATCCGCGGTGAACAGGGGGTTGGACGCCACGACGGCATCGACGCGTGCGGCGAACCGCCGCTCGTCCTCACGGCCGCGGTCGTACGGTGCGAGGAACGAGGCGTCGGCGGTCAGTACGAAGCCCCGTACTCCGGTCTCCTGGTCGAGCAGGGACTTCTGGAACTGGAACACCGTGGAACGGGCGGGCTGGATGTGGTCGACCAGCTCATTGGTACGGTCGTTGGTCCGCGACAGCAGCACACCGCCGGCGACGGTGCAGCCGCACACCACCAGCACCAGGGCCACCAGGATCAGCTGGACCCAGCCCTGCACCGAGAGCCGGGCCGATGTGGCGTGCCGGGCCGTACGGGGGCGCGGCGTCTCGCTCACCATGTCTCGCTCACCGGTCCGTACGCTGTCGTCCCATTTTCTCCGTGCTGCCGCTCGGCCCCGCCCAGCCGAGGTGCAGCACCGCGACATCGTCCGCGAGTCCGCCGTACGGAGCCGCTCGCTCGGCGGCCCCGTCGACCAGCGCGTCGACGAAGGCCCTCGGCGGGAGCGTGCTGTGCTCGCCGGCCAGGCCGAGCAGTCCCTCCTCACCGAGCCGGGCGGACGGTCCCGTGCGCCCTTCGAAGAGGCCGTCGGTGAACACCACCACATGCCCTCCTGGCGGCAGCGGCAGGGTGGTCTCGGTCCACCGGCCCGTACCCGGCAGCAGCCCCAGGGCCATGCCGGCCCCCGGCTCCTCCCAGCGGACCGTGGCCCGGTCGCGTACGAGCAGTCCCGGGTGGCCCGCGCGCAGGACCCGGACCTCGTGCCCCCCGGGCGGGAAGACGAGGGAGCTGACCGTGGCGAAGACATGCTGGTCGAAGCGTTCCGCGACGAGGATCTCCTCCAGGAGGGGGACCAGGTCCCGTACCTCCGTCCCGCAGAGCACGGCCGTGCGCCAGGCGACCCGCAGGCAGACGCCGAGGGCGGCCTCCGCCGCACCGTGGCCGGAGACATCCCCTATGACCGCGTGGACCGTGCCGTCCGCGGTCTGGACGACATCGTAGAAGTCGCCGCTCAGCAGGCCGTGGGCGCGGCCCGGTTCGTACCGCGCGGTCGCCTCGAAATCGTCGCCGCGCAGCAGCGGGACCGGCAGCAGACCGCGTTCCAGCCGGGCGTTCTCCTTGGCCATCAGCTCGTTGGCGCGGAGCGCCGCCGCCGTCCGTTCGACCTGCTTGCGCTGGAGGGCGTAGCGGACCGCTCTGCCCAGCGCCTCCGGGTCGATCCGTCCCTTGACCAGATAGTCCTGCGCGCCGGTCGCCACGGCCGCGAGCCCCGCCTCGCCCTCGGCCAGACCGGTGAGGACGACGATGGCGGCGTCCGGCGCCGTGGCGAGGATCTGGGTGACCGCGTCGACGCCACGGGCGTCCGGAAGGTGGAGATCGAGCAGCACACAGACCGGGGTGGTGCGGCCGACGAGAAAACGCTGTCCCTCGGCCAGTGACCGGCACCAGGTGAGCGAGGAGTCCAGATCGCTGTCGGCGAGCATCTCCTCCACCAGCAGCGCGTCACCCGCGTCGTCCTCGACGAGCAGGATCACCCCGTCGAGGGACCACAGGGAGCCGCGGGTATCCGGTGCGGCATCCCGGGGCGCCTCCCTCGGCGGTGCGAGCAGCGACGCGGTACCGCCGTCGTCGGCACTTCGTGCGGGACGCGACGAGGTACGGACGGGCAGGTCGGCCATACTTCCCCCTCACCGGCGGCACCGACGGCTCGGCCCCGTTCCAGCGGGCAGCATAGGCGACGGCGGGGACGTCGTTGTGCTCGCGGTACCCGGCAGCGGGGGAACGCTCCCCGAGGCGCGCCGCCCGTGCCGGGGCCGGCGGGGACCGACGACGGAGACGTCGGATCAGCCGAGTTGCCGCGCCGGGCCCGTCGACAGAAACGTCGTGGTCCCCCGGGCGTCCCTCAAGGCGCCGTGGCCCTTCTCCCTGTGCTCCAGGACGGTGCTGCCGGCCGGATCCACGATGAGGACGTGGTGCATGGACGGGCCCTGCCACTCCACGGCGGTGCCCCGCCGTCCCTCGCTGTCCTTCACCGGTCCGAGAAGCCGTACGCCGTCCATGCCCGCGAGGATCTCGAAGAGGGCCGCGCGCAGGTGCGGTCCCGACGGTGCGGTGGTGAGGAGGCTCACGATGCCGTTGTAGAGGGCGCGGTCGCCGTCGGTGGAACCGCTGAGGAGCCTGGTCCTCAAGGCCTGCGGGTCGGTGGGCAGTTCGGCGAGTTCGTCCCAGGTGACCCGCTCGCGCCCGACCGACCAGGTCGTCTGTCCGGCCGACCGGAAGGTGCAGAAATCGCCGTGGCAGACGCTCGACTCCCTGCCTCCGGGGTTGAGGAGAGTGACGGAGGTGCGGCTGTACCAGTTCGTCTGCTCCTGGCCCGGCCGCGTGCTCATGGTGTAGCGCGCGCGCACCTTCCAGTACCGGGCGTGGGAGGCGGGCTTCTGCGCCGCCGTGACGGCGACGTCCCGCAGGAAGGTCGCCGCGTTCGCACCGGCGGCCGGCGGCGCGCCGTCCGTCCCGGTCACCGGCAGGACGAAGACCCCCGCGGCCACCGCGGCCACGGCGACCGCCGACACCGCGAACCGGCGCCGGCGCCTGCCCCGCCCACCGGTCGTATCGGCCCTGTCCCGGGCCACGGCTTCCCGTACGACCCTCCGGGCGGCGTCGACAGCCGCCCCCTGCGCCGGATCCACCCGCCCGGCCGCGCACAGCGCCCCGGCACCGGCGAAGTCCAGGAAATCCGGCTCCAGGTCGCGTGTGTCATCGTCAGTGATCGTGGTCATGCGGAGTCTCCTGTCCGGGGAAGTACGGTGGCCGGTTCAAGCGCCTGGCGCAGCCGTGCGCGGGCGCGGTGCAGTCGGGACCGCGCGGTGCCCGGCGGGATGCCGATCACGGCCGCGGCCTCGGTCGGGGTGAGCTGCTCCCAGGCGATGAGCAGCAGCAATTCCCGCTCCACGTGCGGAAGCCGGTCCAAGGTACGGCGTATCGAGGGCGCGACCGCGGCGGCGTCCAGCCGTTCGTCCACCGCCTGCCACGGGTCGCTGACGGCGTGGTCGTCGCCACCGGCCGCCCCTGGCCGTTCCGGCGCACCGCGCCGCCAGTGCGCGGCCAGTACGTTCCTGGCCACTCCGAAGAGCCAGGTGCGAGCCGTGCCACGGGTGGCGTCGAAGGTGGTGCGGCTGGTGTACGCCTGCAGCCAGACCTCCGCCAGCAGGTCGTCCGCGACGGCGGGCGCCCGGCGGGCCAGATAGCCGTGCAGGACGTGGGCATGGCGCTCGACCAGCGGCTCGAAGGCCACGGGGTCACGCGCCGAGCGCACCAGCAGATCGTCGTCGTCCGGTTCCACAAGGTCCCCTCCCACGGCCGCGCGGTCGCGGCCTCACCCCGTACTTGTCGAGGAAGGCCCTCAGCGTTCGGGCCGGGCCCAGCGGCCGGGGCCGGCGCACCACTTCCCCCGGCACCACCGGCGTCCGCGTCCGCAACAGCGACGAGACCCGCCGCCGGCGAATGCCTCCCGGGCCCGGGAGAGAGGAGAGACCTGACTCGTGGCAGGGGCGCGACGCGGGGGACCACGCGGGACGGCCGGGACGGACACCGTTCGTGTCCGTCCCGGCCGTCGGGGAATCAGGAGGCGGGCAGTTCCTCGCGTACGGTGCGGGCCGCCGTGACCAGGTTCTCCAGGGAGGCTCGGGTCTCGGGCCAGCCGCGGGTCTTCAGCCCGCAGTCGGGGTTGACCCACAGGCGCTCGGCCGGAATGGCCTCCAGTCCCTTGCGGAGCAGGGCCGCCGCCTCGTCCGTGCCGGGCACGCGCGGGGAGTGGATGTCGTAGACACCGGGGCCGGCCTCGCGCGGGTAGCCGTGCTCGGCGAGTTCGCGCGCGACCTGCATGTGGGAGCGGGCGGCCTCCAGGCTGATGACGTCGGCGTCGAGGTCGTCGATGGCCTGGACGATGTCGCCGAACTCGGCGTAGCACATATGGGTGTGGATCTGGGTGTCCGGGCGTACGCCACTGGTGGTGAGGCGGAACGACTCGGTGGCCCAGTCCAGATAGGCGCCGTGGTCCGCGGCGCGCAGGGGAAGGGTCTCACGCAGGGCGGGCTCGTCGACCTGGATGACGGACGTGCCCGCCGCCTCGAGGTCGTCGACCTCGTCGCGCAGCGCGACGGCGACCTGGCGGGCGGTGTCACCGAGCGGCTGGTCGTCGCGGACGAAGGACCAGGCCAGCATGGTGACGGGCCCGGTGAGCATGCCCTTGACGGGGCGCTCGGTGAGCGACTGGGCGTAGGAGGTCCAGCGCACCGTCATCGGCTCGGGACGGGAGATGTCACCGGCGAGGACGGGCGGGCGGACGTAGCGGGTTCCGTAGGACTGGACCCAGCCGTGCTGGGTGGCCAGACAGCCGGTGAGCTGTTCGGCGAAGTACTGCACCATGTCGTTGCGTTCGGGCTCGCCGTGCACCAGGACATCGATGCCCGTCTTCTCCTGGAAGGAGATGACCTCGCCGATCTCGGCCCTGATGCGCTCCTCGTATCCGGCGGTGTCGATACGTCCGGTACGCAGGTCGGCGCGGGCCGTACGCAGCTCGTCGGTCTGCGGGAACGAGCCGATGGTGGTCGTCGGCAGCAGCGGCAGTCCGAGGTGGGCGCGCTGGGCGGTCGCCCGCTCGGGGTAGGGGTGGGAGCGGCGGCCGTCGGCGTCGGTGACGGCGGCGGTCCTGGCCCGTACGGCCGGGTCGCGGGTGATCGGGGAGTTCGCCCGGGAGGCGAGGTCGGCGCGGTTGGCGGCGATCTCCGCGGCGATGGTGTCGGTGCCCTGCGCCAGTCCCCTGGCCAGAGTGACGATCTCGGTGGTCTTCTGCTGGGCGAAGGCGAGCCAGCGGAGGATCTGCGGGTCGATGTCCCGTTCGGCGGCCGTGTCGATCGGGACGTGCAGCAGGGAGCACGAGGCGGCCACGTCGACCCGGCCGGCCAGGCCGAGGAGCGTCCCGAGGACGGACAGCGACTTCTCGTAGTCGTTGATCCAGATGTTGCGGCCGTTGACCACACCGGCGACGAGGCGCTTGCCGGGCAGTCCGCCCACCGAGGCCAGGGCGTCGAGGTTGGCCGCCGCGGCGCCGGTGAAGTCGAGTGCCAGGCCCTCGATCGGTGCCTTCGCCAGGATGGGCAGGGCTTCACCGAGGCGGTCGAAGTACGAGGCCGCGAGCAGCTTGGGGCGGTCGGTGAGGCCACCGAGGTCGCGGTAGGCGCGGGCGGCGGCGTTCAGCTCGGCCGGTGTGCGGTCCTGGACGAGGGCGGGCTCGTCGAGCTGGGCCCACTCCGCGCCGGCGGCGCGCAGGTCGGCGAGCACCTCGGCGTAGACCGGCAGCAGCCGGTCCAGCAGGGTCAGCGGTTCGAAGTCGGCGGCCACCCCGGGCGCGGGCTTGGCGAGCAGGAGATAGGTGACGGGGCCGACGAGCACCGGCCGGGCGGTGAGACCGAGCGCGAGGGCTTCCTTCAGCTCGGCGACCTGCTTGGAGGAGTCGGCGGTGAAGACGGTGTCGGGGCCGAGCTCGGGGACGAGGTAGTGGTAGTTGGTGTCGAACCACTTGGTCATCTCCAGCGGCGCCACGTCCTGGGTGCCGCGGGCCATCGCGAAGTAGCCGTCGAGCGCGTCGGCCGTGACGGCGTCCCGGTGCCGCTCGGGCACGGCACCGACCATGACGCTGGTGTCCAGGACATGGTCGTAGTACGAGAAATCGCCGGTCGGCACCTCGTGGACACCGGCGTCCGCCAGCCGGCGCCAGTTGGACCGGCGCAGGCCGGCCGCCGTTTCGCGGAGGGCGTCGGCGCCGACGCGGCCCTTCCAGTACCCCTCGACGGCCTTCTTCAGTTCCCGGTTGCGGCCTTGGCGGGGGTAGCCGTACACGGTGGCCTGTGCCGCCGCGGCTGCGGACTTCGCTGTCACGGAAATCTCCTTCGCGAGATGTCTCCTTGAATCCCGGGGACGGGACGCGAGCGCGAAGAGGTGACGAACCGGACGGCCCAGTTCCACGCCATGGCGCGCCTGTCCGTCCGGTATGTACGCCGACCCGCCCACGAGGTCACCGGGATGGCCGCACGCGATCGTTCGCGTACGGGCAACGGGCAGGTCTTCGGACTCGTGGGCACATCTGCCGGAACAGATTCCTACTGGCCGTCGCTTCCCAGACCCGGCCGGGCCCAGTGCTCATGACGGCGGTCGTTCCCACTCACCGCTGCGGGGCAGTCCCGGATTCCCACCGGGTTCCCTCTTACGACACCTCTGCCTGGCGGGCAGGGCGAACCAGCTGCGTCAGCCAGGCTAGAACGCGGGCCACCTCCGGGTCACCTCTGTTCACATTCCGGAATGTGACATGAGACACGTGACTGATCACGGCAGCGACGCATGGCGCGGCGAGGAGTGGTTCGGGTTCGGGCACCGCCCGGAGCCCCGTCCGAACGGCCGGAGGCCCCGGCGGGGCCGCGACCGCGCAGCTCGACGGAGCGCGTGTGCCGGACACATCGCTGTCAGGTTGCCCAGCGCCCGGCGCCTTGTCCCGCACTGTCGCCGGCCGCTCGCAGCGGGAGGCGCAGTGCCGACCGTCCCCGCCGCCACTCACGCAGCACATGCGCGCCGAGCCGGTCCTCCAGCAGGCCCGTGGCCTCGATACCGAGAACCACGTCCGGCTCCAGTTGAGGTTCGTCCGCCAGCAGAGGGGTGATGATCTCGTGGCGGACGACCTGTTCGTGGACGGCGTCGGCCTCCACGTGTTCGTCGTAGAAGTGTTGCGCGGCGGGTCCGGCGTCCGTGCGGCGCATCGCCTCGGCCAGCCGGCGCGAACCGGGTGAGGAGGTCACCTCGACGGCCGCGAAGTGCCCGACCAGGGCGCCCCGCAGGGCTCGGTGCAGTCCGAGCAGGGACATCATCGTCACCGGAGCCAGCGCCTCGGCCGGAGCCTCGTCCACATAGCGGCCGTAGCGGTGCTCCAGGCCGAGATCATCCATCAGGTCGGCGAACAGGCGCGCGTGGATGTGCTCGGCGCGCCCGGCGCCGAACTCGTCGAACTCGACCGCCACCATGGCCGCCTTGGCCCGCCCGTGGAGTCGCGGGATCACCCAGGCGTGCGGGTCGGCCTCCTTGAGGTGGTAGAGGGAACGCAGCGCCGCGTACTCGCGCAGTTCTTCCGGCCGACCCTCACGCCGCAGATAGTGGCTGACGCCTGTGCCGTCGTCGACGGGCTCGACCAGGATCCGCGCCAGGGCCGCCTCGGCGGTGTCGGCGCCCGGTGTGTCCGCCCGCAGGGCGTCCAGATAGCGTCGCTCCAGGTCGGCGCGGAGCCGCAGCAGGTCCGGGTCCCACTCCCGGTCGTCGCCGACGCCGTCGAACCCCTGGTAGTGCAGCTCGTACAGTACGTACAGCGCGAGCTGGACATCCCCGCCGTACGGATCGGCCGTGGGCGCCATCGCCTCCGGGCCGGGTGGCGTGCGCTCCCGGTCGCGCAGGGACGCCAGTACCGCCGCGGACAGGTCGCCGCGCGGTGTCGGCAGTCCTGGGCGGGTGAGCCGGGATTCGATGTACGGCGCGGCGGTCATTCCGGGCCTCCGGCCTTGTCGTCGCCGCGGCCGGGGTGGGCGCCGTCGGCGCGAAGGGCGGTGGCAGGCCGGCCGGTGGAGGGTACGGGAGGCTCGGACGCCCTGCGGCGGTGGCTGGTGTCGCACCATGGATAGGCGCGGCTGCGGCGGCAGGTGCACACCGCCACCATGAAGCGTTCCGAGGTGACGGTCACACCGTCGTCGCCCGTGACGGTGACCGGCCCTTCCACCAGCATCGGACCGTTGCGTTCGAGGTGAATCCGGCGGGGACGTTCAGGGTTGTTCGGCACGGATGACCACCAGTTCCTCTTTGTCCTGTCCTTCGTCCATCAGGCCTCGTCCACGCAGCCATGCCAGTCGGGAACGCATGACCGGCCCGAAGGGGATCAGCACGCGGTCGCTGACCCGCGCGCGCAGGCCGGCCCGCGTCAGCCGGTCAATCGTGATCTCGGTCCCGCACAGCCCGGAGTGGACCATGAGCAGCACACCCCGGGGCCGAAGCGCCTTCGCGGCGCAGGCGCAGACCTGGTCCACCAGGGCCCGCCCGTCGTGTCCGCCGTCCCAGGCACGAGCGGCTCCGTGCCGCAGCGGTCCGGCCGGGGGTGTCGGGACATAGGGCGGGTTGCTGAGCACGACGTCGTAGCGCCCGCCGTTCGACACCGCGACCTCGGACACATCGCAGCGGCGCACCGTGACCCGCTGACGGGACAGTGTGGCGTTGACACGGGCACAGAGCACCGCCCGCCGCGAGATGTCAACGGCTGTCACCCGCGCCCCGAGCCGGGCCGCGCACAGGGCCAGCACCCCGGTGCCGGTACCGAGGTCGAGAACGTCCATGCCCGCCCCGACGCCCTCCCGGTGAATGGCCCGCACCAGCAGGCGGGAGTCGTGCTGCGGAGCGTAGACACCGGGAATCGCCAGCGTGCACCGCGGTCTGTCCGTTCGTGGTACGGCCATGGAACCACCTCGTCGTGGGACGAAATCGCGCCCGCCCTCCTCTTCCACGATCGGTGTGACGAGGACCCGGGACCACTCGGGGACGGTCACCGAACGTACGCCGATGGCCGGACCGGGCTCTCGTCCGGCCGTGTACGCGGCGACGGCCCTGCGCCGAAAGACCCTAACGCCATGAGGACATCTCCCTCGTCAGGGTGCGCCGCGCCCGGAAGAGCCTGCCGCGTACGGTCTGTTCGCTCTCGCCCAGGACCTGTGCGACCTCCTCGTACGACAGTCCGTGCAGCTCCCGCAGGATCCAGCAGACGCGCTGGCCGGGCCGGAGGTCATGGAGCGCTTGAGCCAACGCCGCGGTGGCAGCGGCGCTTTCGGCGGCACGGGCGGGCTCGCCACCGGCGTCACGAGCCGTCGGTTCGGGAACGGCGGTCAAGGACACCGTGGGCGCCTGCCCGCGCAGGACGTTGAGGCACCGGTTGGTGACAATGCGGTACATCCACGTGCGGAACGCGGCGTCCCCGCGGAACTCCGGGAGGCGCCGCCACGCGCTGATGAAGGCATCCTGCACGGCCTCCTCGGCGTCGGAGGGGTTTCCCAGCAGGTGGTGGGCAAGGGCCAGCAGCGGCGCGCTGTGGCGGTGGACCAGGACGGCGAACGCGTCGTCGTCGCCTTCGGCGGCACGGGCGGCCAACAACCCGCTGTCCAGGAATCCGAGGTCGTCGCCGGGATCACCGATCCGCTCGGCCGCACGCTGGTCAGACCTGGCGGCAGGGCCCGGGGCCGCACGCCGGGGTGATGAAAGTCTTCCCTGCTTCGCATCCACTGTCCGCTTCCAGAACAAAAAATGTGACTCTTTCCGAATTTCCGTGTCCAACCTTGCGACGGGCAGAAACACGACAACAGGAAAGGTGCCTGCGATGAACACGACTGTGGCGGGGCTCGTGACCGGCCTGGCACTGGGTTTCGCCGGCTATTTCGGCGGCTTCGGGGCTTTCCTCGTGGTGGCGGTCCTGGGCCTGGTGGGCCTGATCGCCGGCTACCTGGCACGAGGCGATGTGCGTGTCTCCGACTACATACCCACCCGAAACGGCGAAGGACGCCAGGCGACGTTCCGCAACGGCGGGGGACGCCGGGAAACACTCGGACATCGTGGGAGCACTTACGGGACCGCCCCCCACAGCGAGTACAGGACGCGCGTGCGGTGAGCAACCGACCACGTCACGCTCACACCTGGGCTTCCCGAAGAATCAGTCCCTCGCACCCGGGCTTCCCGAAGAATCAGTCCTGGGAGTCCTTGTGATCCCGCGGCTCCTGGGGGTCCACCCCGGTGTAGGCGGAAGCGTCCTTGCTGCCGCTGGGGCGCCGGGTGCGTCCCTTGGGGCCGGTGTCGTGCATGCCTTCGCTCTTGGACTTTCCGGCTTGCTCCTCGCCGCGCCGGGTACGGCTTTCGACCGGCGTGCCCGCCGTTGACCGCTTCTTGTCCTCGGGCGAGGGCTCGCGGCTCGCGTCGGGTTGCGGGGCGTACCGGTCCGGGTGGAAGGAGCGGTGCGCGCTGGGGTTGTCCTGCTGTGAGCTCTCGTCCACGTCCGGCGACCATCCGTGCTGATCACGTCCTCGGAACCGGCTCGGGCCTTCATCCTGCGGAGCGTGACCGCGCTTCTTCGACATCAGAAGGGCCTTTCTGTCGAGTTCTCGCGCGCCCGGTTGCCCGTGCGGCGCACACCGCAATTATAGGCAAACCACCCTTGAAGGGTCTTTCGGGCAGGAATACCCTTCCGGGCCCGCACTCCCCGCATCCGTCAGGGGGCCGCTCGGCCATCCCGGGGAACTCTGTCCCGTTCCGCATGCTCTCTGTCGGAACATCCTGTGGAACATCCTGCCGAGATGGGTGGGTCCCAGCAGACATGAAGGTGGCCAGGGCGGGCAGTCGGTGGTCGTCTGGCTTTCCGACCAAAGGCGACACCGTGACGTTCTCCGCCAACGCTCCCGAAACGACTGCCACCCGCACGGGAAGAGCGGAGTTCACGGCTGACCTGCCGTGGATCGAGGACGCGGGCAAGGTCGCCCCCAGGGACGCGCGCACGCTCTCCAAGCTGTTCTTCGACCGGCTCCGGACGCTGGAGGAGGGCACCGGTGAGTACCAGTACGCCCGCAACACGCTGATCGAGATGAACCTGTCCCTGGTGACCTTCGCGGCCCGCCGGTTCCGCAACCGGGGCAGCGGCGACATGGAAGACATCATGCAGGTCGGCACGATCGGCCTGATCAAGGCCATCGACCGGTTCGACCTGTCGCGCGAGGTCGGGTTCACCTCGTTCGCGGTCCCGTACATCGTCGGCGAGATCAAACGCTTCTTCCGTGACACCACCTGGGCGGTGCACGTCCCACGGCGGCTGCAGGAACTGCGCGTCGAGCTCGCCAAGAGCAAGGAAGCCCTCGTCCCCGCCCTGGGCCGTACACCCACGGTGAAAGAGCTCGCGGCTCACTTGGGGCTGACCGAGGACGAGATCGTCGAGGGCCTTGTCGCCGCGAACGGCTACGCGGCCGGCTCCACCGACACCCCGGCCGGTGACGACGACGGCGACGACGGGCCGAAGTACGCGGACACCGTGGGTGATGTCGATCCGGCGCTGGAGCTGTTCGAAGACCTGTATGTGCTCGGCCCCCTGCTGAGACAGCTCGACGACCGGGAGCAGACCATCATTGAGATGCGCTTCGGCCGGGAGATGACCCAGGCGGAAATCGGCCGCGAACTGAGTCTGTCCCAGATGCATGTCTCTCGTCTGCTCACCCGCACTCTCACCAAGCTCCGCTCCGGCCTCCTTCCCTCGTGAATCCTTGTCACCCAGTCCGATTTCACCAGTACGGCACCGAATGGGGTACCTGGCGTGAATGCTGAACAGAATCCACGTCGTCAGACGTCCGCACCGTTCGTGACCGAGCCGGTGCCGGATCTCCAGCTCCAGATGCTGGTACGGCTGATCGGGCAGGACGCACAGGCGGTGCTGCCGATCACGCTCCTCGTCGGCGGCGTTTTTCTCCACGGCGATCTGATCTCCCACAAGGCATGGAAGAACGCCTGGGAACACAACCTGCGGGATGTCGACGGCCCAGGCGCGCAACTCCTGGAGAGTCTTCCCGAGCAGGTGGACCAAGCAGTCGTCGAGAAGCAGGGGCTGCAAACGGCGCAGCGGATGCCTGAGTGGATCCATCTGCGAAACGCCACCACCACCGGGGCCGGCAGGGCCGTAGTCATGCCCTTGTACCGGGGACGGCTCGCGGACGTATCGGGCTGGTCCCTCGGAAAGCCCGAGTAGTCACCCGAAAACAACATGCTGATCAACAACGCGCGGCCCCACGACCGGGATGCCGCCTGGAATCCCGGTGCGATGGACGGGCCCACGAGTCGGGTTCGGCGGACGGCGAACAGCCGACGTATTCGGTAGGCCGAGGCGCGGTACGAAAACGCGGTGCGGCAGTCCCCGTACTGGCGATCACCTGGCATACCGGCCTGTTTGATCGGCGCCGCCGTCCAAGAGGGGCGCCTTGCCCCATCGGCTCCCGCCCGCGCCTCCCGCCCGCCGGGGCAGGCCTGCTCACAAGCGTCTTCAGCGGCTGCCATGACGCCGTGAATGTCCGCATGGCACGTGCCGTAGGCTTCGCGGGCTAGCCCTGCCATGAAATATGAATTTCGAAGGAGCGCCAGAGTGGTGAAGCGAGACAGCGCTGTTGATCTGGTGGGACTCCTGTCGGTCGAGGGCGAGGAGCTGGCCGCGTCATGGGTGCGCGAGGTGGCAACGTCGTTGGGCGGTCGAATCGGCGTGGCCGAGCTCGATCGTGAGCTCAGAGAGCTGCACGGAGCGTTGCGTGAGGCTTTGCGGGAGGGCGCCGTCGACGTCCACTCGGAGCAGATGTCCGAGGTTCGAGCGCTGCTGACGGAACTTTCGAGGAACAGGGCTCGTCAGGGATTCTCGCCGAGCGAGACCGCCATGAGTGTCTTCGCCCTGAAGCGAGTTCTCGAGCCCGTGCTGCAGAACGGCTCCGCCGAAACGATCCGGGCCTATCTGCAGCTCGGCCGCATACTTGACGGGCTGGGTCTCTTCGCGATCGAGACCTACACGCAGACGCGCGACGAACTCATCACCACGCAGGCGGAGCAGCTTCTCGAACTGTCCACCCCGGTGGTCCGGCTCTGGGACGGCGTCATCGCCGTGCCTCTGGTCGGCACACTGGACTCGGCGCGGACGCAGGTGGTGATGGAAAAACTCCTCCAGGCGCTCGTGGACACCGGTTCGGAGCAGGCGATCATCGACATCACCGGCGTTCCCGCGGTGGACACGCAGGTCGCCCAGCACCTCCTCAAGACCATTGTCGCCGCCAGGCTGATGGGCGCGGAGTGCACCGTGTCCGGCATCAGCCCGCAGATCGCGCAGACCATCGTCGCGCTGGGCATCGAGTTCGACGGCATCGTGACGAAGGCCAGCCTGGCCGACGCCCTCAAACTGGCCCTGCGCAGGTCCGGCGTGGACATGGTCGCCCACGAGGGCGTGCAGCGGTGACAGAGCGCATCCCCATCCTGCGGATCGGAAAAACCCTGGTGGTGTCCGTCCAGTTCGATCTGGAGGACCAGACCGTCCTGAACCTCCAGGAGGATCTGGCCGAGCAGATCGTGGCCAAGTCGGCCCAGGGCGTCATCATCGACATCAGCGCTCTCGAGATCGTCGACTCCTTCGTGGGGCGCATGCTCGCCACGGTGGCCGCCATCTCACGCGTGCTCGACGCCAGGACCGTGGTCGTGGGAATGCGTCCAGCCGTGGCCATCACGCTGGTGGAGCTGGGCCTTTCACTCGGCGGGGTCAGTACGGCCCTGGATCTGGAGAAGGGGTTGGCCAAGCTGAGCCGGCCCACCAGTTCGGCCTTGCGGTGACGGCGCCCTGGTCGGCGGGAGAAGAGCCACAGGTTTATCCCATCGCGCGCAGCGGCGACGTCGTTCACATCCGCCAGGCCATCCGCGCGCTTTCCCAGCAGTGCCGTCTGTCTTTGGTCGACCAGACAAAGATGATCACGGCGGCGAGTGAGCTCGCACGCAACACCCTGACCTACGGCGGCGGGGGCACGGTCAGCGCCGGCATGGTCAGCGTGGACGGCAGGCGTGGCGTGGCCGCCGTCTTCGAGGACTCCGGCCCCGGTATCTCCGACGTCGAGCAGGCCATGACGGACGGCTGGACCTCGGGCGGCGGACTGGGGCTGGGCCTCAGCGGCGCCCGGCGCCTCGTCGACGACTTCCAGCTCCGCACCGCACCGGGCGAGGGCACTGCCGTGACCATCATCAAGTGGGTGCGGTGAGTACCACCACCATCCTGGACGGTGAGGACGTGTCCTGGTTCCGGGACGGTCCGTCCCTGCCGGCGGCCGCCCGGGGCGCGGCTGCCGCGCTGGCCCGGCGCCTCGGGCTGAGCAGCCACCGGGCGGCCGAGGTCGCCCTCGCGGTCACCGAGGCCGCCACCAACGTGCAGCGGCACGCCGTGGACGGAGCGCTGCTGCTCCGAGTGGTGCGTGACGCGGGCGAGGCCGGGGTGGAGTTCCTCACAGTCGACTCGGGACCCGGGATGAGGGATGTCCCCGCCTCCCTGGCCGACGGAACGTCCAGTGCCGGGACTCTCGGCATCGGCCTGGGTGCGGTCTCCCGCCTCGCGGACCACTTCGACCTGCACTCCGTTCCAGGCCGCGGAACGGTCATGACCGCGCAGTTCTGGCCACGCGCCGTGGACGGCAGAGTCGTCGTCGCCACTCCGGGCGCGTCTCCTGCCGCAGGTGTGACCCGGCCCATCAGCGGTGAGAGTGTGTCCGGGGACGCGTGGGCGGTCCGTACCGCTGCCGACGGCGGACACCGCCCGGTGGTCCTGGTCATGCTGTGTGACGGTCTGGGCCACGGACCTCTCGCGGCGCGCGCGAGTCAGGCAGCGGTCAAGGCGTTCCACAGCACACTGGATCTCAGTCCGGCAGGCATCCTCAACGCCGTTCACCTCGCGCTGCGCGAGACGCGCGGCGGTGCGGTCGCCGTGGCACGGATCGAGCCCGACGCGGGACGGCTGCTGTACTGCGGCATTGGGAATGTCAGCGGATTCCTCGTCACCGGCGACGGCCGCAGGGCTCTGCTGTCAGCCCCCGGAATCGTCGGCGCTCACATGCGGCGGCTACGGACGTTCGAGGAACAACTCCCCGATCACGGCGCCTTGGTGATGCACTCCGACGGGCTGACCGAACGCTGGGACCCGCGATCGCTGCCGGGTCTGCTGCACCACTCACCGCTCGTCATGGCCGGCCAGTTGCTCCGCGAAGCGGGTGTGCGGCGGGATGACGCCAGTGTCGTCGTCGTCAAGGGGGCCTGGTGATCAGTGAGGAACGGGGTGACCGTGGCGACCGAGGCGTTTGAACCGAGGCTTCACGGCGACGGTCTCCACGACACCCACCCGTCCGCCACCGGGCCGGCCGGCCCGGTGGCGTCCTTCGCCCTGTCCTCGGCTCAGGACGTGTTCAGCCTGAGGCGTCGTGCTCAAGCGGCGGCGGCGGTGGTGGCTCTGGACCGGCAGGACCAGGTCCGACTGGCGACCGCGCTGAGCGAACTGGGCAGGGACCGGCTCGGATGCCGCGGGCTGGAGGTCCTCTTCGGCCTGGACACAACGGACCGAACCGCCTCCCTCGTGGTCACATTCGTCTGGGGCGGCGGGCCTCCGCCGGCCCAGGACACACTTGACCTGGTCGCGAAACTCGTGCGAGTCAGCCATCGGCCCGGCGCGACCGTCAGCCGCGTTGTCATCACCCAGCCACTTCCCACGGAGAGCGTGAAGGCGGACGAGCGGTACGGGCTGCTGAAGGCGGCACTCCATGACGGCACCGGATCGACCGAGGCGGACGACCTCCGTGCCCAGACACGCGACCTGATCGCGACATTGGAGGAGACGCGCGCGCAGCGGGAGGAACTGCGCCGGCTCAACGAGGAGCTGGAGGAGACCAACCAGGGGGTGGTCGCGCTGTACTCCGAGCTGACGCAGGAGCTGGAGACCACCAACAGCGGCGTGCTGGCGCTGCACTCGGAGCTGGAGGACAAGCGGCACCAACTGCAGGAGGCGAGCGAGGCGAAGACCCGGTTCTGGACGAACATCAGCCACGAACTGCGCGCCCCGGTCAACGCCGTCGTCGCGCTGTCCGAACTGCTGCGGGCCGCCGGCTCTCCGCCTCTCACCCCTGAGCAACAGCAACAGGTCGAACTCATCTCGTCCTCGGGGCATACGCTGCTGTCGCTCGTGAACGACCTTCTGGACGTCGCGAAGGCCGAGGCCGGCCACGTCGAGATCCATCCGGTGCCCGTGGATCTGCGTCTGCTCGTCGCCCACCTCAGCAACCTGCTCCTGACCAGCCACGGCCACGACCGGATCACCCTCGTCACTCCCTCCCTCGAACAGCGAACCGTCCTGACGACCGACGAGACGCTGCTGGTCCGTGTCCTGCGCAACCTCCTCTCCAACGCCCTGAAGTTCACCGAGCGGGGCGAGGTGCGTCTGGACGTCGCCGCGGACCCCGAATCGTCCGTTCCCGCTGTGCTGTTCACCGTCACGGACACGGGGGTCGGTATCCCCGCCGAAGAACTCGGGCGGGTCTTCGAAGCGTTCTACCAGGTACGGGGCCCTCATCAGAGCGGACGGCCCGGCACCGGCCTGGGCCTGCCCTATGCCCGTACGCTCGCCGAACTCCTCGGCGGCTCGCTCACCCTCACCAGCACCGTCGGCGTCGGCACCCGCGTACAGGTACGCCTGCCGGATCTCGGTCATGAGTACGCGAAGGAACCGGAAGCCGAAAGGGGCGGGCCGTGACCGACACAGCCCAGGATCCACTGCCCGCGACAGTCCTGGTCGTCGACGACAGTGAAACGAACCGCTACATCCTCACCAGCTGGCTGGGGCGCGCGGGACACACGGTCATCGGTGCGCACACGGGCGAAATGGGGCTCACGCATCTGAACAACGCACCGCGGCTTCCGGACATCGCGATCATCGATGTCCGGCTTCCCGACATGAGCGGCTTCGAGGTCAGCGAACGCATCAAGGACAACCCGCGGACGTCTCATCTGCCGATCATCCAGATCTCCGCCGCCGCGATCAGCCCGGACGATCACGCGGAAGGACTGAGACGGGGCGCGGACGCCTATCTCAACCAGCCCGTCGACCCGGGCGAGCTCCTCGCCACCGTCACCGCCACCCTGCGCTACGCCAGAGCCCGCCGGCGCGCCGAGAGTCTCGCACAACGCCTCATCGCGCTGAACAAAACGACCTTGGACGTCTACAGCGCTGTCGGCTTTCACTCCTTCGCGTCGGCGGCCACCGGCGGCACCGCCGGCGTCCTGGCCAGTCCCGCCAGCGCGGTGTTCCTCTCTCCCCAGGCCCAAGCCGTCCACAGCATGATCGACGGCCCGCAGAGCTCCGTACGCGCTCATCCCGCCCACCCTCGCCTCCTGGACCAGCTCGCCGCACACGGCCTGGCCCGGGACACCGGGGTCACGCTCGTCCGTGTCCCGCAGGGACAGTGGAAGGCTCTGCTGCCGGCCGACCATCTCGACGGAGACGTCGCACTCGCGATCTCCCGCACCAAGCGCGGCCGTCCCCCCGTCTGCCTGGCCGTCCCCGCGACCGCTCTCCGGAGCACCGACGACGAACAGCTCTTCCAGCAACTGGCCAACGCCAGCGCCCTGGCCCTTGAAGCCCTGCGGACCTACAACGAGGAGCACGCCCTCGGTCTGGCCCTGCAGCGTTCCTTCCTCCCCAAGGAACTGCCGGCTGTCCCGGGCATCGAGCTGGCCTTCCGCTACCTCCCGGCCTCCGAACACGCCGAAATCGGCGGGGATTTCTACGAAGCGGTCGAAACCGTCAACGGTTTGCTGCTCGCCATCGGCGACGTGGTGGGACACTCGCTGACCGCCGCGACCGTGATGGGCGAGGTACGCCACGCGCTGCGCGCCTACGCCATCGAAGGCCACCCTCCGCACCACATCCTGGAACGCCTGGAAACACTGCTGGGCCACTCCCAGCCCGGCATCACCGTCACCCTCTGCCTCGTCCTCGTCACCCCGGGCGAACGTCTCCTGCACATCGCCAACGCCGGTCACATCCCCCCACTCGTGATCGATCCGCGGAAAGGACCACGGTTCCACGAACCGCACGGCCCGCTCCTCGGTCTGGGACTCCCCCACCCGCCGCCCACCGTCCTGAGGGCCCCGCACGGCACACGTGTGGTCATGGTGACGGACGGCCTCGTCGAAGTACGGGCAACCCCACTCGACACCACCCTCGCCGAGTTCCGGGAAGCCGTGGCCGGCGGCCCGGACGACCTCGAAGAGATGTGCGATCTTCTCCTCGAACGTTTCGGACAGAACAAGGACGACGACATCGCCCTGATCACAGCCCTCTTCACCTAGGAAGTCGCTCGGCTCGGGGCTTTCGTCCAGCGACCGGCCGGCGCTCCGGCGGGGGCGGCCGTGAGCTGTGCCGGCAATGCCCTGACCCGACGGGAGCAGCCCCACCGGTCCTCCCGCGGTCAGAGAGGGCGGAGCAGCGTCATGGCCATCCGCTGGACGGAACGGGTGAAGCGGCGAGGGTCCTCGGGCGGTGTCATCCGGCGGATCAGAGCGCCGTCGAAGAGGGCGAGTACGGCGTGGGCCAGGAAGTCGGCGTCCGCGTCGGGACGTCCGTCGGCGAACAGACCGGCGAGATGGCGGTGCCAGAGCTGGTAGCTGGGATCACCGTACTTGTCCTCGGCGCAGGCTTGTTCGTGCGCGGACAGCAACGTGGCGTTGCCTTCGGCGATCCCGCCGAGCACGTCCAGGAAGGCGAGCAGCCGTTCCTGAGCGGGCGCTCCGGGCCCCAGCGGCGGGGCTCCGCTCCTGACCGCCTCGCGCAGGTCGCGTGACCGCTCCTCCAGCAGTGCCTGGAGCAGTCCGGCGCGGCTGCCGAAGCGCCGGAACACGGTGCCTTTCCCGACCCCGGCAAGGGCGGCGACCCGATCGAGCGACACATGGTCGCCGCCGCCCTCGTTCAAGAGCTGCTCAGTCGCGCGCAGTACCGCCCGACGGTTACGGACCGCGTCGGCGCGCTCGGTGTGCGGTGGGGCCATCGGCGTCTCTCGGCTGGACGGACTGACGGTCCGGATATTACCGTGCATCAAACGGACCGTCGGTCCGGATAACGCCCATCCGCGGAGGATGCTCGATGGACATGCGCGCGCTCGTCGTTGATCCCGGCGCCCCTGGGTCTCTGCGGCTCGGGACGGTTCCACGGCCCCGGCCGGCGCCGCATCAGCTCGTACTCGACGTACGGCACATCTCCCTCAACCGCGGTGAGGTGGCGTTCGCCGGGCGACGTCCGGCCGGAACCGTTCACGGATACGACGCCTCCGGTGTCGTCGTACATTCCGCGGCGGACGGCACCGGGCCGTCCGCCGGAGCCAGAGTCGCGGCCTTCGGCGCCGGCGCCTGGGCCCAGCGGATGGCCGTGGACACCACCGCGGTGGCGGAGGTTCCCGCCGGGGTCGATCTCGCGGACGCCGCCGCGCTGCCCATGGCCGGCGTCACCGCGCTGCGCACACTGCGCTCCCGCCCCGTCCTCGGCCGGCGGGTGCTGATCACCGGCGCGGCCGGCGGCGTGGGCCGCTACGCGGTCCAGCTGGCGGCCCTGGGCGGCGCCCATGTGATCGCCTCGGTGGGATCACCGGCGCGCGCCGAGGGCCTGGCCGCACTGGGCGCCCGCGAGGTGGTGGTCGGACTGGAGGGCATCGACCGGCCGGTGGACCTCGTCCTCGACACCGTCGGCGGGCCGCAGCTGACCGCGGCATGGGAACTCCTCGCGCCCGGCGGGGACCTGCGGAGCATCGGCTGGGCTTCCGACGAACCGGCGGTCTTCGCACCCCTCTCGCTGTTCTCCGTCGGACCGTCCAAGACGATCAGCACGTTCGGCGACGTCCATGAGGTCGGCCCGGACCTGGCAGCGCTGCTGGAGTTCGTGGCGGCGGGGAGGCTCTCCCCGGAGTCCGACCGGCGCGGTTCCTGGGAGCGCGTCACCGAGGCCGCCCAAGCGCTGCTGAACCGGCGCATCGCGGGAAAGGTGGTCCTGGACGTGGAGCCGGCGGCGGCCGACTGACCCACTGGCCGCAGCCGGGCGGCGCACCCACGATCTCGGGCCGGGCTCCATCGTCCCGCCGTCACCGCGGCGATGGTGCCCGGGATAACTGGGGTGACAGGGGTCGCTCGGTCCGCGCCGACGGTGCGCCCCTCGTTCCTCACACGTGCGCACGGAGCGTCAAGAGGCCGGTCACTCAGCGCTGACTGAGTACGCGAACGGATAGGGAACCCGGCCGGCGGGACCCTAACCTCACGCCTGTGAACACGACTTCATACCGCTCCGGACGACGTGTCGCAGGGAAGGCCCTGGCCTGCACCGCGGCCTGGTACGGGCTGCTCATCCTCGGTTTGACCCTGAACGGGGTCGCCTCGGCCGTCGACCGGCGGTGCACGGGCACAGATTGGACGTGCGGACTCAGTCCCTTCCGTACCTGGCTTATCTCCATGGCTGTTCTCAGTCCCTTCTTCGCCGCGGCACTCCTCACCTCGGCGGTGGTGCTCCGGTACTCCGTGCACCGGATCGGGAGTGAATCCGCTTGGCTCAACGGAACGATCGCGGCTTTCGGCGGCTTGCCCGTCGGACTCGCACTCTTCTTCGTCGCCGTCTGGGCGGGCTAGGGCCTCTCCGAGCGGCCCGGACGTCAGCCGAGAGGGAACGCCGTCGCGGTGAGGTCTTCGGAGAGGGTCCACAGCTTCCGGGCCAGGGCGGCGTCCTGGGCGGTGGCGCTTCGCACGGCCCGGGCGGGGTGGCCGCACCGGGCACTGCTGGGCCTGATGCACGCCTCGAAGGAGGGCTCACGCGGCGACCGGCCGCGGGCGGCGAACGACAGGGCGTTCGCCGCGCCCGTACGGCTTCTCGCGGAGGCGCGGGCCCGGGGCGGTATCGACCCCGACACCACGGGGGGGGGTCGATATGCCGGTACTGGCGGTGTTGCAGGGCCTCGCGGTGCTGGCCGCCACCGGTACGCACGGCGCCAAGCCGCTCGGTGTGCTGGTGTCGGAGACGGTCGAGACGCTGCTGGCGGGCCTGCGCCCACGATGATCCGGGGCTCGGTTTCCGGGGCCCGGACGACGACGAGATGCTTCCTCACTCGTCCTGGCCGGGCCAAACCGCCGCGAGATCACAGTAGTTGGCGAAGCGGGGGCCGGGAACCGTGTCGTGGACCGGCTGACCGTTCAGCCAGCATATCTGGAAGATGTCACTCTCCGTGTCGAGGAGACAGCACACTCCGCCACTGGCCGCGGTGAGGCCGGTGAACACGGCCCTGACGCTCGCGGATCGCTCGAACAGCCGGCTCATCCCCGACGTGGCCGCGGTGAACTCCAGCGACGCGAAGCGAGGGTGTCGCTCGGGCGCGAAGCGCACCGTGAGATAGATGTACCCGATGCCAACTCTCCCGAACTCGTCAGGTTCGAAGTCATGTTCCCCGCAGAACTCGCGCACCGCGTCGTCGACGCCGGACATGACGGAGGTGTCGAGTTCAAGCCTGTCGCTGGTGGAGCAATCCACCGGGTCGCTCTTGAAGTTGGACGTGAACGGGACGACGACCCGGTCACCGCCGGGCATGGTGACCGCGAGTGGCGTCACTCGACGGGCCGTCGGCGCCAGCTTGTTGAGCTCCAGCAGCGCCCTGACGACGTTCCGCGCAGGCACGACGATCTCGTAGCTGTAGTCAAGCCCCATACGCTCCCCTTTGTCCGTCGAACCGGATCTTCCCCTGACCTGCCCGCGCGCGTTCGGGACCTGGGCATTGTCCGGGAGGTACGCAGGGTCCGGCGAGCGATTTTCGGGCCTGCCGCTCAGTTGAGGCTGTTCAAGTGGACCCTCGAGCAGCAGCGGGCCTTTTCTCGGCCCTCCCCGGCCGACTCGTCGGCAAGAAAGAGGGAGGTTCGGCAGGCTGCCACGGCGCATATCACTGCCCGCGTGGTTGGTCAGCCTCCGAACCCCTCGAAACCCCGCGAGCGGCCCGTCCCTTCACCCGGCGGGCCGCTTTGCTGTGGCGGTCCGACGATGGTCGAGGTGCGTGGTCTCCCGTGGTCCACGGGTCCCGCGGTCCACGGGGTGGCCCCTACCGGCTGGACCGTGGTGTCCGGATGGCCTGGGCTGCCGCAAGGGTTGCCTGGTGCGCTGCTTCGACGAGGCCGGTGCCGTGGGCGAGGTGCGCCGCCGTGATGCCGGCGAACACATCTCCGGCCCCTGTGGTGTCGACCGGCGTCAGCCTCGCTGCGGGAAGGTGGGTGGTCCGCCCCTTCTCCACGACGAGGGAGCCGCCGGAACCGAGTGTGATGATGACGGAAACACATCGCTCCGCAAGGAGGTTCGCGGAGTCCTCCGGCGTCTCGGCGAAGGTCAGATGGTGTGCCTCGGTGAGGTTGACGATGAGGGGATCCGCCGCGGCGAGGACGTGTTCGGGGAGGGTGGCGCTGGGGCTGGCGTTGAGCATCAGCCGTGCGCCATGAGTGACCGACCACCGTGCCGTGGCCTCGGTGGTCACCTGCGGGATCTCCAGCTGGGTGAGGACGAGTCGCGGGGCAAGGACGTCGAGTGCACGCGTGACGTCGGCGGGCAGCAGCAGGCGGTTGGCCTCAGGGAGCACGGTGATGCTGTTCTCACCGTCGGGCGTCACCGTGATGAGGGCGTGACCGCTGGGTCCTTCGAGGGCGAGGAAATGGGAGGTGTCGACCCCTCGCCGGATGAGCTCGGTCTCCAGCGCCCGGCCGGCGTCGTCGGATCCACGGCGGCCGACGAACGCCGTGCCGGTCACGGTCGCCGCAGCGGCGGCCTGATTGAGCCCCTTGCCGCCCGGGTGCTCCAGATAGTCGGTGCCCAGGACGGTCTCACCCGGCGCGGGGCGACGAGGAGTACGGGCGACGAGATCGAGGTTCGCGGATCCGACCACGGCTACGCGGGTCAATTCTTGCTCCCAGTGGTGGCGACTGATGCGACGAAGTAGCGCTGCAGGCCGAGCAGAATCACGGCGGGAATGACTGCCAGCACCGCTGTCTCGGCGAAGACGCGGCCGTAGTCGCTGCTGAACGCGTTGAAGGTCTTGGCGATGGCGACGGGTGCGAGGTCCTTTTCGTCACTGGTCGTGACAAGGATGGGCCACAGATACGCCTGCCACTGGAAGAGAAACAGGATCAGACCGGTACCGATCAGCGCTGGGCGGGTCAGCGGAAGGTAGATCCTGAGAAAGATCCGGGGCCATCCGGCACCGTCCACACGCGCGGCTTCGGCCAGTTCCGACGGGATGCCCAGGAAGAACTGGCGGAGCGTGAAGATTGCCAGTCCGTTCCCGAGTCCGGGCAGGACAAGGGCGGGAATGCTGTTGGTGAGGCCCCAGTCGCTGAATGTGTGTGCCAAGGGAATGGCGATGGCCTCGAAGGGCACGAGGAAGCTCAGCACGACCACGCCGAAGACGAATTTACGGCCGGGGAAGTCGACCACCGCCAGCGCGAAGGCCGCCATCGCGGAGATCACCATGCCGAGAACGACCGTCAGAGCGGCGACGATCACGCTGTTGGAGAGATTGCGCAGGAAGCCGTTGTCGATCGCTGAGTGGATGTTGCCGAGGGTCCAGTGCTCGGGCCACAGCATGTGCCAGTTCAAGGAGGAGCTGTCGGCGAAGGTTTCGGTGGCGCTGCGGAACGTACTGGCGATGAGCCAGAGGACCGGCAGGAGGAAGGCGATGCCTACGGCGACGGCGATGACGGCGAGCACGACACGGCCGGTACGGCCGGATGTCGAAGCCGTGGACAGGCCGGAGTTCGAGGCCGCGGACGGGCCAGGGGTCCGGAGTGAGGTGCGGTTCATGATCAGTTCTCCTCGGCGCTGCGCAGCAGCCGGAACTGGACCGCGACAATGACGATCATCAGGGCGAGCAGCACCAGGAGTTCCGCCGCGGCGGTGTGCGGATCGGCGAGCTCGAAGCTGTTGTGGAAGATGTCGTACATGAGGAAGTTCGACTTCTCCTGCGGCCCCCCGTCGGTGAGGATCTGCATGGGCGCGAACAGTACGAAGTTCGAGACGGTGTCGGCGACCAGGACGAACAGCAGTGGCCGGCGGAGCAGGGGAAGCGTCACCGACCAGAAGCGGCGCAGCGGCCCTGCTCCGTCGATCGCGGCGGCTTCGTAGTACACGGTCGGGATGTCGTTGAGACCCGCGATGAGGAAGATCATCCAGTAACCGACGCCGATCCAGCTGGCGATGAGGATGAGGCTCGCGACGACCTGCCCCTGTCCGGTGAGGAAGGGCTGCTGGTGGATGCCGACCCCGGCGAGCGCCGCGTTGACGGGGCCGTCCGGGCGCAGTGCGATACCCCATACCACCGCGGAACCGGTCATGGGGACCGCGGCGGGCAGAAAGATCAGTGTGCGCCAGACGCCGGTGACGGGCAGGTTCTGGGTGAGGAGCACCGCGAGGGCGAGCGCCAGCGCGATCTGCAGTGGGTTGACGACGACGTTGAAGATCAGGGTTTGCCGGACGGAGGACCAGAAGGCGTCGGAGGAGAAGAGTGCCGTGAAGGTGTCCGGTCCCACGAAGCGTGGCGGCAGGGTGCTGCCGGGGAGGCTTGTGTGGGTGGCGTCGTTGACGGCCTGGACGACGGGGACGAGCCGCAGCACGACGATGAGCGCGAGAGCGGGCGTCAGGAAGATGGCCGCCGCGCTGAGGTTGCCCAGGAGCCTGCGCCGGTGAAGGCTGCCCTTGCGCTGTGTCGGCGGAGCTGTCTCTCCGGCTTCCGGAGGGTGCGTTGTGAGTGTCATTGCGGGTGTCCCTCCCGTCGGCGGGGCCTGTCGGCTCGCCCCGGCCGGTCGGTTCGCGTGGGCTGGGGTCGTTCGTGTGGATCCGGCTGCGCCGCGAGCCGCGGCGCCAGGGCTCGCGAGGCAGAATCCGGACGAGAGGCCCTGGGCCCCGCCCTTCGGGCGGACGGCGCTGCTTTCGGAACACGCCCTAGCGGTACTTGGCCCACGCCTGATTGATCGTGCTGGTGGCTGAGGACAGCGCGCTGTCTGGGGAGGCGCCGTTGCTGATGTCGTCGAAGGTCTTGGACAGTGTGTCCTCGAACTCGACGTAGCCGGCGGTCCTGGCCCGCAAAGTGGCTGTGTTCGCCAATTCGTACTTGGTCAGTTCGACGGCGCCCTCCATGCGGGGGTCCTTGAAGACCGTCTGGTTGTAGAAGGTCGCCGTGCCGGCCGTGCTGGAGGGTGGCACCGCGAGGCTGGACATGTGCTGGGCGAATCCACCGTTGTCGAGTGCCATGTACCTCATGAAGATCTCGGAGGCGACCGCGTGCTTGCTGGCGGGATTCAGCCCGAGGGACCATCCGCCGGTGGGAGTGACGGCCTTGCCGCCCTCGAAGTAGGGGTAGGCGGTGACGCCGAAGTCCAGCTTGGCGTCGGCGGTGAACTTGGTCGCCCACCACGGGCCGCCCGGGAAGAAGGCCACCTGACCGGAGGCGAAGAGGTCCGGGGTCTGGGCCACCGGTACCCCGCGTGGGGAGATCTTGTCCTTGTACAGGGAGCCGTACCAGGTCATGGCCTTCTTCCAGCCCGCGTTCCGGAGTGCGGGCGTGAGGTTTCCGGTACCGCCGGCGCCCGGGCCGCCGCCGAGGCTCTCGGCGAGGGGCTGCAACTGGTAGTAACGGTTCACCTGATCGAACAGCAGGCCCCACTTGGCACCCGCTTGCTGGGTCTTCTTGGCATCGGCGGTGACGGTTTCCCAGGTCAAGCGGTCGGCGGGCTTCGCCGAGGGGAAGGGAACGCCGGCCTTCTCGAGCAGCGCCTTGTTGTAGTAGAGGAGCTGGCTCGACGTCTGGTACGGCAGGGCGACAAGCTTTCCGTCGCTGGTCGCGGCCTGCTGTGACGCCTTGTCGACCTTGCCCGTCAGGTCGGGGAATGCCGAGGAGAGATCGGTGAGCCAGCCCCGTGCCTGGTAGGCGTCGGTACGGGGCATGTCGACATCGAAGATGTCGAGGGTCGAGTCCCGGCGACTCAGGCGTGTGCTGAGCACGCTGTTGAACTGGTCGAACGGAACCGCCTGGTAGTCGACGGTGATGTTCGGGTGTTCCTTGTGGAAGGCCGCGAGTACGGGCTTGATGTCGTCGGCCGCGTACGCGGC
>NZ_MAUD01000292.1 GCF_001700515.1 Streptomyces lushanensis
CCGATCCACGAAGATCCGCCGGACAGGACCTAGTCGGCGGCATACGAACGCGCCCGCTCGGGAAAGGAAAGTTTTCCGGCAGTGGAAAGTTAATGGAACGGCGGACTTCTTCACGATTGATGTCGGATTACGTACCGAAATCGAAACGTCGATCCTCATAGCTCTCGTCGTGTCGCATGCCGCTGCTACGGTGATACGACCCGAGGGGGGTTGACACATGACTACCTACATGTCACAGCCGCGCCGGAAGAAGAGTTTCCGGTGGAGAACCATCGAAGGCATCGCCGCATTGGCCGCTCTGTTCGGTCTGCTCATCCTGGCTCGTATGCTGCTCACTCCCTGGGACTTTCCCCTGCCGGGCAAGCCCCAACTGACAGACTACTGGCAAGGAGAGATGTCCTATACGGCGGACGACAAAAGGCGGCTGATGCTTCATCTGGTCCGGGACGAGAATTGCTCCATGGCCTGTGACGTCACAGGCGAGATCAAGATCTGCGGAGCCGAAGAGGATATGAGCGGCGACTTCGCAGGAGATGTCCACGACTGGCGCGGAAGCCACTTCTCGCTGAATCCCTACCTTCCGACACGCAAGGCCGAAATCAATGTGCGGGAACTCGACGGCGAATGGGAGGGTGATGTGATCAGAATGCACCCCAAGATCGATGTCATCGACGCCGACGGCGCATGGAGTTCGAACCACCAGATACCCGACCCGCCGATGTTCGAGATGCGACGCGCCACCGAGGCGGTTTTCGAAGCCGCGTGCTGACAAAGCCGCGCACCGACAAGCTTCGTCGTCCTGGTGATGACCCTGCTGGAGCACCCCGGCCACCGGCCCGGCGAACCGACGCGGTCACAACGACGGCAGCACTGAGACCCGGGGGGCGCCGCCCGCGTCAAGGGCGCGTGACGGGAGCCAGCCACAGCCCCACGAGCGCGTCGATCAGACCCGTCGCGGCGTCGTGCCAGCTCGACCGTGGGGTGGATGTGCCCTGGGCGAGCGCGCGTTCCCGCTCGGCGCACATGTGCACCATCAACTGGCGGGCCATGTCGCGTCGTTCGGCGTGCACTTCGGGCGGCAGTTCCGGGAGGCACCGGTCGAGCCCCTGACGGATCTGCCGCAGCGAGGGCGCGCTCCGCGATTCCTGGACCATGATCTCGCGCAGGGCCGGGTCGGTCATCACCTGCGCGCCGAACCGCGCGTACCACGTAGGGCTGCCCAGAGCCGCCAGATGTTCGGTCACCGGACGCACCAGACACGCCGCCCAGTCCCGCACCTGCGGGGAACCACCGATCCCGTTCACCATGTCCAGGCGCCGCCGCTCTATCGACTCCGAATGTCTTCGCGCGATCGCCCGCACGAGGTCCGCCTTCGTACCGAAGTGATAGCCGACCGCGGCGTTGTTGCCCTGCCCCGCCGCCTCACTGACTTGACGGTTGGAAACAGCGAACACCCCGTGCTCCGCGAACAGACGCTCCGCCGTCGCGAGGATCAGCTCCCGCGTCGCGTCACCACGCTCCGCCCGTACGACCCTGCCCGACACCGTCACCACCGCGCATCCACCTCGAAGCCGACCCTGAGCGCCCAGCCAGTCACCCTGTCTCTCACTGAAGCAAAGCAAGCAACTGACTTAATTCATCATCGCACACCGCCCGTGAGCACCAGGACCGCGAGATCCTCGACGGCCAAGACCTCTCGCGGCTCGGTGGGGCGCCGTCGGCGACGACCTTCACGGGTCTCTTGTGATCGTTCAGTGGCTGGAAGCGGGGCCGGAAGGGGAGGCGGAGGTGGGAGCGGAGGTCACCGCCAGGCCGTCGACGACCTCCTGGCGGCGCAGGCGGGTCTGCTTCGGCATGTTCCAGCCGAGGACGCCCGTCACCACGCCGTCGGTGTGGAAGCGGGCGACGAAGCGCCGGGACGGCAGGTCGCCCTCGACCACCTCGGCCTCGGCGCCGGGCGGGAGGAAACCGTGCACCTGGAGCTTCGCGTCGAACTGGTCGGTCCAGAAGTACGGAACGGGAACGTACGGCTTGTCCTCGCCGCAGATCACCCCGGCGACCGCCATGGCCTGTTCGGTGGCGTTCGTCCGGTTCTCCAGGCGGATCAGGCGGTCGAGCCCCTCGTGGTGCCAGCGGGCCACGTCACCGACCGCGTAGATCTCTTCCGACGCGCGGCACCGGGCGTCGCACACCACGCCGTTGTCGAGCCGCAGGCCGCTGTCCGCCAGCCACTCCGTCGCCGGGGACGCGCCGATCGCGACCACCACCGCGTCGGCCGGCAGGATCTCGCCCGTGCCCAGCCGTACGCCGGTGACCCTGCCGTCGTCGTCACCGGTCAGCCCCACGACGCCCTCGCCCAGCCGCAGCCGTACGCCTCGCTCGTGGTGCAGGTCCGCGAGCAGTCCCGAGACGAGCGGTCCGACCTGGAGCGCCATCGGCGCCGCCAGCGGTCCGGCCAGCGTCACCTCCAGGCCCAGCGTCCGCGCGGTGGCCGCGATCTCGGAGCCGAGGACGCCCTCGCCCACGACCACCACCCGGGAGCTCGCGAGCAGGTCCTCGCGCAGGGCCAGCGCGTGGCCGAGCGTGCGCAGCACATGCACACCGGTCAGATCCTTCTGCCCGGGCAGCGCCCGTGCCCGTACCCCCGTGGCGATCACGACCGCGTCCGCCCGCAGGACACGCCCGGACTCCGTGCGCACGGTCCGCTCGGCCGTGTCGAGCGCCACCGCCGGGTCGCCGAGCACGAACTCGGCGTCCAGGCCGGACAGGACGTCCCGCGTCCGCAGCGTGGCCCGGTCCGGCGCCCACGCGCCGGAAAGGATCTGCTTGGACAGCGGTGGCCGGTCGTACGGGGCGTGCGGCTCGTCGCCGAGCACCGTGATCGGGCCCTCGTACCCCTTGCGCCGCAGTGACTCCACGGTGGTCAGCCCGGACGCGGAAGCGCCCACGACCAGCACGCTCGCCGGGGCCGTCATGAGGCCACCTCGTGGTGCCCGGTCGTCCTGGCGTCGTTCTCGGTCCTCATGCACGACTCCATCGCTTCCGTTGCTGCGTCGGCGCTTGCTGCCTCGGCGCTCCGCTCCGACCCGATCGTGTCACCGGGCATCGTGGCCGCCGCCTTCTCCGCTCCCCCGGTGGTCCACCCGCCACGTGACCTTCGGGCTCACTCCGCCGGCTGCGGGGTGTCCATGAGGTGGACGGAGCGAAGGAATTGTTCCAGCGGAGCCAGTGCGGCTTCAAGCGGCCTGGGTGCTGCCGGGCCCGTCGCGCCCTGCGCTTCCTTCCCCGCCGTCGAGGACAACCAGCCGGTCCTCGCGAGGAGTTGGGCCACCGGAGCCAGATTCGTATGCAGGAGCGTCGCCGTGGTGATCGACACGAGGGTGATGCCCCAGGCGATCGGGCCGAGCGGTGTGCACCCGAAGAACCGGCTGATGCCCGGCGTCTGGATGATGCCCACCAGGACGGCTGCCGAGCCGAGCGCCGCGGCCAGTACGTTGCGGTCGACGCCGCTGGTGAGGGTCTGGGCGAGCTGGGTGCCCACGACCGAGGCGAGGCTGATCGTACCGGCCCGGCGTCCGGTGCCGGTGAGTCGGGCGGCGCTCCAGGCGAGGCCCGCGCCCAGGGCGGTGGTGATGCCGCGCAGCATCATCTCCTGGGTGAGCGCGGTGCCCAGGGACCGCTGGGGACCCTCCTGGAGCAACTGCTCCCCGGTGTCCTCGCCGGGCCGTCGTACGGCGATGGCGAGCGCGGGAGCGAGGTCGGTCAGCAGGTTGACGAGCATGATCTGGCGGGCGCTCAGCGGCGCGGCGCCGGTGAGCGCCGAGGCCGCCACGCTGAAGGCGACTTCGCCGAGGTTGCCGCCGATCAGGATGGCGAGCGCGGTCCTGACCGAGGTCCACATGGCGCGCCCCTCGGTCAGGGCGGTGACGATGGTCTCCAGCCGGTCGTCGGTGATGACCAGGTCGGCCGCGGCGGTGGCGGCGGGGGTGCCGCGCTGCCCGAGTGCGATGCCGACATCGGCGAGCCGGATCGCGGGGGCGTCGTTGGCACCGTCGCCGGTCATCGCCACGACCTTGCCGAGGCGCTGGTAGGCATGGACGATACGGACCTTGTGGTGCGGGCCGCACCGGGCGATGACGTCCACCGTCGGCAGCAGGGCGTCGAGTTGGGCGTCGTCGAGCTCGTCGAGCTCGGGCCCGGTGCGGACGGTCCGCGCCGGTGCGCCGATGACATGTGCCGCGATGGCGTCGGCGGTGGCCGGATGGTCGCCGGTGAGCATCACCGTCCGCACGCCGGCCCGGCGCAGCCGGGCGGTGGCCGGGGCCGCTCCGGTACGTACCTGGTCGGCCAGGACGACGAAGCCGAGGAAAACCAGCCCGTCCACGGCCTCGTCGGAGAGGTCCTCACCGGCCCGCAGGGTCCGTTCGGCCACGGCGAGCACACGGCGGCCCGCGCTCGCCAACTCCCCGGTGGCGGATTCGAGTTCTTCGCGCGCCGCGTCGTCGAGCGGCACCGGCCCGCCGTCCGCGCGCAGGAAGTGGCACCGCTCCAGGATGTTCTCCGGTGCGCCCTTGACGCTCAGCAGCAGGCCGCGCGACGTACGCCCCGCCGTGGCGTGGTAGGCACGGCACGGGTCGAAGGGCAGGGTGTCGGTACGCCGCCAGCGCGGCGCGCCGCGGTTGACGGACACCCGTGCCCCGCGGGCGCCCGCCGTCACCGCGCGGTCGGTCTGATGAGCCATGGGCTCGGTCTGCCGGGCGGCGGGTGTGGCGCGCAGCGCGGCGGCCAGGATCTCCTTGTGCGGTACGGGCAGCCGCTCGACGGGAAGCGACCGCCGGCCGTCGCTGACGGCGGAGAGCCGAAGATCGCCGTCGGTGAGGGTGCCCGTCTTGTCGAAGCACAGCACGTCGGCGCGGCCGAGGGCTTCGATCGTACGGGGGTTGCGCACCAGCGCACCGTGCACGGCCAGGCGTCTGGCGGCGGCGAGCTGGGCCGCGTTGACCAGGAACGGCAGCCCTTCGGGGACGGAGGCGACGGCCAGGTTGACGGCCGAGGCCAGGCCGTCGGCCAGGGGCCGGCCGTGCAGCATCCCGGCCCCGGCCACCGCGGCGGCGGAGGCCATCGCGACCGGCAGGCCGGCCTTGGTCAGCGAGGTCAGACGGGCCTCGACCCCGGTCACCGGGGCGGCCTGGCGGGCGGTGGCGACGCTGCGTCCGACCTCGGTGGCCGCGCCGGTCGCGACGACGACCGCGGTGGCGCGGCCCGCGGAGACGGTGGTGCCCTCGTAGAGCATCGAGGTCCGCTCGGTGATCTGTGAGGCGATCGCGGGCGCCGGGTCCTTGGCCACGGGGAGGGACTCTCCGGTCAGCGAGGACTCGTCCACTTCGAGGCCCTCGGCCGTGAGCAGCCGGCAGTCGGCGGGAACCACGTCCTCCGGCCGCAGCACGACGACATCGCCGGGCACCAGGTCTTCGGCGGTGACCAGCCGCTCGGCGCCCGCCCGCCGCACCCGCGTGCCGATCGCGGAGCGCGCGGTCAGCTCAGCGAGAGCGCGCTCGGTCCGCACCCGCTGGACGCCGCCGACCAGGGCGGAGGTCGCGGTGATCGCGGCCACGAGCGCCGCGTCCGTACGTGATCCCACCGCGGCGGCCAGCGCCGCCCCGGCCGCGAGCACCGGCGTCAGCGGGTTGGCCAGTTCGTCGACGAACGCCGACGGGAGGCTGGTGCGCAGCGGTTCGTCCGCTCCCGACGAGCCCTTGGCCCGGACCGCGGACTCCGCCGAGGACAGTCCTTCGGCGGTCGTGCCGAGCCTGTCCAGCACCAGCGCCGTGGGCATCAGATGCCAGGGGACGGTCGACACGGCCGGGGTGACCGGCCGGGACAGCAGTTGGCGGGCGCGCCAGACGCCCAGACAGAAGGCGATCGCACCCGCGGAGTTGCTCGCGGCCTGGCCACGGGCGCACGCCTGCGCGGGAGGTGCCTGCAAGGCCGCGACCGCGCCGACTCCGCTGCCGCCCGCGGCCAGTACGCCGCTGTCGCGGTCGACCTGACGGGCCGTGCCCACGCCGGCCAGGATCAGCGCGGCCGACTCCAGGTCCGTACCGATCAGCAGGTCGGCGCCCCAGGCCGGCGGATCCTCCTCGCCGTACACGCCCAGCCCGCAGTCCGAGGCGCCCAGGGCCCGGCGGTTGCCCGACACCAGGAGCACCACCGCGCCATCGGCCTGGAGCCCTCGTACGGACGCCACGAGACGGCCGCCCGCGGGCACGACCGCGTCGGCGAATCCCAGCACCGGATCGGCCCGGTCACTGGCCAGTACCACGCGGATTCCGCCACGGCGCGCGGCCGACGCCAGCGCCTGCGCGCCGTGGCGGAATCCGC
>NZ_MAUD01000293.1 GCF_001700515.1 Streptomyces lushanensis
TCGAAGGCCGCCTTGAGCGCGACCTGGCCGCGCTCAAGGCGGCCTTCGAGCGCACCCCGTACGCCCGGCGCACGCCGTACCGCGTGGAGGCGCCCTTCCATCTCACTCTCGCGGGCCGTGTGATCCGAGGCCGTATCGACGCCGTCTACCGCCATCCCCGCACCGACCCGGCGACCGGCTCGGAGACGTACACGTACGAGATCGTGGACTGGAAGACCGGCCGGGCCCGTACCGCCGACCCTCTCCAGCTCGCCGTCTACCGGCTCGCCTGGGCCGAGCAGCACCGCCTCCCGCTGACGGACGTGACGGCCGCGTTCCTCTACGTACGGACCGGCGAGGTCGTACGTCCCGAGCGCCTGCCCGGCCGCCCCGAGCTGGAACGCGTCCTGACCGCGGATCCGCCGGGCCCGGCCGATCCGTCCGATCACACAGGGCACGCGCCGGACGGCGGAGGGCGTGACACAGGACGTTCGTACGACGACGCCGACATGCCCACGGACGGAGGATCCCAGGAACCGGCAGACGAGACCGCTCCCGGAGCCCGTTAGGCTCGACATCATGAGCGACACCCCGGACAGCGTCGTCCGTACGTACATCCGCACTCATCGTGCGGCCTTCCTCGACGACCTCGCCGACTGGCTGCGCATTCCGTCCGTATCGGCACAGCCCGACCACGACGCCGATGTACGGCGCAGCGCCGACTGGCTCGCCGAGAAGCTCAAGGAGACCGGCTTCCCGGTCGCCGAGATCTGGGACACCCCGGGCGCGCCCGCAGTCTTCGCCGAGTGGCCCTCCGCCGACGCGGACGCTCCCACCGTGCTGGTCTACGGCCACCACGACGTCCAGCCGGCCGCCCGCGAGGACGGCTGGCACACGGATCCCTTCGAGCCGGTCGTACGGGACGGCCGGATGTACGGGCGCGGTGCCGCCGACGACAAGGGCCAGGTGTTCTTCCACACCCTCGGGGTACGGGCGCATCTCGCCGCCACCGGCCGCACCACTCCCGCCGTCCATCTCAAGCTCCTCGTCGAGGGCGAGGAGGAGTCGGGCTCTCCGCACTTCCGCGCCCTGGCCGAGCGGCACGCGGACCGGCTGGCCGCCGACGCGGTGATCGTCTCCGACACCGGTATGTGGTCCGAGTCCACCCCGACGGTCTGCACCGGCATGCGTGGCCTGGCCGACTGCGAGATCGAGCTGTACGGCCCCGACCAGGACATCCACTCCGGTTCCTTCGGCGGCGCCGTCCCGAATCCCGCCACCGTCGCCGCCCGCCTGGTCGCCGCCCTGCACGACGAGCACGAACGGGTCACCGTTCCAGGCTTCTACGACGGTGTCGCCGAGCTCGACGAGACCGAGCGCGCGCTCCTCGCGGAGCTGCCCTTCTCCGAGGAGGAGTGGCTCCGTACGGCCCGGTCCCACGGCACCCTCGGGGAAGCCGGTTACTCCACCCTGGAGCGCCTCTGGGCCCGTCCGACCGCCGAGGTCAACGGCATAGCGGGCGGCTACCAGGGCCCCGGCGGCAAGACGATCATCCCGTCCTCCGCCCAGCTCAAGCTGTCGTTCCGGCTGGTCGCGGGCCAGGATCCGGAGCGGGTCGAGCACTCCGTACGCGACTGGATCGAGGCCCGTGTCCCGGCCGGGATCCGGCACAGGATCAGCTTCGGCGCGGCCACCCGGCCCTGTCTGACCCCGCTGGACCATCCCGCGCTCCAGTCGGTCGTACGGTCGATGGGCCGCGCTTTCGGCCGGCCGGTCCGCTTCACCCGTGAGGGCGGCTCGGGACCGGCCGCTGACCTCCAGGACGTGCTCGGCGCACCCGTCCTCTTCCTGGGCATCTCCGTACCGTCCGACGGCTGGCACGCGCCGAACGAGAAGGTCGAACTGGACCTGCTGCTCAAGGGCGTGGAAACGACGGCCTACCTCTGGGGCGACCTTGCCACCGCGCTGCGCTGACGGCGCCGCGTCCCGCGCCGAGCGCGCCGCCGAAGACTTCGCCGCACACTCCGCTGATCAGAAACCCAATCCACCCGGGGGAGTTGGAAGTACCTGTGAGCACCATCAGCAGTGACGACACCGCACACCGACCCATCGGCCTGACCGCCCCCAGCGGTATCGACCGCGCGGCGCACCACCGGCTCGACGAGGCCTGGCTGGCGGCGGCGTGGAGCCATCCGACGACCCGGGTCTTCGTGGTGTCGGGCGGCCAGGTGCTGATCGACGACACCCCGGACGGCCGTACCGAACTGGTGATGATCCCGTCCTTCGAGGCGCCCGTCACCGAGGCCCACCGCTACTTCCTCGGCACGGACGCGGACGGTGTCCGCTATTTCGCGCTCCAGAAGGACTCGCTCCCGGGCCGGATCGACCAGTCGGCGCGGGCCGCCGGGCTGCGCGAGGCCGGCACACTGCTCTCCGCCCGTGACGCGGGCCTGATGGTGCACGCCGTGGCGCTGGAGAACTGGCAGCGGCTGCACCGCTTCTGCTCCCGTTGCGGCGAGCGCACCGTGATCGCGGCTGCCGGGCACATCCGCCGCTGCCCGGCCTGCGGCGCCGAACACTATCCGCGGACCGATCCCGCCGTGATCATGCTGGTCACCGACGAGGAGGACCGCGCGCTCCTGGGCCGTCAGGTGCACTGGCCCGAAGGGCGATTCTCCACGCTGGCCGGGTTCGTGGAGCCGGGCGAGTCGATCGAGCAGTCGGTGGTCCGTGAGGTCTTCGAGGAGGCGGGCGTCACGGTCGGCGAGGTCGAGTACATCGCCAGCCAGCCGTGGCCGTTCCCGTCGAGCCTGATGCTGGGCTTCATGGCGCGGGCCACCTCGTCGGAGATCACGGTGGACGGCGAGGAGATCGAGGAGGCGCGCTGGTTCTCCCGGGAGGACCTGCGGGCCGCGATCGAATCGGGCGAGATCCTCCCGCCGGCCGGCATCTCGATCGCCGCGCGCCTGGTGGAGCTGTGGTACGGCAAGCCCTTGCCGAAGCCGGCCAACTAGGCCCTGCCCGCGTACCGCACCCCGGGACGACCGAGCCGTACGACGAGGCGCGGCACGACGGCACGACGACCGAACCGTTCCTGGACCGGGCCGTACACGGACCGAGCCCCCGCCGGAATCGCTCCGGCGGGGGCTCGGTCGATGAAGCGCACACGGCGCCGCGCGCTCAGACGCCGATCTTCTGCTTGACCTGGGCCAGCGAGGGATTGGTCAGCGTCGATCCGTCGGAGAACAGCACGGTCGGCACCGTCTGGTTGCCGCCGTTCGCCTTCTCGACGAAGGCCGCCGACTCCGGGTCCTGCTCGATGTTGATCTCGTTGTACGCGATGCCTTCGCGGTCCATCTGGCCCTTGAGCCGACGGCAGTATCCGCACCATGTGGTGCTGTACATCGTCACAGTGCCCGGCATGTCTCTCGCGCTCCTCTGTCTCGGTCCCGCCGAAATGCGTCGTCCGCATCCTGTCGAACGTACGCGGCCCGGCCGCCATTCCCGTACGGAGGTGGTACGGGCCGCCACGTGGTACGGGGTTCCGGAGGCGGGGTCGCGGGTGTGTTCGTACGACCGACGCGGCTCCCCTGTGGACAACCGCCGCACCCGTCCCGGGGGACCTGGCAGCATGGCGGGGTGACAGCAGCAACGCACTCCCCACTCTTCCCGCGCGAATCCGAGGTCGGCCAGATCATGGCTCCGCCGCGCGACGCCGACGCGGTGCTCGACGGGCTCGACCCCGAGCAGCGCGAGGTGGCGACGGCCCTGCACGGCCCGGTGTGTGTGCTGGCCGGGGCCGGCACGGGCAAGACACGCGCCATCACCCACCGCATCGCCTATGGCGTGCGCGCGGGCATACTCCAGCCCGCCAGTGTGCTGGCCGTCACCTTCACCAACCGGGCGGCGGGCGAGATGCGCGGACGGCTGCGCCAGCTCGGCGCGGGCGGTGTCCAGGCGCGTACGTTCCACTCGGCGGCGCTGCGCCAGCTCCAGTTCTTCTGGCCCAAGGCGGTCGGCGGGGAGCTGCCGCGGCTGCTCGACCGCAAGGTCCAGCTCGTCGCCGAGTCCGCGGCCCGCTGCCGGATCCGGCTCGACCGCAATGAACTGCGGGACGTCACCAGTGAGATCGAGTGGGCGAAGGTCACCCAGACCGTCCCGGCCGACTATCCCGCCACCGTCGCCAAGTCCGTCCGCGAGGCCCCGCGCGACCCCGCCGAGATCGGCCAGATCTACGGGACATACGAACAGCTCAAGCGCGACCGCTCGGTGATCGACTTCGAGGACGTCCTGCTGCTCACGGTCGGCATCCTCCAGGACCGGCACGACATCGCCGACCAGATCCGTCGGCAGTACCAGCACTTCGTGGTCGACGAGTACCAGGACGTCAGCCCGCTCCAGCAGCGGCTGCTCGATCTCTGGCTGGGGGACCGGGAGAGCCTCTGCGTCGTGGGCGACGCCAGCCAGACGATCTACTCCTTCACCGGCGCGACCCCCGACCATCTGCTGAACTTCCGCACCCGCCACCCGGGAGCCACCGTGGTGAAGCTGGTCCGGGACTACCGCTCCACACCCCAGGTTGTCCATCTCGCCAACGGCCTGCTGAACCAGGCGCGAGGCCGGGCCGCCGAGCACCGGCTCGAACTGGTCTCGCAGCGCGACCCGGGCCCCGAGCCGCTCTGCACGGAGTACGCGGACGAGCCCACCGAGGCCGAGGGCACCGCACGCAGGATCCGCGATCTGATCGCCGCGGGCGTCCCGGCCGGTGAGATCGCCGTGCTCTACCGGATCAACGCCCAGTCGGAGGTCTATGAACAGGCCCTGGCCGACGCGGGCGTGCCCTATCAGCTCCGCGGCGCCGAGCGGTTCTTCGAGCGCCAGGAGGTGAGGGAGGCGGGCGCTGCGCTGCGGGGCGCGGCCCGCTTCGGGGGCAACGACTCCCTGCTCGACGATGTGGTCGAACTGCCCGCGCAGGTGCGGGCGGTGCTCTCCACAAAGGGCTGGACCACCGAGCCTCCCGCGGGCTCCGGCGCGGTCCGTGACCGCTGGGAGTCCCTGGCCGCGCTGGTCCGTCTCGCCGAGGACTTCGTCCGTGCCAGGCCGGGTGCGACGCTCGCCGATCTGGTGGCCGAGCTGGACGAGCGCGCCGCCGCACAGCACGCGCCCACGGTGCAGGGCGTCACACTCGCCTCGCTGCACGCGGCGAAGGGCCTGGAGTGGGACGCGGTGTTCCTGGTCGGGCTCGCCGAGGGCATGATGCCGATCACCTACGCCAAGACCGACGAGCAGGTCGAGGAGGAGCGCCGGCTCCTCTATGTCGGGGTCACCCGGGCACGGTCGCATCTGTGTCTTTCCTGGGCGCTCTCCCGCTCTCCGGGCGGCCGGGCCTCCCGTCGCCCCACCCGCTTTCTGAACGGACTGCGTCCGGGCTCCACGGCCCCCGGAGCGCGGAGCGCGGCGGCGGGCTCGGGAGGCTCCCCGGAGCACGGCGGCGCCGCCGTGCGGCGCAAGCGGCGTGGTCCGGTGCTCTGCCGGGTCTGCGGCAAAACGCTCACCGACGCGGGTGAGATGAAGCTGACGCGCTGTGAGGACTGCCCGTCCGACATGGACGAGGCGCTCTACGAGCGACTGCGTGACTGGCGCGCGGAGCAGGCGAAGCGGCTGGGCCAGCCGGCCTATTGCGTGTTCACCGACAAGACGCTGATGGCGATCGCCGAGACCGTGCCGGACGGCGCGCGCGAGCTGGCCGCGATCGCCGGTGTCGGCGTCCGCAAGCTGGACCGCTTCGGGGCCGATGTTCTCGCCATCTGCGCTGGTGAGGAGGGTGTGGGAGACACCGCGGACGACTGAGGCGAACTCGTGGAAAAAATAGTTTGCGCCCGCCCTGGGAATCCCCATAGGTTCTTAACCACGGGAACGGCGGGCTTCTCCGAAGCCCTGTCCCCGTGCTCTACTTGTCCAAAGCACTTGTTCGCTGACAGTGCTTGTCCATGTTACGTGCGACTGGCTCAGGCCGGTCCTTGAGACGCCGAGAGGAGGCGATTCCAGTGATCAGCATCATCCACAGCAGCGGCTTTGTCGGCTTCAGCAAAATGACCGATCGCCCGGTCGTCTCCACCTGCTCGCTCGGCTTCTCCGGTTCCGAACTCATTGGCAGTGGCCTGTCCGGCGTCTCCGCCGTCCGGCCCGCCGCTCTGTCGGGTCTTCCCGTCGGGGTGCGCAATGAGCGACCGACCAAGGCACTGGAAGCAGGAGTAGCAGCGGCAGCGGCCAAGGCCTATGCCTTTGCGGCGACCGGTGCCGAAACGAAGCAGCAGACGCAGCACCACTTGATGTGGGCCTTCCGTGGGCTCGAACCCTGGAGTGATCCAGTCTGATCCATGATCGGACCGGCGCCTCAGGGCCGCGGAACCCCACCAGGGATCCGCGGCCCTTCTGTTTGTCCCGAACGGGAGACAGAACCGAAGGCGCCTCGGAACTAGCACTACTCGGTACCAGCCGACACCCGGCCAAACAGGCCCGGACCGACCAGACGAGGAACCAAACCCGTGCAACTCGAAGCGCACGCCCCGTCCGTACCGCCTTCCGAAACGATCTCCCCGCCCGTCTCCACGGAGGACTCCACCTTGACTCCGCTCACCGCGCTGACCGCGCTCGACGACGCCATCGAGAGCCTCGGCGTACCCGTTCCCTGCCGTGCCTACGACCCGGAGGTCTTCTTCGCCGAGTCCCCGGCCGATGTCGAGTACGCCAAGGCACTCTGCCGCACCTGCCCGCTGGTCGAGGCCTGCCTCGCCGGCGCCAAGGAGCGGCGTGAGCCGTGGGGCGTGTGGGGTGGCGAACTCTTCGTCCAGGGCGTGGTCGTGGCCCGCAAGCGTCCGCGTGGCCGTCCGCGCAAGAACCCGGTCACGGCATGAACGCCACCGGAACCATCGACCGTCCCTTCACGCACGATCCCCAGAAGCAGGCTCCGATGACCTCTTCCCTGAGCGAGCCGTCCGGCTCCGCGACCCCGGCAGTCACCACGATGGGCGCGAACGACTCGCGTCAGAACAGGACCCGTGAAATGCAACTCATCCCAGAAGCCATGGCACGCGCGCATATGAGCCAGCGCCTGCGCGAAGCCGACGCGGAACGCCAGGCAGCGCGCCTGGTCGCCGCCCGGCGGTTGCAGCGCCGCGCCGAGCGCGCGTCGCTGCGCGCCCGCCGCGCGCTGGCCATGGCCGTCATGCAGTAGCGGCCGGCCTGTCTGGCCGCGTGCCACCGCTGTCACTGAACGGGGGCCGGTCCCGAGGACCGGCCCCCTACCGCTTTCCCGGCCACGGCCGACGCCGTCCGCCGGACAGATCCGCCGGACAGGGCCTAGCCGTCGACCGCCTCCGGTTCGGCCTCCGCCGCCGTGCCCTGCTGCTCCGGTATGAACGGCTCCGCCGCGAATCCGGGCAGCCAGGCCTCCAGTTCGTCCCTCAGCCGTACCGTCGCGTTGAGCTGGCAGAGCACACCGATGGTGCTCAGCGTGACCCGGTGTATCAGCAGATACGACGGCGGGAGATTCAACTGCTTGCCCAACTGATGCGCGGGGGAGCGCGGATCGGCTATCCGGGCGGCCTGGTCGCGCATCCAGCTCCGGGTGAAGGTGAACTCGTCGACCGCCGCCGGTTCGATGATCGGCAGCAGATAGTCCAGCACCGCGTCCGGGTCGAGATCGATGGACTCCTTGACGAATCCCTCCTCGCGCAGCAGGTCGTACACCGCCTCGGCGTCGTCGTCCAGCGTCAGCCGCAGGGCCTCACCGATGGTCCCGGGCAGCCCGCCCGGCAGCCGGTCCACCGTGCCGAAGTCCAGCACCCCGAGCCGCAGCTCTCCGTCCGGACCGTCTTCACCGCCGTCGCCGTCCGCGCCCTCCTCGTCGGAGGCCGCCGGAGGAAGCAGCCGGAAGTTGCCCGGATGCGGATCGGCGTGCAGCAGACCGGTGCGCGCCGGGCCCGAGAAGAGGAACCTGGCCAGAAGCTGCCCCGCCCGGTCGCGCTGCTCGGGCGTCCCGTCGGAGATCACCTCCGACAGCGGTATTCCGTCGATCCACTCCGTCACCAGCACCTGCTCGCCCTGGTGCACCACCTCGGGCACCACCACATCCGGATCGCCCGCGAACTCCGCCGCGTGCTCGCGCTGTGACTCGGCCTCCAGGGCGTAGTCCAGCTCTTCGGAGACCCGGTCGCGCAACTCGGTGATCAGCGGCTTGATGTCCATCCCCGGGATCAGCGGCCCCAGCAGTCTGGCGAACCGGCTGAGCTGTGCGAGATCGGAGAGCAGCGCCTCACCGGCACCCGGATACTGCACCTTGACCGCGACCCGGCGTCCGTCGTGCCAGACCGCCCGGTGCACCTGGCCGATGGACGCGGCGGCCGAGGGCTTGTCCTCGAACTCCAGGAACAGCTCGCGCCACTCCTCGCCGAGCCGCTCCGCCAGCACCGCGTGGACCGTACGGACCGGCATGGGCGGCGCCGCTTCCTGGAGCTTGGTGAGCGCCGCCCGGTAGGGCCCGGCGATCTCCTCGGGCAGCGCCGACTCGAAGACGGACAGCGCCTGCCCGAACTTCATCGCACCGCCCTTCAGCTCGCCGAGCACCTTGAAGAGCTGGTCCGCCGTGCGCTGCTGCAACTCCCTGGCGACGATCTCCGCGGACTTCCCGCCGATCCGCTTGCCGAGGCCCCAGGTGGCCCGGCCCGCGAAGCCCAGTGGCAGCGTGGCCAGCTTCGCGGTCCGGGTGACCGCCTTCCGGGGAAGATCAGACATGAAGCCCCTCCAAGTCCCAGACAGCCGTGCCGCCTGTGCCGGATACCTCGCCATTGTGTCGTGCGACGCCCTCGTCTTCGCCAGGCACACCCTTCTGCGGCCTGTCGGCCGCACCACAGAGGCACTCCGGATGCGGCTCGGTCCGCTCCGCCCGCCATTCGAGGAGCGGAAGCGATGTCTCCCATCGTGCACCCGCGCTGGCGGGAAGCTCACCGTCCAGGAACGACAGCGCGTGAGCCGCCGCCAGTCCCGCCACCGTGGTGGCCAGTCCCAGGTCACAGGCCGGCACGGCGGCCGTCCGGCGGCCCGAGCGCCACTGCGCCAGCATCCTGGGCCATCCCGGATCACGCTCGGCCCGCACCCGCGCCACACAGCCCGCGCAGGCCGTGCCACCGGGCAGCACCAGCGGTCCGACCACACCTGTGGCCTCGATCACCCCCGTATAGAGATGAGGAGTGCCCGTGGCGATCCAGGGCTCCGCCGCCGTCCGATCGGGTGCGTAGGCGGCGAGCCCGTCCCGAGGCGCCACGATCACCAGGGAGAGGCCCGGCTCGCCCTCCCCGCAGGACTCCCCGCGCTCCGCCGCACCCGGCGCCCGTCCCGGCGCGGACCGCCGGACCAGCTGCCGAGCCGCCGTGTCCCGGCGCTCACCCACACTGTGGGCGGGCAGCCCGGCGGGCGACACGTCCCATTCCTGTACGAACCCGCCGTCCAGCACATCGACCCGGCCCACCCCGGAGGCCGCGAGCACCGCCGCGACGGCCGCGCCCACCCGCCCCGCGCCGCGCACCTGGACCCGCATCGCCCGCCGTGCCGCCAGCCCCCGCGCCCCCGCGCCGGGCTCCCGGTGCAGAACGGAGAGGGACGCGAGATCGGGCCGCACCCGGTCGAAGACGCCCGTCCGCTTCCGTAAGTCCTCCGCCGCCCGTCCGCCCGCGTCCGGATCGTCGAGCACTCCCGCCGCGGTCAGCCGCTTGACCAGCGAATCGGCGAGCCCGTCGGGCAGCCCCATCGCCCGCGCCTCCTCCCGCAGCAGCGGCAGCCCGCGTGTCCCGTCGAGCAGCTCCAGAAAGCTGCCCGTGGCCGTGTCGACGGGACCCACCAGCACCGCGTGCGCGGGTGTGACCCCGAACTGCACGGTCTGCCGCTCCCGCCACGCACGCCGCAGCGCGGGTTTCACCATCGGATGCATTTCGGCCTCGCTCTCGATTTCCGCACGTCGATCTTCTTCGGATCGCTCGCTCCGATCCGGTTCTCAGAATGCAAGGCGGCACGCGACGCTGCCGAAAGTTATCCACAGCCATCGGCGTTAATCGTTCAAAATTCCCCGGGCCGGAAAGTGGATCAAGATCGAACCGTCCCGGAGGCGGGACTTCCCCCATACGCAGCGGGTAACGTCGGGGCGTGTCCGCCGATTCTTCCCCTCGCCCGGCGGGGGAGCCCACCCGCCGCCCGCCACGCGGCTCGGGGACGAGCGCTGTGGAGGTCCGCAGAAGCGCCCGTCGCAGCAGAACCGTCTCGGCGTACCGCGAGGGCGACCGGACCATCGTGCTCATTCCCGCCCGGATGTCGGAGGCGGAGGAGCGCCGCTGGGTCACGGTGATGCTCGACAAACTGGCCGCGCAGGAGAGCCGGCGCGTCCTCGGCGACAGCGAGCTGACCGAGCGGGCCGAGCAGCTGTCCGCCCAGTACTTCAACGGCAGCGCCAGACCCACCTCCGTGCGCTGGGTGACCAACCAGAACACCCGCTGGGGGTCCTGCACCCCGGCCGAAGGCAGCATCCGTCTGTCGCACCGGTTGCAGGGCATGCCGGAGTACGTCGTCGACTATGTCCTCGTCCATGAGCTGGCCCATCTCCTCGTACCGGGCCACGGTCCGCGGTTCTGGCGGCTGCTGGAGGCCTATCCGCGCACCGAGCGCGCGCGTGGCTATCTCGAAGGGGTCGTCGCCGCCGACCGGCTGCCGCATCTGCCCGTCACCCGCGGGGAATGACGCAGCGGCGCCCCTGCCGATCGTGTACCGATTGATCGTGTACCGACTCCGTACCGGCTTGGCTCAATGTCGGACATAGCCGTTAGCCTGGCGCGACGCAGTCACATTCGGGATGGGGGACGGTCGTTACGCATGGCCAGGGAATTCCAGCGCGGCCACAAGGCCAAGATCAGTGATCTCACGCCGGGGACGGATCTGTACGTAGGTGTGCAGATCGCCGCTCCCGGGCTGACCTTCGACATCAGCTGCTTCGGTCTCGACGCCAATGAACAGCTCTCGGACGACCGTTACTTCATCTTCTTCAACCAGCCCAAGTCGCCTGAGGAATCAATCCAGTTGCTGGGCGCCCAGGCCGGTGACACCGAGTCCTTCAGGGTGACGCTGGAGCGTATCCCGGCGCAGATCCACAAACTCTCGTTCACCGCCACCGTCGACGGCGCGGGCCAGATGTCCCAGGTCGGCCCCGGATATATCCGGCTGGTCGCGGGCGGTGAGGAAGTCGTCCGATACGCCTTCGACGGCTCGGAGTTCACCACCGAGCGCGCCGTGATGCTCGGCGACTTCTATCTCAAGGACGTATGGCGGTTCGCCGCCGTCGGCCAGGGCTTCGACGGCGGGCTCGACGCGCTCCTGAAGAACTTCGGCGGCGAGGTCGCCGAGGAGGAGCCCGCGCCGCCGCAGCCGCCGGCCGGTGGACAGGTGCCGGGCTTCGCGCCGCCCACGCAGAGCATGCCCGCACCGGCGTTCGGCGCTCCGCCCGCCCCGCAGGCGCCTCAGGTCCCGCAGGCACCTCAGGCTCCGCAGCCCCCGCCCTCGTTC
>NZ_MAUD01000294.1 GCF_001700515.1 Streptomyces lushanensis
GCCGAGCCCCCGCCACCGCTCCGAGCGCTCCGACCGCTCCGGCCTCCTTGACCGCTCCGAGCTCCCTGACCGCTCCGACGGGACGGGCCCGGCCGCCGAGGACCGTCTGAGAGACTGTGGCCCATGACGGAGACCACCCGGACGACGGTCGGCATCGGCGGCGCCGCGGAGAGCACCGACATGGTGCTCAACATCGGGCCGCAGCACCCCTCGACACACGGTGTGCTCCGCCTGCGTCTGGTGCTCGACGGCGAGGTGATCCGCAGCGCGGAGCCGGTCATCGGCTATATGCACCGCGGCGCGGAGAAGCTCTTCGAGGTGCGCGACTACCGGCAGATCGTGGTGCTCGCCAACCGCCACGACTGGCTCTCGGCGTTCTCCAACGAGCTGGGCGTGGTGATGGCCGTCGAGCGGATGCTCGGGATGGAGGTGCCCGAGCGCGCCGTCTGGACGAGGACGCTGCTGGCCGAGCTGAACCGCGTACTGAACCACCTGATGTTCATCGGTTCGTATCCGCTCGAACTGGGCGGTATCACTCCGGTGTTCTACGCCTTCCGGGAGCGCGAGGAGCTCCAGGCCGTGATGGAGGAGGTCTCCGGCGGCCGGATGCACTACATGTTCAACCGGGTGGGCGGTCTCAAGGAGGACCTCCCGGCGGGCTGGCTGGGCCGGGCCGGGCACGCGGTCGCCGAGGTACGCTCACGGATGGACGTGTACGACCGGCTGGTCCTCGGCAACGAGATCTTCCGGGGCCGTACCCACGGTGTCGGAGTGCTGTCGCGGGAGGCGGTCCACGCGTACGGGGTGTCCGGGCCGATCGCGCGCGCCTCGGGCGTGGACTTCGATCTGCGCAGGGACGAGCCGTATCTGGCGTACGGCGAACTCCAGGACACGCTCAGGGTCGTCACCCGCGAGGACGGCGACTGTCTGGCCCGGTTCGAATGCCTGCTGGAGCAGACGCACAACGCGCTGGCCCTGGCGGACGCCTGTCTGGACCGGATCGCGGAGCTGCCGCCCGGACCGATCAACCAGCGGCTGCCCAAGGTGCTCAAGGCGCCCGAGGGACACACCTACGCCTGGACCGAGAATCCGCTCGGGATCAACGGCTACTACCTGGTGTCGAAGGGCGAGAAGACCCCGTACCGGCTCAAGCTCCGCTCGGCCTCCTTCAACAACATCCAGGCGCTGACCGAACTGCTGCCCGGAACGCAGGTCGCGGACATGGTGGCGATCCTCGGATCGCTCTTCTTCGTCGTCGGCGACATCGACAAGTAGCGGCCGACCGCCGGGGTGCGGGCTCTGCGACCTGGACTCCGTGATCCGGGCGGACCGGGAAGGCGGGCGCTTCCGCCCGCGCTCCACCGTGTCCCTCGTGGTGCTGTCGTGATCAGGGGCGCTGATTGAAGGCCGTGGTCAGAGGCCGTGGCAGAAACCGTGGTCGTGACAGAAATATCGGCCGGGGGCGGTGGTCAGGAACTGACCGCGTTGCGCAGCGAGCCGAGTCCGAGCGGCTCGGTCTCGTCGTGCTCGGTCAGATCAATGACCTGGCCGACGGCGCGCTCCTCGGTCCCGCGCCGCTCCGCGAGGGCCTCCTCGCCCACCACATCGGCGAGATCCTCGGCCGCCACGGCCTCCGTGGTGTCCACGGCGTCCGCGGTCTCCGTGGCCTCCGCCTCCGTACGCGCCGGCTCGCCCGCCGTCGCGGGCCCTTCGGCGTCGGCCGCGGACTCCGTCCCGCCCGTGGGCCCCGCGTCGTCGGCCGTCTTCTTGTGCTGACCGCCGCTGTCACGCCCACCGCGAGCACCCGGCACGCTCTGTCCGTGTCCGTGCCCGGCCTGCGTACCGAAGAAGTCGAAACCGCCCTCGGACCGGCGCACCGGGCCGCGCTCGGGCGAGTACGGCACGATCGCGGACGGAGTCGCCGTCCTGGTGGCGGGAAGTGCGGACGCCGAGCGGCTGTGCTGCTCGGTCCCCTCCTCCGGCGTCTCGCTCCCCCGGGGCTCCGCCCGCTCCGGGTCCATGGCCTGCTCGACGGCTCGCGCCGCGGCCCGCTCGACGGACTCGCGCTCGCGGGCCGCCGCCGCGTCGGCCTCTTCACTCGCCCGCTGGGCCGCGCCGTTGCGCGACAGCTCGTCCAGGGCCCGCGCCGCACTGAGATACGCCGCCGCGATGGACGTACCGCCCGCCGCCGGCAGGGCCTTGGGCGTGACCGCCGCCTCGATGGCGAGCTGGCGCCGGCCTTCCAGCGCGGTGGCGCGCTCGGTCTCCGCCGTGGCGTACCGGCGCAGCAGCGCCGCGTGCTCACCGCGCAGCCTGGCCAGCTCGACCCGCTTGGAGCGCAGCTTGGCCTCCAGCTTGAGACGCAGCTCGCGCGCCTCCTCGACATCGGCCTCCAGCTCGGCGGTGCGCTCCTCGGTCCGCCACTGGTCGCTCTCCCGCGCGCGGGTCAGCTCGGCGACCCGGCGCCCGGCGGAGCGGTCCCAGGCGCGCATCAGGACCGCGCCGCTGACGGCCGCGGCGGCCGTGGCCGCGACCAGACCCCGGAGCACCACGGGTTCCGCGAGGAACCAGGCGCCCGAGGCGCAGAGAACCGCGGCTCCGGCGACCGCCGACGGCGGCAGAAGCTTGTGGAGAGGTGGGGAATGGCGGTGGCGTCCACGTGACATGGCCTGAAATTTACCGTGTGCCGGGAGGGATTGGGGGGCCGGTCGGACAATCGGCCCTACCACGTTTACGCGGAGGGCCGATCCCTTTCCCCTCTTTCCTCTACAGAACTCCGTTTTGCCTGCCGTCACTTACCTCTCGGCGGCCTCGCGACCGCCGTTCCACGGCTACTTCTTGACCAGACCTTTGGACTCCAGATACTCCTTGGCGACATCCTCCGGCTTCGCGCGCTCGGCATCGACCTTGAGGTTCAACTGCGCGAGATCGTCGGTCGTCAGCGCGGCGGTCAGCTTGCCCAGGACATCGGCTATCTCCTGCGAACCCGCGTCCTTGGCATTGACCACCGGCAGTACGTTGTCGGCGTTCTGGAGCTTCTTGTCGTCCTCCAGCACGACCAGTCCGAAACTGTCGAGCGTGCCGTCGGTGGTGGAGCTGAGAACCACCTGGTCCACACCGTCCTTGACGGCCTGCTTGGACTGCGGAGTGCCGACGCCCTTGGGGTCGATCCCGGCGACATCGATGCCGTACGTCTTCTTCAGGCCCGGCGCGCAGAACGGCCGCACCTCGCACTCGTCGCCCGCCGCGATCTTCACTTTGATCTTGGACTTTCCAAGATCGGAAAGGGTCTTGAGGCTGTTCTTCTCGGCGAATTCCTTGGTGACCGCGAAAGCATTCTGGTCGACGGCCTGGCCGACCTGCAGCACCTTCAGTCCGAGCGGCTCGGCGAGCTTCTTCAGCTCGGCGACGGTGGCGTCCGCGTCGCTGGAGGCGAGCGGCTTCGCCAGGGCCGCGTCGGCGCCGTTCACCTTGGCGTTGAGGAATTCCGTGATCGTCGCCGCGTATTCCGGTACGACGTCGATCTCGCCCTTCTCCAGCGACGGTTCGTACAGCTCACGGTTCTTCACCGTGGTCACGGACGTCGAGTAGCCGGCGTCACCCAGGATCTGGGCGTACAGCTCCGCCAGCACCTTGGACTCCGTGAAGGCCGCCGCGCCGATGACGAGCGAGCCCTTCCCGCCGGAGCCGGCGTCGGCCGTCGAGCCGGAGCCCGCCTTGTCGTTCTCCAGGCTGTCGCCGCCGCATGCGGCGAGCGATGTGGTCAGAGCCACCGCTCCCAGTACCGCACCCGCGATGCGCGAGGTCTTGCTCATGAGGTTCACCATTCTCCAAGAAGCCTTGAGGTCGGTCGTCACGCGGTCGTGCGGGACGGGGTCCTGCCGTCGGAGGTCCGGGACTGCCCGGAGGGCCCGGCGGGCCCGGCCGGGCCTGAGGGTCCGGTGGCGACGGACGGAGCGGGGTCGATCACCCGGTCCAGCGCCACCAGCACGCCTTCGACGAACAGCGCGAGCAGTGCGACGAGGAGTGCCCCGGCGACCACCTGCGGGGTGTTGTACGTGTTGAAGCCGGCGGTGATGATCCGGCCGAGCCCGCCCTGACCGACCATCGCCGCGATGGTGGCGGTGGCCACCACCTGGACGGAGGCGGACCGCAGCCCGGTCATGATCAGCGGGTACGCGAGCGGCAGCTCCACCCGGGCGAAGAGCTGGCGTCCGGACATCCCCATCCCCCGGGCGGCCTCCACGACCGCGCTGTCCACCTCCCGCATCCCGACATAGGCGTTGGTCAGCAGAGGCGGCACGGCGAAGAGCACCAGGGCGATGACCGTGGGCACCGAGCCCGCGTTGCGCAGCGGCGAGACCATGAACAGCGCGAGCACGGCGAAGACGGGAATCGCCCGGCCCACGTTGGAGATATTGATCGCGAGCGCGCCGCCCCTGCCGATGTGCCCGAGGTACAGCGCCAGAGGCAGGGCTATCGCGCAGGCCAGCGCCAGCGAGACGCCGCTGACATAGACGTGCTCGGCCAGGCGGTGCCACACACCGCTGTCGCCCTCCCAGTTGGCGCCGGTCGTCAGCCAGCTCCAGGTATCTCCGAGGACACCCATGGTCAGCCCACCGCCTTGGCCGGCGAGCCGCCCGCACCGGGCGTACGCGCCGTACGTATTCGGGTCCAGGGCGTCAGCAGCCGCTGCGCGCCGAGCAGCAGCAGATCGGCCACGACCGCCAGCAGCACACAGAGCACGGACGCCGTCAGCACCTGCGCCTTGAAGAAGCTCGGCAGCGCGTCCTCGATCAGATTGCCCAGACCGCCTCTGCCGACAATGGAACCGACCGTGGTCAGCGCGATCGTCGAGACCGTGGCGATCCGCAGACCGGCCATCAGCGCGGGCAGGGCGAGCGGCAGCTCGACCTCCCAGAGCATCCGCCCGGGGCCGTATCCCATCCCGCGGGCCGCCTCCCGTGCCTCTTCGGGCACCGAATCCAGCCCCGCCATGATGTTCCGCACGAGAATGGTCAGTGAATAGAGCACCAAGCCCGTGATCACCAGACCGGCGGAGAGCCCGAAGACCGGAAGCAGCAGCGAGAACATCGCCAGCGAGGGAATCGTGTAGAGCAGAGTCGTCAGCCCCAGCACCGGTGCGGCGAAAGAGGGCCTGCTCCGCGCGAGCAGTGCCAGGGGAAAGGCCACCAGCAGTCCGATCACGACGGAAACAGCGGTGATCCACACATGCTGGACCGTGGCATCGATCAGCTCCTGACTGCGGGAGCGGAGATATTCCCCGCAGATCCAGTCGTTCGCCGCCAGGCAGCTCTGTGTCTTCAAGCCTTCCACCTCCCCCGTCTGTCCGACCTCGGCCGTCCGGGCCCGCCGGCCGAGGTCGGACAGACGG
>NZ_MAUD01000295.1:0-19812 GCF_001700515.1 Streptomyces lushanensis
ATAAGAGACAGGTACGTATGAGCGTCCACCGACCGGCCCCCCCGCCCGGCGGCGACCGAGACCGAGCAGCCGATCCGGTGGACCGAGCACATGACCTGGCGGAGCTGAGCAGGCAGATTTTGCCCGTCAGGCCGTTGTGGTTGACCTGCGCATGTCTCGCTCCGCGTGCACACTGCCCTGGCTCTCCACCGGTCTGAACTGGGCGTTAGCCTCAACGGATGATTCCCGCGCCCCCTCCGAAGGTCATCACGCGCCACAGTGACGGGCAGATCCGTGCCTATCTGACGGAGCCCGGCGCCTTCGGGACGTTGGAACCCGCCGCGGTGTTCCAGCCGCCAGCCGGCGACGAGGTCATGGAGTCGGCGNNGCGTCGTGTACACGACGCTGAACAGGGTTGTCTGCCTCACGCGCGCCGGTGACCTGGCGTGGGCATCGGACTTCGAGCCACACTCCGACGTGCTCCACGGTCACCGGCCTGGCTGCGTGCTGTCTCTGGACGGCCGGACCGTGTGGGTCTACCGGCCGGACGCGATGGCGGGGCGCGGGGGAGACCAATGGGTCGTGTACGACACCGACAGCGGGGAGGTCCTCGCGCGCCGGGAGCTGGAGACGGTCGGGCACGGCGCCGGCCACCATGTGCACCCCGTGGACGGCAGTGTCTATCTCGACGTCGGTGAGGGCCAGGACGGTGCCGTCGTCCTACGGGGTACCACCTCCGGGGCTGGCGGCGAGATGGAGTTCGTGACGTACCCGTGGCGGGACCGCTTCCTGATCGACTTGGCGCCGGGCGGGGAGCAGTTCATGACCGTCGATCACGGGCAGGCGGACGTCGGCTTCCACCGTCACCCCAGCGGGGAGGTGCTCTTCGATCTCTCCGTCGAGGCCTTCGGGTATGACCCGGAGGAGGCGTTCGTGGAATGGTGCGGCGGCTATCTGACCCCGGATACGGCCGTTGTCATCCTGGGGGTGAGGGCGAGGAGGAGTGGTTCCGTTACCACCTGGTCGACGTGAGCACGGGTATGGTCGGCGGTGAGATTGCCGTCGCGGTGACCAACCCGTACAAACTGGAGCCCTTGGGTGATGGCTCCTGGCTCACCGACGGCCCTGACGGTCACCCTGTCCGCCGGCCCCATGCTCCGCACCCGGCCGGTTGACCGGATACCTCCACGCCGTCACCCGCCAGGTCGGACGCTCAGCAGATCGGCTGCTCGGTCGCAGACGTGTGACTGAGCGTCGTTGATGGCGGACTTCGCCAACTGAAGTGCGTGAGTACTGAGGATTCTCATTCGCGTGCACACGCTAAGCCGGCCCGACGGCGAGGACTTCGGCCTTGGGCACCAACGGAACAGCCAGTATCGGTGAGATTGATCTTGGTTGTGTGGCAGGTCGAGACGCACGATCGTGGGGCCTTGTGCGGAAGCCCGGTGGCGGGCTGTGTGTGCGATACCCCGGTCTCCTATCCCTTACCCACGGTGCAAAGTTGCGTCGGCCCTCTGTTCCGCCGGAACACCATTGCCTGTGGGCCGAGGCCCGGCAGGCATCTAGACTTCCGGTTCCCAGAACAGAGAGGACGCCTTGTCAGATGGCAGCGCCGGACGATACGACATCCCGCCCTCCGAGTGGTGATCCTCACCCTTCCGACCCGCCGCCAGAAGGCAGCGATGGGGGAAGGCCCTCGCGTCGGCGCATCGCTGACAGGTGGAACGGTCTCGGGGTCGCTGGCAAAGTGGGTGTGATCGGCGGTGTGGCCGCTGCGGTGGTCAGAGGCTTCTTCGCCCTTTCCAACACCCGCGCGGCCGCGACCGGCCCCGGCCCCGGGCGCGACAGCTACGACGACACCAACGACCCCTGCGAAGTCCATACCGACGACCACCCCAGCCCGGCCGCCATCGGCCTAGCCCTCGCAGCGTGGCTCGTAGACGAGTACGAGCGCAACACCTGCCTCAACCCCCGTGGCCATGCCGCTGGCGACTGCGAACACGAGCGCCGACCGGTGTCCGCTCACGTCAAGAGCCCTGGCCGCGAGCAGCTTAGGGGCAGAGAGACCGCGAACTCCCAGGACCGTTAGCCAGAGGACAGCTGACCGCTTGCACCGTGAGGCAGAGATGCGCCGTGGGGCCATCGGTACAGCCACTAACGCTAAGTACTTGATCTTGAACCGTAGAGGGCCTTGGCATCATGAGAATCCTCCGTCATAGCGAGGTAGCCTCGCCAATATCAGGACAAGCCAGGTAGGTCGCCGTTCAGGTAGCGGCGTGCGGCGGCGACGAACTCGCGCTCGGCCTCGGCGTACATCTCCCGGACCCGGGTCGGGAACACCGTCTGGTTTCCCGCCACCAGGACCCGCTCGGTGTCGCTGTCCGGCGGGACGATCTGGCAGACGTAGACGAACACCCGTCCGATCCTGGTCAACGAGTTGAGGAAGTCGGCTAGGGTGTGTCTCTTTGATCGGTTGGTCAGTTGATCGGGTGTGTCCGTCCGATTAGTGATCACTGATGCGATGTGGGACCGGGTCGAGCCGCTGATGCCGACCGATCCGGTCCGTGGTCGGCGATGGGCGGATCACCGCCGAACCTTGGAGGCCATCGCGTGGAAGTACCGCACCTGCTCGCCCTGGCGGGACCTGCCGGACGAGCTCGGCTCGTTCCAGATCGCTCACAAACGCCTGATCAGGTGGGCCTTGGACGGCACCTGGGAACGCATCCTTGCCGCAGTTCTGGCAGAGGCCGACGCTGATGCCGACATCGGCTGGACCGTCTCGGTGGACTCCACCGTCTGCCGAGCCCACCAGCACGCCGCCGGAGCCAGGAAAAAGGGGCGCCAGGCCGGGCCGAACCTGACGACCACGCCCTCGGACGCTCCCGAGGTGGCCTGAGCACGAAAGTCCACCTTGCCGGCGACAGCCGTGCACGGCCCCTGGCCCTTCTAGTCACCGCAGGCCAGGCGGGCGACGCCCCGGCCTTCGAGACCGTCATGGCAAGCATTCGGGTTCCGCCTGGCGCCTGTTTCCGTTCGGATGTTCCTGGCCTGGTCGAGGCTCTGGTCCTCGTCTCTGTGACCGCCGGGGGCTCCGCCGCACCGGAGGGCTCAAGTGATCTTTGGGCGGGTGTCGTTGAGGTAGTCCCGGGCTACCTGGACGAATCTCGCTGCCCCGCCGCCTGCGCCGGACAATGCGTGAGTGGAAGGATGCCGCAGTGTATATGGATAGGATCTAGTTTCGTAGGGCAAGTCTCACGAACTTGCGCCAACAGTGCGGAGAATTCTTCCTCAGTTGCAGAAATTTTTCCTCTGTCGCGCCTTCTCGCAGCGCGAACCATCCTGATACGCCGTACTCATCTTCTCTAACTTCACGTGCCAGACCTGCAAATTGTGTGGAGGAGTCGCTGGCTTCAAGTATCCGGTCGATAGCTTCGTAGTAGCGGCGAATAACGCGTTTCCGTCCTTCAGTGACAGCCTCGAAGTTTATGCAGGAGAGCACGTCTAACGTTGCCTCACCCTTAGGGTCGAAGTCATCATCTAGAAACCGTGGAGCCAAGTATCCTGTAGCCGTATCCAGGATTAGATGATCCCATGGGTCAACTCGGGTCGGGTCGATGATAAGTGGCGCACCCGTTGAATCAAGCGGGAATCGCTTACCCTTCCGCCTGTTGCACTCTGGGCACACCCAGATGAAGTTGACCCACTTGAATGCCTTTGTGAAGTCGATGCCAATTGGGATGAAATGATCAACATCGGCTGAACGTGAGTCGCAACAATAGAGGCATCTTTGGCGGATACCTACAGCACTTTTGAGTGCGTCGACTACAACCTTACTCTTCACCGACCTTCGGTACTTATTCCACTCCTCCCTAGCCTTTTCTTGAGAGGTCGCTAGTATCTGACGCTTGTAGAGTTCTTGGCGCGCTTGGAGAGGGATTTCCCCTCTCTCGATCCTCCGCAATTTAACCCCCTTCTCTGGTTAATCGGCGAAGAGTGAGAGCTGATCCAGCTCTTTCTCTTCGTTTTTACTGATCTTTCCAGAGAGCTGCTTGGCGCGAAGGCGAGAGTGTTGTCGGTTTGCCATCACTGCCCTTGGTGACCTGGTGTGAGGCATGCCGAACGCTGGTGAAATAAGGATCTGGTCGGGCTTTCCCGCGATGACTCGGTTGAAGTCGTTTTCGTCGAGTCGGAAAGGGATCTCGCCCGATCCAGGCTGAGCCATGTGGTAAATGCGGCCGCGATCCGCGGCCTGGCAGACCAGTGGGCTGTGGGTAGTGACGATGAACTGAACCAGCGGGAAATGCTTTTTCAGCCAGAACCCGATTTCCCTCTGCCAGGCTGGATGAAGATGTGAGTCGACTTCGTCGATAACCACAACACCGGGACGGTTTACATAAGAAGACCCGTCTTCGCTCTTCGCTGTTAGGTCCACGGCTCCATACACATCTACCATGTGCCGGAAGATGTCGATGAGCATCGCCAGAGCTGACCTGTAGCCTTCACTCATGTCGGCTAGGGGCATGTCCCGTCCAGCTGAGTCGGTCAACCAAATTCCCTCGGAGTTGACGCCTCGGACGGAAACCCCTTGGCGCAAGAAGTCATCGTTTAGGATCTCAAGTAGGCTATCGAGGGCAATCTTTTCTGACTCTTGCTGTTCGAGTTTCTTGTAGTTGAGCTGCTTCACCCACTGCTCGCACTCGCCGAGCGTCGCGTCTTCCTTGAATAGAGTCGCAAACCTTGGAACGCGGCCAGGGATTACCATAAGGCGCTGGGCGTCGGGGGAACTTCCGTATAGGCGCCGAAACGGGCCGTACCCTAGCGAAAACCATCCGGGAGTTCCGACCGACCATGGTCCATTGAAAGCCCCTTTCTTCTTGTTTCGGTAGACGTCGGCAGAGGAAATGGCCCAAGAGCCACTCTCCCGCTTGAATTCGATCTCTGCCCAGAATGTGTTCTGGACGCGAAACCCTCCCTTGGCCGTCCGGTCGAAGTCGTGGTGCGGTTTTACTTCGACCGAAATTGAGCCATTATCTTGCCCTTCCGTAACCCATCCGCGCAGGTCGGGAATTAGAACGCGAGAATCGTCAGGCCCGAGAAGGGCCATGCAGAGGGATTTCAGAAAGGCAGTCTTTCCTGAGCCGTTATCGCCGGTTATTACAGCCCAACCTGCATGCTTCTCATCGTTTCCTGAAAAGTCTAGTTCCGCCTCTGTGAACCCCTTGATATTCCTCAGAGCCACTCGTTCTACATACATGCCGCCCCCTGGAGAATGGCTAGATAGGATCGGTACGTACCCGTGTCGATATCATAGATGCGATCTGCGTGTACGCACTGCCCAAACGCGTGTCTCTCTGCAAGGTGGGCGACGCGTGGCACATGGCCCCGAAGGCGGCACGTTCAAGGCGCGCGTGTGAGTATCGGCCTGCCCGCCCGTTGGTTCCTGTGCCACCCTGCCTCCCTTTCGTCTCCACTCTGTGGGTGTGTATCACCACTCCCTGCCCATTGCGATCGTCTGAAATGCACAGACCCAGCCCGGAGCCATCCAGTTGGCGGGCAGGGTACTTGACTCGCCTCTCACCTGCGGGGCTTTCCCGGGAAGCTGTACGAGAAGCGGCTTGGGCGGGGTGTGCTGGGCACATGGAGTCTTCGGTTTGTACGCCGGCCGTCGAGGCGGGGTCGGTGTGGTCGCACAGCTGCACCATGGATGATCTCGTCGCGTCGTACGTCCTTGAGCCGTCGGCAGGTGCGTGTCTGGAGTCGGGGCCGGGGTGGACGCGCCGATGGAAGACGGTGTGGCGAGCGTCCCGGGCGGAGGTGATCTGCCCGGTCCAGGACCTAGCCGTTTTCCCGGCGTTGGCCTCGGTGCCGATACGCGGCTTCACGTGGCGGGCTCGTCAGCGGCATCGGCCGGGACTGGCCTACATGGTGACCACGGGCCGGATGCACGGTTTCGAGAGCTTGGCCGAGCGTCGCCTGTTGCTGGCCCTGGACTTTCTGGGCAGCGCCGAGGAGGTGCTGTCTCAGCCGTTCAGGCTGAAGTTCACCACCGTCGACGGCGCTGAGGACCACACTCCGGATTTCCTGGTCCTGCTGCCCGGGACAGCGGTGCTGGTCGACGTCCGGCCCGGCCATCTGATCAAGGACAAGGACTTGGTGAAGTTCGTCGCGGCCGAGCGGGTGGCGGCAGCGGCGGGGTGGCGCTACTTGGTGGTGACCGGCTGGCGCCGTCACGTGGCCACCGGACTGGACGCGCTGTCGGCTCGGCGGCGGCCGATGGCCGACCGTCTCGGGCTGCACGGTGAACTGCTGGGTCTGGTCGCCGAACGTCCGCGACGGTTCGGTGAACTGATGGAGGAGACGTCGCTGCCGGCGGTCGCCCGCGCGCACGCTCTTCATCTGCTCTGGCACCGGCGGCTGGCAGTGGATCTTGCCCAGCCGCTGGGTGATGCTGCGTGGGTCTATCCGGCGGGAGGCCGTGATGGGTGAGGAGCGCCAGCCACAGCGGGCCGAGGACCTGCATGGCCATGACCTGACGCGGGCTCAGATCCGGGCGGCGCATCTGCTGGAGGCGCAGACCGGTTACCGCAGTGGCAGCCGGTATTGGGCGCTTCCGGGAGAGCCGAGGCCCGAGTACGACCCGGAGCGCACCACGCTGACCGAGCGGCGCCAGGCGAAGGCGGCCGAGCTGAAGGCGTTGGACCGGCGGGAGGCCAAGCAGTTGGGGCTGGAGTGGATCAGCCAGCGCACACTGGAGCGGATGGCCGCACAGTACGCCGAGCGCGGCCTGATGGGGTTGGCGGACGGACGGTGGACACCGCCGCTGCGGGGCCGGCGGACGGTCACCGATCAGGTCGCCGAAGCGATCCGGGTCGTCCACGCCGAGTGCGAGCACCGCTCCAGGGTGGTGAGCATGAAGACCAAGGAGCGGCTGATCCACCAGTATGTGCGCGAGAAGTTCGGCCCGGCGGCGGAGGAGAAGATGCCGCATTACACGACGCTCGCGAAGATCTGGAAGGAGTGGTTCGGTCGCAGGGCGCTCGCCAACGCTATGTCCGCTCGGCCGCGGCGGTGGAGACGGGCAAGGCGAAGGTCGTGGTCACCCGGCCGGGGCAGGTGGTCGCGCTGGACACCACGCCGCTGCCGGTGAAGGTTCTCGACGACGTGTTCGGCGCCCCCATCACTGTCCATCTCACGCTGGCTCTCGATGCCTACTCGCATTCGCTGGTCGCTTTCCGGCTCACGCCGGTGTCGGAGTCGTCGGTGGAGGTGGCGATGCTGCTGCGGGATGTGCTGCTGCCGCTGCCGATGCGCCCGGACTGGGGTGAGGAGATGGAATGGTCCTACCCCGGGGTTCCGGCTGCCTTGGTTGCGGAGTTCGCCGGGCACTCGGTGGCGGGGCTGCCGTTCTTCGCGCCGGAGACGGTGACGGCCGATCACGGGAGTGTCTACAAGAACCATCACGTCGTTTCTGTCGCCCGCCGGCTGGGGATTGATCTGCTGCCGGCCCGCGCGATGCGTCCCACGGACAAGGCTGCCTGCGAGCGTGCGTTCGCAGGAATCCAGTCGCTGCTGCTGGAGCCGCTGCTCGGCTACCGCGGTGTCGACGTCGCCGACCGAGGCGCCGACCCGGAGGGCGATGCGGTCTGGACGCTGTCGCAGATGGAGCACTTGCTGGCGACCTGGATCGTCTCCGTGTGGCAAAACCGCAGGCTGGACCAGTGTCCGCCGGCGTGGGACCCGGGTGGGCGGCACAGCCCGAACACGTTGTTCGCCGCTGCCGCGGCCCGCGACGGGATCAGTCTGGAGATCCCGGAACCGGAGTTGTACTACGAGCTGCTGCCCGCCCACTTCGTGAAGATCGACGCTCGGCGCGGGGTGAAGATTGGTGGACTTTGGTACGGCGGCACCGACCCGGTGCTTGATCCTTGTCGCGGCAGGCACTCCGGACGCAGTGGACGGCACGCGGGCAAGTGGGCGGTCCACCGCGATCCGCGCGACTGCCGTCAGGTCTTCTTCGAAGATCCCGCTCGGCGGGGCTGCTGGCACGCCCTGGACTGGAACGGCCTGCCGCCTGGAGGCGATGTTCTGGCCTTCTCAAATGCACGGGTGGGTGAGCTCCTCGCCCAGGCCGCCTGCGCCGGTCTGAGGCCGCTCGATGACCGGGAACTACTGCCGGTGCTGCTGAAGCTACTGGCCACGCGGACCCCGGTGAACCAGTGGCCGACCCAGATGACGGCAGCGCAGAAGGCCGAGCGGGCCCGTGAACTGACCAGGGCACGGTCAGCCACAGACGACCGGCCACCCGCCAAGGTCACCGTTCTTCCCGACCCGGCCCGGCCGTCCGAGCTGACCGTCTCCATCCGCAGGGCCGTCACCGCCGACCGGCAGCGGCGCCGTCAGGCGGCGCTGGCCTCCAGGCCGCCGACCCCGCCGCCCTTGCTGGGCGAGGCGCTGCGGGAACGCTGCTTCTTCCTGTTGCCCGGCGACCAGTACGACCAGCCGGACGAGCCGGGCCCGAAGCCGGCATGAATACGACGGGGCCACCGGAGCTTCTTCGTTTCGGGCCGCCTCCGGTGCGGGACACCGTCGCGCGCTGGCAGAACTGGGTGGCCGTCCGGACCACCTTCGTGCCCGCGCCGCAGCTGACGCTCGCTGGGTGGAGGCACCTGAGCCCTAAAGACAAGGCGCTGCACGATTTGCACCGCGCGGTCACCCACGCCAACCTGCCGCTGTTACAGACCCCGATGAGCCTGGCCGTCACCAAACGGCTGCGGGGCCGCGTCCAGAGCAACGCGGTCAAGCAGAAGCCGACCACCTTGTCCGGCCTGATCATCACCGGCGGCGGCTATCAGGGGAAGACCGAGACGGCCTGCGAGTGCCTGGCCACGTTTGAGGAGGACTGGCTGGCCCTGCACCGCTACCTCAACCCCCAGGCGCTCCCCGGCGCCCGAGACCTCCACGTTCCCGTCGCCTACGTGCAGACACCGGTGACCGCGAAGCCCAAGAGCCTCTGCAAGGCCATCCTTCACTTCTACGGCGCCGAGGTGAATCAGCGCATGGACCTGCCCGATCTGATCCGTCAGGTCGCACTGTCCTTGCGCGAACATGGAACGAAAGCCCTGCTGCTGGACGACATCACCAGGCTCCGCATGCACCGCGCAGATGACCAGGACACCCTCGATCTGATCCGGGCGTTCATGAGCATGAACGTCACCCTGGTCCTGGTCGGAGTCAACATCCACGGCGTTGGCCTGCTGCGCGAAGGCCGCTCCGATCCGCGCACCGGCCAGGTCGCCTTCCCGCCCTCCCGGCACAAGCTGGTACACGGGGAGGAGGCCACGCAGACCGAGCGACGCTTCGACGTGGTCGAACTCGACCGCTTCCGCTACGACACCGACGCCCAGATTATGGCCTGGACCGATCACCTCGCCGGCGTCGAGGGCCACCTTCGCCTGCTCAAAGCCGAGCCGGGCATGCTCACTTCTGGCACCATGCCCGAGTACCTCTACGAGCGCACCGCCGGGGTGGTCGGCCTCCTTGAGAGGCTGGTCGAGGACGGCTGCCAGGAAGCCATCGGCTCCGGCGCCGAATACCTGGCCGAGTCTCTCCTGGACGGCATCCCCGTCCACCTAGGTTCCACCGACGGCCGTGACCTGGGCGCCGGGTAGATCCCCGACATCTCCGGACTGAAGGCGTCGACCAAGAGCAGCAGCCGGACCCAACCGAGGAACACCGTCCTTGACGACCAGGGCCCGGCCGCAGGGACCGGGAGCTGAGGATGCGTCCCCTGCCCCGGAGCCTTGACCCGCTGCCGGGGAAGTCCCTGCCCGGCTACGTGCTACGGCTCGCCCACAGGCTCGACCTTGCACCCTCTGACGTGGCCCGGCGCACCGGCCTGCTGCCGACGGACGGCCAGGGTCTGGTCAGCCTCAGCCACCGGCTCTTGATCAACCCAGCCCCGGACACCCTCGCCGGATTCGCCGCCGCGACCCGGCTCAGCCACGAAGAAGCCGCCGCACTCACGCTTTCCGGCCTGCGCGAGCACTACCCACCCCTGGCTCTCAGTCTCGGACCACCCCGCGGCGCCGGATACCGGCGCCCCGACCACTGGCTCTTCACCGGCGCTCCCCGTTACTGCCCGCAATGCCTGGCCGGAGACGGATCGGTCATCCAGCAGGCCCACGGCGGCCCCTGGAAGAAGGAATGGCACCTCGCGGTTGTCTTCGCCTGCCTTGAGCACGAGTGCTTCCTGGAACACCAGTGCCCCACCTGCCGCCGCCCCGACAGACGGCCCGCAGGCGGGCCGTCTGCTGATCCGGCCCGGCGCCCGCCGCCTGCACCCCACCCAATGCCGCTTCCCCGCCCCCGACTCGGGACGCGGACCGCAGGGAAAGGCCTGCGGAACCCGGCTCGACCTCACCGGGACACCGATGCGGCCCAGCCGGAAACTCCTCGCTCTCCAGCGCGACCTCCTGGGCGCACTCGACCCCGCTCTGCCCGGAGCTTCCACTACCGAGAGCCTGACCGACCTGCGGATGGTCATGGGCTTCATCGCCGCCTCATGGCCCCGCTCCCGCTACTTGCTGGAGTCCGACCTCCTGGACTCCGTGAACGCGTACTTCTGGGCGGGCAAGAACTCTTCCGCCGACAGGCACAACTGGGTGAGCCTGATGAACACGGCACCAGCAGACGCCGCGGTCTGCGGGGCACTGATCGGGTTGCCGACTCTCTGCTGTTCGCCACGAACTCCGAGCAGCGGATCATGAGTCTGTTCGAGGTCTCCTTCGACACCCACGACAGCCGCATGTCCTGGTTCCGCTTCTTCGCCCGACACCAAGGCACCTGCTCGCAGCAGCTGCGCGAGATCCTGAAGCCGCTGGTTAACGCCACTCCGGCCACTGTTGACCGGTTCGTCCCTCGCGGCCCAGGGTTCGCACCCCACCACATTCCGGCGTTCCTGGAACAGGACTGGCACGACCGCTTCATCCGGCCCGCCGGCATCCCCCTCGATCAACGGCTCGTCCGCCGTTATGCGGCCATCCAACTCGTTCGCCGGGCCGCCCACTGCGACACCCACGAGGCAGCCCTCCTCCTGGGCATCCCCATTGACAAAATCCCCGTCGGCATCGACGACGAGCGCTTCTGGATCGGTGCCAGGGACGCCCCCACCGACTTCCGCATCGCCATGACCGAACTCGGCCTGCACGTAGGCGAGCATCGCTACCGGCTGCCCGACTACCAACGGCGGCGGGACTCCCTGTGCAACTGGGTCCTTCCTCAAAATGACTGGCGGGAAGTGACCGCCCAGCTCCCCCGGACCATCGGCAAACAGCCCGTCCTCGACGACCGTAAGCGCCAGGCGCATCCATCTTCATCTGGACCCGTGTCACCGGCGGCGAACACCTCTTTGCTCCCCGCCCCCTCGAACATGACCAGCCTCAGCACATCCGGCGGGCCTGGGCCGCACGCCGCCCCACCACCTGGCACCAGCTCGCCGGCCGATCAGACCCCGGCCCGCACTACGCGACCCTCCGGCGACTCCTCGGCGAGTACGCCGACAACCTGGCAGAGAAAATCGATGCCGACACGCTCCCCGCCAATTGGCACACTCGGCCCCGCCAACTCGGCCGCTTACCCGCTCACCCGCCCCCTGAAGCGCCCAGCTTCATCGCCCATTCGCGCGACCTGTGATCTCTGTGGCGGAATCCGAAGCCATCGGTCGTCGACGGGGAACCGATCCCGGCCAGAGGGCTGTAGAGCACCCACCAGGGATCGGTCAGGTTGTGCCCTCATCGGGGCTCGTCCAGATCGAAATGACAGGGATCGGTTGATCCTGCTTGGCGCCCGGACCCCAGCCGCCCACAACGTTGACGCCAGGGGTGTTCTTTCTCGGCCCAGGAACGTGGGGGCAATGCATACCGAAAAACACAGGGGTGGGCAGGCTGGGCCGATTGAACCTGATCAGAGGAGCGTTTACCAGGAACGGGTATCGCTCGCGCATAGCGCTCTCGTCAGTGCCGACGTACAAGACCACCTTGAGGTGGGCAGTGCCTTCCCTCGGGCCAGGGACGACAAAATCGATGTCCGGCGGGGTCGCGCTCAGCGGGCGAGCGAGAAGCGGCAGCCCGGTCAGGTCAAAGGAGGTGATCGTGGCAATGTGCCCGCCCGCCGGGTCATGGAGTTCACGGCCCGTCACGGGAGGCAGCCGGTACTCGCGGTGGTGTGGGCCGACGTAAACGTGAGTCTGCCCGCTGCCGTGCAGGGACATCTTCAACTCGTCGAACTTCGCGTTCCGGTGCCGGTCGGCCTGCACCTCCGTGGTGCTGTTTGGGGCCACGCCGTAGTCGACTGATCCGTACGCGGTCCAGCCGTCGCCGACGAAGGGCCGGATGTAGAGGCTGGCGTCGTCCTCACGACTCTTCGGTGGTTGCGCCCAGGAGAGGTGGGCGACCTGTGCGAAGCCGCCCTCGTGCGCGGCGACGATCCGTATGGACTCAATCCCGTACGGCGCGGGGTCGGGCTGCGTGATGGTCATGGCCGGACACCGTAACCGAGGTAATCGGCGACACCTGTACCGAGCCTCCGACAGGCGAAAGGCCCAGCTCGGGGCGACCATCGCTATCCTGTCCGCCAGCTCCGACGCACAACCCCGCCAACTCAAGCGCTCACCCGCCACCTGAAGCGCTCAGTCACAAGACGACTGCCCCGCCCGGGGGTGGGAGTCATTGCATAAGGCTGCGGGGGAACGTATAGTCATGCCATCGCGGAGGAGGACTTTCCATGACTGTACGCGTGGCAGTGGCAGGTGCGAGTGGGTACGCCGGCGGGGAGTTGCTGCGGCTGCTGCTCGGTCATCCCGGGGTGGAGATCGGGGCCCTCACCGGGAATTCCAACGCGGGGCAGCGGCTCGGGGGGCTTCAGCCGCATCTGGTGCCGCTCGGGGAGCGGGTGCTGGAGGCGACCGGGGCCGAGGTGCTCGCCGGGCACGATGTGGTGTTCCTCGCGCTGCCGCACGGGCAGTCCGCCGCCGTCGCCGAGCAGCTCGGGGACGAGGTGCTCGTCATCGACATGGGCGCCGACTTCCGGCTGAAGGACGCCGCCGACTGGGAGCGGTTCTACGGTTCCGCCCATGCCGGGACCTGGCCCTACGGGCTTCCCGAACTGCCGGGCGCCCGCGCCGCGCTGGAGGGGTCCAGGCGTGTCGCGGTGCCCGGCTGCTATCCCACCGCCGTCTCGCTGGCGCTCTTCCCGGCGTACACGGCGGGCCTGGCCGAGCCCGAGGCCGTGATCACCGCCGCCTCCGGCACCTCCGGCGCGGGCCGGACGCCCAAGCCGCATCTCCTCGGCTCCGAGGTGATGGGCTCCATGAGCCCGTACGGCGTCGGCGGCGGCCACCGGCACACCCCGGAGATGATCCAGAACCTCAGCGAGGCCGCGGGAGAGCCGGTCACCGTCTCCTTCACACCCACCCTCGCCCCCATGTCCCGCGGCATCCTCGCCACCTGCTCCGTCAGGGCGAGGCCGGGCACGACGCCCCAGGACGTACGGAGCGCCTACGAGAAGGCGTTCGCCGACGAGCCCTTCGTCCATCTGCTGCCCGAGGGACAGTGGCCCGCCACGGCGTCCGTCCACGGTTCCAACGCCGTACAGATCCAGGTCGCCCACGACGGGGCCGCGGGCCGCATCATCGCGATCAGCGCCATCGACAACCTGACCAAGGGCACCGCGGGTGGCGCGGTGCAGAGCATGAACATCGCCCTCGGACTCCCCGAGGTCACCGGACTCTCCACGATCGGAGTGGCACCTTGAGCGTCACCGCAGCGCAGGGATTCACGGCAGCGGGCATCGCCGCCGGAATCAAGGAGAACGGCAACCCGGACCTGGCCCTCGTGGTCAACAACGGTCCGCGCCGCGCCGCCGCCGGTGTCTTCACCTCCAACCGCGTCAAGGCCGCGCCCGTCCTGTGGTCCGAGCAGGTCCTCAAGGGCGGCGAGGTCGTGGCCGTCGTCCTCAACTCCGGCGGCGCCAACGCCTGTACGGGCCCGCAGGGCTTCCAGGACACCCACGCCACCGCGGAGAAGGTCGCCGAGGTGCTCAACAGCGGCATCGGCGCGCCCGGGAGAGGTGAACACGGCGCCGGCGAGATCGCCGTCGCCTCCACCGGTCTCATCGGTCTGCCGCTCCCCATGGACAAGCTGCTGCCCGGCATCGAGAAGGCCGCCGCCGAGCTGTCCGAGCACGGCGGCGAGAAGGCCGCCATCGCCATCAAGACCACCGACACCGTCCACAAGACCGCCGTCGTGGGCGGCGACGGCTGGACCGTGGGCGGCATGGCCAAGGGCGCGGGCATGCTCGCACCGGGCCTCGCCACCATGCTCGTCGTCCTCACCACCGACGCCGACGTCGAGGCGCCCGCCCTGGACACCGCGCTGCGCGCGGCCACCCGCACCACCTTCGACCGCGTCGACTCCGACGGCTGCATGTCCACCAACGACACCGTGCTGCTGCTCGCCTCCGGCGCGTCCGCCGTGACGCCCGCGTACGAGGAGTTCGCCGAGGCCGTCCGCACGGTCTGCGCCGATCTGGCCCGTCAGCTGATCGGTGACGCCGAGGGCGCCTCCAAGGACATCCGGATCGAGGTGATCAACGCGGCGACCGAGGACGACGCCGTCGAGGTGGGCCGCTCCATCGCCCGTAACAACCTCCTCAAGTGCGCCCTCCACGGCGAGGACCCCAACTGGGGCCGGGTGCTCTCCGCCATCGGCACCACCGGCGCCGCCTTCGAGCCCGACGAGCTCAATGTCGCCATCAACGGTGTGTGGGTCTGCCGCCACGGCGCCGTCGGCCAGAACCGCGATCTGGTCGACATGCGCTACCGCGAGGTACGGATCACCGCCGACCTCGCGGCCGGCACGGACTCCGCGGTCATCTGGACCAACGACCTCACCGCCGAGTACGTCCACGAGAACAGCGCGTACAGCTCATGACCGCCCCCGCCCGTAAACACACCGCGCTGCCCAAGGCGCAGATCCTCATCGAGGCGCTGCCCTGGCTCACGCGGCACAACGGCAGGACCGTCGTCATCAAGTTCGGCGGCAACGCCATGGTCGACGAGGATCTCAAGGCCGCCTTCGCCCAGGACGTCGCCTTTCTGCGGCAGGCCGGTCTCAAGCCCGTCGTGGTGCACGGCGGGGGCCCCCAGATCAACGCCCAGCTCGACCGGCACGGCCTGGTCAGTGAGTTCAAGGCCGGTCTGCGCGTCACCACACCGGAGGCGATGGACGTCGTACGGATGGTGCTGGCCGGACAGGTCCAGCGCGAGCTGGTGGGACTGCTCAACCAGCACGGCCCGCTCGCCGTCGGTATGACCGGCGAGGACGCGCACACCATGTCCGCGACCCGCCACCGGCCGCGGATCGACGGAGAGCTGGTCGACATCGGCCGGGTCGGCGAGATCACCGCGATCGACACCGGTGCCATCGAGGCCCTGCTCGGCGACGGCCGGATCCCGGTCATCTCCTCCATCGCGCGCAGCGCCGACGACGGACATGTCTACAACGTCAACGCCGACACCGCCGCCGCCGCGCTCGCCGCCGCACTGGGCGCCGAGACACTGATGGTCCTCACCGATGTCGAAGGGCTGTACGAGGACTGGCCCAACAGCGACGACGTGATCAGCCGGCTCACCGCCACCGAGCTGGAGAAGCTGCTGCCCGAGCTCTCCAGCGGCATGGTGCCGAAGATGGAGGGCTGTCTGCACGCCGTGCGCAACGGTGTCAGGACCGCCCGGGTGCTCGACGGACGTGTCCCGCACTCGATCCTGCTGGAGATCTTCACCGACTCGGGCATCGGCACGATGGTCGTGCCCGACGCGCCGGTCGTGCCCGACGGAGCCGACGTGCCCGACGGAGTCAACGCGAGCGAAGGGGAAGCGAAATGACCGGCAACCAGGAGCTCTCGCAGCGCTGGCGGAACGTCATGGCGGACAACTACGGCACGCCGAGGCTGTCTCTCGTACGAGGCGAGGGAGCCACGGTCTGGGACGCGGACGGCGCCGAGTACACCGACTTCGTGGGCGGTATCGCGGTCAACGCGCTGGGCCACGGGCATCCCGCCGTCGTCGAGGCCGTCTCCCGGCAGATCGCCTCCCTCGGCCATGTCTCCAACCTCTTCGTCGCCGAGCAGCCCGTCGCCCTCGCCGAGCGGCTGGTCCAGCTCTTCGGCCGCCCGGGCCGGGTGTTCTTCTGCAACTCCGGCGCCGAGGCGAACGAAGCCGCCTTCAAGATCGGCCGGCTGACGGGCCGCCCGCACATGGTCGCCACCGACGGCGGCTTCCACGGCCGCACCATGGGCGCGCTCGCCCTCACCGGTCAGCCCCCCAAGCAGCGGCCCTTCCTGCCCCTGCCCGGCGAGGTGACCCATGTCCCGTACGGGGACGCCGACGCGCTCCGCGCCGCGGTGACCGAGGAGACGGCGTTCGTCATCATCGAGCCGATCCAGGGCGAGAACGGGGTGGTCGTCCCGCCCAAGGGCTATCTGGAGGCGGCCCGCGAGATCACCCGGGCCACCGGCACGCTGCTCGTCCTGGACGAGGTGCAGACGGGCGTGGGGCGGACGGGCCACTGGTTCGAGTACCAGGCGCACCAGGGCGTCGAACCCGATGTCGTCACCCTCGCCAAGGGACTCGGCGGCGGTCTGCCGCTCGGCGCGACGATCGCCTTCGGAGCGACGGCCGAGCTGCTCGAGCCGGGCCACCACGGCACGACGTTCGGCGGCAATCCGGTCGCCTGCGCCGCCGGACTGGCCGTACTGGACACGCTCGCGGCGGACGGTCTGCTCGACCAGGTGAAGCGGCTGGGCGAGAAGCTGCGCGACGGGATCGAGGCGCTCGGCCATCCGCTGGTCTCCCATGTCCGCGGCTCCGGACTGCTCCTGGGTATCGTGCTCACCGAGCCGCTCGCGCCGCAGACGCAGCAGGCGGCTCAGGATGCCGGATTCCTGGTGAACGTGCCCGCTCCCGACGTCGTACGGCTGATGCCACCACTGATCATCGGCGACGCCGAGGTGGACTCGCTGCTGCGGGCGCTGCCCGGCATCCTCGACAACGCTCACGGGGACGGACGATCCGGGGAATGAGACGACGATGACCGAGGCCCAGGGGACCGAGCACGGCGGGCCGTCCGTGCCGCAGACCAGAACCGCCCGCCACCGCCGGATCGTTGACATCCTCAACCGGCAGCCGGTGCGCTCGCAGAGCCAGTTGGCGAAACTGCTCGGGGACGACGGGCTGAGCGTCACTCAGGCGACGCTCTCCCGCGACCTGGACGAACTGGGCGCGGTGAAGATCCGCAACACCGGTGGCGAACTGATCTACGCGGTCCCCAGCGAGGGCGGCTTCCGCACTCCGCACGCCCCGCTCGGAGAGTCGGCGAAGGAGGAGCGGATGCGCCGGCTCGCCGGTGAACTCCTCATCTCCGCCGAGGCCTCGGCCAATCTCGTCGTCCTGCGCACCCCTCCGGGCGCGGCCCAGTTCCTCGCCTCGGCCATCGATCAGGCCGAGTTGAGCGACATCCTCGGCACCATCGCGGGCGACGACACGCTGATGCTGATCAGCCGCGATCCGGCCGGAGGCCAGGCCCTGGCGGACCATCTGCTGAAACTGGCCCAGAACGACCGCTGAGGGCCGGGGCACGCCCTCCGGCTGTCCGGCCTCCGCCGGGCTCGTGCCCCTGTGCCGTTCCGGTCAGGCGTTCACCTCGGCGACGGAGTCGGTGTAACGGCCGAAGCCGCTGGTCATCCACTGCCGGCCGTCGGCCGTGACACCGAAGCCCTCGGTGTCCGGCAGCTCCTCCAGCCACTTCCGGGCCCGCCGGCCCATGGCGTACGCGGCCGTCGCCCGGCTGTCGGCCACGGTCAGTCCGCCCGGACAGATCACGGTCAGCGAGGCGGGTCCATGGACCGGTGGCCGGCCCGTACGGGGATCGAGCACATGGCAGCCGCGCTCGGCCGGGCCCGAGGTGGCCACGCCCAGGCCGCCCTCGCTCTCGATCACCGCGGCCAGCCGGCCCGGGTGCAGCGGGTCGGTGATGCCCACCCGCCAGGGCCCGCCGATCAGCTGGATGTCGCCGCCGCCGTTGAGACATACGGCGGAGGCTCCGGCCGGGACGAGCATCCGTGCCGCACGCTCCACCGCCCAGCCCTTCACCAGTCCGGTCGGATCGAGCCCGCCCGCGTACCGGGTGGTGAACCAGCCCTCGCTCTCGCGCTCCGCCTCCGCGCACAGCTCCAGCACCTCGCGGACCTCGCTCGCGCACGCGGACAGCGTCAGCTCACCGCGGCCCAGCCGGGTGATCTGGCTGTCCGCGCGGAACGGCGAGAAGATCTCGTCGACGCGGTGCAGTGAGGCCACGGCCGCCCGCAGCCCGGCACGGACGGCGTCCTCGTCCCGTACACCGCGGATGTCGAACGAGAAGACCGTGCCCATCGCCTCCTCGACATGACGCAGCCGTCCGCCCTCCTGCGCCATCAGACACCCGCCTTGTCGAGGGCGCTCTGAAGCGAGTCCCGGTATCCCTGGCTGGTGTAACTGGCGCCGGACACCGCGTCGATCCCGGCGTTCTGCGCGGTGACGGCGGCCTGGTTGAGCCGGGGGACGGCGTTGGCGGAAATGCCGCCGGCGGGGACCTGGACCGCCTCGGCCTCGGTGATCCTGCCGCCGCTGAGGGTGATCCGCACCTGGACCGGACCGTACTGGGTGTCCACGGCGTTCCCGAGCACGGTCCGCGCGCCCGCGCCGCCGCCGGCACCCGTACCGGCACCGTCATCGGCACCCGTACCGGCATCTGTATCGGCACCCGTGTCGGCATCCGAACCGGTGTCGCTGTCGGCGCCCGTCTCCGGCGGTGTTCCCGCGCCCGTCGCCCCGCCCGACGACGCGCCCGCGCCCGCCGGAGGCGCGCCCGCGCCCGAGTCCGAGGCCCCGGCCGCTCCCGCCGCTCCCGCCGCTCCCGCCGAGGCGGACACGCCGGCTCCGGCCCCCGTCGCGGCCGTCGCGTCCGCCACCGACGAGCCGCCCGGCTGCTTCAGCGCGAGCAGCAGCACCACGCCCGACGCGGTCGCGGCGACACCGATCATGATCCGCCGGAGCGGATGTTTCCTCTTCACCGGCTGCCTCGCCTCACATTTCGAAGGACTCGTGATGGATACGACGGGTCGGCACGCCCGCCTCGCGCAACGCCTCGTACGACTGACGGGCCAGCCCGTCCGGTCCGCACAGGAAGACGTCGTGGTCGTCGATGTCGGGAAGCAGCTCCCGCAGCCGCCGCGGAGTGATCTCGGGCCGGACGCCGTCGGGCCCGTTCACGGCGTACAGCAGCCGCGCGCCGCGCGCCGACGCGATCGCCCGCAACTCGGCCCAGAGCGCCAGATCCTCGGTCTTGCTCGCCCGGTAGAGCAGGGTCAGATCGCCCGGGCCGCCGGGCAGCGTCTCGAACAGGGCCCGCATCGGGGTGATCCCGGCACCACCCGCGATCATCAGCACCTTCTCCTGGCTGCGCCGGGCCGCCGTCAGCGCGCCGTACGGGCCCTCGGCCCAGACCCGGGTGCCCGGCTCCAGCCGGGCCAGGGCCTCGCTGTGCTCGCCGTTCGCCTTCACCGTGATCCGCAGCAGATCCGGCCGGGGCGGGGCCGACAGCGAGTACGGATTGGAGCTCCAGCGCAGCCCGTCGGTGAGGAACCGCCAGCGGAAGAACTGGCCGGGCTGGGCGCCCAGCCGGTGCAGACGCCGTCCGGTGATCAGTACGGAGACGACGCCCGGCGCCTCGTACACGACCC
>NZ_MAUD01000295.1:19830-20059 GCF_001700515.1 Streptomyces lushanensis
GCGGCCGGGTCGCCGACGAACTCGGCTCCGGTGGCGAGCTGGTGCCAGAAGGACAGATAGACCGCGACATAGGTGAGCAGATGGAGGTAGTACCAGGTCTCGTACCGCATCCTGCGCCGCACCGCGCCCGCCGAGACGAAGCCGATCACCAGGAGAAGCACGGTGCCCGCCGTCGCCTCGACCATCCGCGGGAATTCGGTGACGACGGTGACCGTCTGCGGCACCAGCG
>NZ_MAUD01000296.1 GCF_001700515.1 Streptomyces lushanensis
GCGGCGAGGGTGGTGGCGTACTGGGGGAGCAGGGCGGTGTTGGAGGGGGAGGACTGTTCGGAGGCCGCGAAGGCTTCGTAGGAGGGGATCGTGGCGGTGACGATGCCGAGGTTGGGGGTGCCGGTGGCGGCCAGGTCGCGGAGGGAGGCTTCCAGTTGGGAGAGATGGGCCTCGTGGGAGGGGTATTCGGCGGCCAGGGCGGGGTACGCGGTGAGGAGCTCGGCCAGTTCCGGCTTCGGCCAGTGGAGGACCGCCACGGGGAACGGGCGGGACAGGGCCGTGCGGTAGGAGCCCAGTTCGGCGCGGAGGCGGGTGATCTCGGCCTGGAGTTCGGCGGGGTTGTCGGAGCCCAGGGACCACAGGCGTTTGGGGTCGTGCAGCTCGTCCAGGGAGACCGTCGAAGGGTGGACGCGGTCGGCGAGGGCGTCCCAGTCGTCGTGGTCCAGGCCCAGCAGCCGGCGGACGCGATGGCGGCCGATCAGCAGGTTGTGGGTCGGGTAAGGGACCTCTTCGCCCGGGGTGAGCAGCAGATTCAGAGCCGTGGTGAAGGCGTCGTGGGCCG
>NZ_MAUD01000297.1 GCF_001700515.1 Streptomyces lushanensis
AGTCCGGTCCGGCACAGCCGCCGTCCCGGACTGCGGCTGTGCCGGACCGGACTGGTGATGGAGTCGCTGATCCCGTCGATCCTGGAGCAGAAGGTCACCACCGTCGAGGCGTACCGCGCCTGGCGCAGGCTCGTACGGGCGTACGGAGAGCCCGCGCCCGGCCCGGCGCTCCCGTCGGGCGAGCGGCTGTACGTCGTGCCCGACGCGCGGACCTGGGCGCTGATTCCCTCCTGGGAATGGCACAAGGCCGGCGTCGACGCCAAGCGCTCCACCACGATCCTGCGCGCCGTCCGTGCCGCCCGCCGGATGGAGGAGGCCGCGGCCATGGAGCCGGAACAGGCCGCCGCCCGGCTGTGCCTGATCCCGGGCATCGGTCCCTGGACCGCCGCGGAGACCGTCCAGCGCTCCAACGGCGCGCCCGACGCCGTCACCGTCGGCGATCTCCATCTCCCGGGCATCATCGGTCACGCCCTCGCCGGAGACCGGGACGCCGACGACGCCAGGATGCTGGAACTGCTCGCGCCCTACGCGGGCCAACGCCACCGCGCCACCCGTCTGATCCTGCTCTCCGGCCACACCCCCTCCCGCCGGGCCCCCCGTATGCCGGTCGGGAACATCGCGCGCCTGTGAGGCGGACGCGCCGCCGAGGGTCGAGTTCCCCGCCGAGGGAGCAACTCTCACCGCACCTCGATGAACGCCTCCGCCTCCCGCGCCGGGCGGGGTCGCGGAGCGGTGGCCGCGTGGCCGACCGCCACCGCGCCCATCGGGTCCCACGCCTGCGGCAGGCCGAGCACCTCGCGGACGACCTCGCGGCAGAACATCGTGGACGAGACCCAGGCCGAGCCGAGACGTTCGCCCGCCAGGGCCACCAGGAGGTTCTGCACGGCCGCGCCGACGGCGACCGTGAACATCTCGCGTTCCGCGGTGTCGCGGCGGGGATCGCCGTAGGTGTGGGAGCCGTCCATCACCAGACAGGGCACCACCAGATAGGGCGCCCCGCGCAGGACCTCGCCGCGGCGCACGCGCTTGGCGATCGACTCCTCCGTCCTGCCGTCGGCGCGCAGGTCCGCGATCCAGGCGTCGCGCATCGCGTCGAGGAGGCGCAGCCGCGACTCCGGTGACTCCAGCAGGACGAAGCGCCAGGGTGTCGTGTGATGCGGAGCGGGCGCGGTGAGCGCCGCCGCGACCGCGCGGCGGACCGCGCCCGGGTCGACCGGCTCGTCGGTGAAGTCGCGGACCGTACGGCGCTGGGTGACCGCTTCCCGCACCGCCTCGGACGTACCGAGCCGGAACATGTCGTCCGCCGCGCCCCGCACCAACGCCCGCGCGCCCGCCCCGGCGCCGTCCGGGGACGGGTCCGGGTCCGCGCCGGCCCCGGCTCCGCCCGCGCCGGCGACGAGATGCGCCAGACCGCTCACCACCGCCACCGGCAGGCCCTCGGCCTTGCCCTTCACCAGGTCACCGGCGGCGGCCAGTTCGTCGGCCACGGCGACGACCGTCGCGTGGAGCGGATTGCCGTGCGCGTCCGTCCCGCCCCGCAGATCGTCCAGGACCCGTACTCCCGCGGCGCCGATGGCGACATCGGTGAGGCCGGTGCGCCACGGCCGCCCGAAGGTGTCCGTGACGATCACACCGATGTCCACGCCGAGCGCGTCCCGCAGCCCGTCCCGGATCGCCCGCGCCGAGGCGTCGGGGTCCTCCGGCAGCAGCAGCACCGTCCCGGGCGCGGTGTTGGAGGCGTCCACGCCGGCCGCCGCCATCACCAGACCGCGCCGGTTCTCGACGATACGGAGCGTCCCGCGCCGGGCGACGACCCGTACGGTCTCCGCGTCGATGGCCGCCTCGCGGTCGGCCGCCTCGACGATCCTGCCCTCGGCCTTGGAGACGATCTTCGAGGTGACCAGCAGGATGTCGCCGTCGGCGGGCGCCGGTTCGGTGGCCGCGATCAGTTTCGCGAGATCGTCCCCGGGACGGATCTCCGGCAGCCCGGCCACCGCGCGGACGCGGTACGACGGGACCGGCGCCGCGGACGGGACACGCGCCGGGTCCGGGGTGGGGCCCGGGGACCGTGCCGAGGACGAGCCCGGCGCCGGAGTCAGCGGTGCCGTCATGCCCGTACCTCCTCGGCCATCGTCAGCGCCTCGCGCGCCATCGCCGCCGCCGCGTCCACGTCCGTCATCAGCAGCGGCACCGCCCGGCTGCGGATGCCCGCGCCCTCGATGTCGGCCACCGCGCCCGCGTCCACCGTGTCGACGAGCCAGCCGTCGAGCAGCCCCGAGCCGTAGTGCAGCGCGACCGCCGCGGCCGTCGCCTCGACGCCGATGGCGGCGAGCACCTTGTCGGCCATCCCGCGTACGGGCGCGTTCCCCACGATGGGCGAGAGGCCCACGACCGGTACGCCCGCCTCGGCGATGGCCTCGCGGATACCGGGGACGGCCAGGATCGTGCCGATGCTGACCACCGGGTTGGACGGCGGGAAGAGGATGACGTCGGCGGCGGCGACGGCCTCCAGCACGCCGGGCGCCGGCTTGGCCTGGTCGGCGCCGACCGGCACGACCGCCTGGGCCGGCACGGACGCCCGCATCCGCACCCAGTACTCCTGGAAGTGCACGGCCTTGCGCTCGCCGTCCAGGTCGACGGCCACATGCGTCTCGATACGGTCGTCCGACATCGGCAGCAGCCGTACGCCCGGCTTCCAGCGGGCGCAGAGCGCCTCGGTGACCGCGCTCAGCGGATAGCCCGCGCCGAGCATCTGCGTACGGACGATATGGGTGGCGAAGTCGCGGTCGCCGAGGCCGAACCACTCGGGCCCGACTCCGTACGCCGCCAGTTCCGCCTTGACCTGGAATGTCTCGTCCGTACGCCCCCAGCCCTGCTCCTCATTGATGCCACCGCCGAGGGTGTACATCACCGTGTCGAGATCGGGGCAGACCTTCAGCCCGAACAGATGGATGTCGTCACCGGTGTTGCCGATCACTGTGACGTCCGCGTCGGGCGCGGCCCGCTTGAGGCCACGCAGGAAACGGGCGCCGCCGATACCGCCGGCCAGAACCACAATGCGCATGAAGACAGTGTGTCAGCCGTGGGGTTCTCCATGAGGCGCCGGTACGGGCCAGTACGGGCCGGTACGGGCGGCCGGCACCCAGGTCCGGATCAGGCGCGTACGACATCCTCCGCCGCCGGTGCGCACTGCGCCGCGTGCATCGGCATTTCGGTCAGACCCGGATAGTAGATGTGCAGACTCACGGCGGGTTCGATCGCTTCATTGACCACTTCATGGACATAGCCGGGTGCGAAGACCCGCTGCGTGCCCGGGACCAAGGTGCGGCTCCCGCTGTTCGAACGCTCCGTCAGTTCACCGTCGAGAACGGTCAGTAAGCCCGAGGACCGGCCGTGGTCGTGCCGGCCGGTGCCCTGGCCCGGCACCCAGGAGAGCAGCCACACCTCGTAGCCGGGACCCGTGCGCAGCCGGTGGTACCAGCGGCTCGTGGCGTCGTACTGGACGTGCGGCGCCCACCGCGCCCGGTCGGCGGCGAGCGTACGGGCGAGACCGGCGAACTCGGCCACGGTGACCGGGTGCCGGCGGGCCGGCTGGAGGAGGTGCTGGACCTCAAGAAGGTCACCGGCGATCTGGAGATCGCTGTCGCTGTTCATGGGTGCGGTGGTTCCTCGGAGATAGGGACGTGCGGGGTGTCGCGGGGTGTGCACGACGGACACCGCGAACGCGGAGGGAAGAGACAAACGTGATCGGACGTGATCGGAATGATCGGAGCGGTCGCCCGGAGCCCGGGGCGAGCGTCAGCCGAGGCGGCGTGAGGCCACCGCGACGACTTCGGTCAACATCTCAGGTCAACAGACCGGGTCAACAGCTCGAAGGACAACAGTGACAGCGAACCTGAACAGCGCTGCGGAATCCACGGACGTGGGTCGCGGGGTGCGCGGGGCTCACTGGCATGTGACCAAAGGTGGCGAATCCGGTAGCCACTGTCAACTCGATGGCCGATTTGGCGGTAATGTTTCACCTCATCCGGTTACTCCGGCGACGAGGAGGTTTGTCCACCTCCACCTGCGGAGACATCGGGCAGCGACCGTGCTCGTAAACATCGTCGCGCCCTTGTGATCAGACTGTGATCCGGATCGCTTCCGTGGTCGGATCGGCACCAAGTCCTGAGTGCGCGGCGTCTCTCCCCGTGGGAGGCGACGTGTCTCTTGATGAGGCGTTATGTGTGGCGGGAAGGGTGGTTGCGGGTAGGCCAGTGGCATGTGTCAGGTTTTTGGTGATTTGAACACTTTCCGCATAGCCTTGGTTCCGCAGAGTGAATACCGGGCCCAATAGCAGATCTCGGCTTGACCGGCCCAGAGCACACACTTGTAATTTCACTCGTGTCGTTCGGCCGAAATCGACAGCGGCCAGATCACGGGGACGCGAAGACAGACGAGGGGCGCACATGACCGAGCTGTTCCAGCAACTGCTGGTCGAGGACGCGGACGAGGAACTCGGCTGGCAGGAGCGCGCCTTGTGCGCCCAGACCGACCCCGAGTCCTTCTTCCCCGAGAAGGGCGGTTCCACCCGTGAGGCCAAGAAGGTCTGCCTCGCCTGTGAGGTCCGTTCGGAATGCCTCGAGTATGCCCTCGCCAATGACGAGAGATTCGGTATCTGGGGCGGCTTGTCGGAGCGCGAGCGACGGCGACTGAAGAAGGCCGCGATCTGATCGCTTTTCGCCGGGTGACTTGCCGGTCGGCGATCGAGCCCGATCGGGCTCGTCCATTCATTCGACAGGGTGGTTCGATCGCCTTGTTTCCCGTTCCCCGGCCCGGCCGCCGTCGCGCTCCATCGTCACAACCTCGTACCGATCGAACGGTCCGCGGTCTGCGCCTTCCTCCGCGGGCGGCGGACCGTCCTGTTGTCAGCCGTTAGTGTGGGGCCCCGTCCGAGACGCTCCAGCGCCCCTTCGGGGCGATCCCACGGCCGGAGGGCCCGTTACCTCAATGTCCCCCACCACCGCCGCGTTCGTTCCCGCCACCGCCCCCGAGTTCCCGCGGCACGTCGTGACCGCAGTGCTCGTCTCACACGACGGTGCGCGCTGGCTGCCCGACGCCCTCGCCGGGCTGCTGGGCCAGGAACGGCCCGTACAGAACGTCATGGCAGCCGACACCGGCAGCGCCGACGACTCCGCCCGGCTGCTCACCGAGGCGCTCGGTGCCGACCGGGTCCTGCATCTCGCGCGCCGCTCCGGATTCGGTACGGCCGTCGACGAGGCGGTCGGCACCGCCGGCGTGCTCACGCCCGACGATCTGCCCTATCTGAAGCGGCCGAGCGGCTGGGACCCGGTCACCCGGAGCTGGCGCGACGACACGTACGACATGCCGGAGCTGCCGCACGGCGAACCGGTGCAGTGGCTGTGGCTCCTCCACGACGACTGCGCGCCCGAGCCCGACGCCCTCGCCGAGCTGCTGCGTGTCGCCGACTCCGACGAGTACGCCGCCGTCATCGGCCCCAAGCTGCGCGGCTGGTACGACCGCAAGCAGCTCCTCGAAGTCGGCGTCTCCATCGCCAACAGCGGGCGCCGCTGGACCGGGCTCGACCGGCGCGAACAGGATCAGGGCCAGCACGACCAGGTCCGCACCGTCCTCTCCGTCTCCAGCGCCGGCATGCTCATCCGCCGCGACGTGTGGGAGGAGCTCGGCGGCTTCGACCGGCGGCTGCCGCTCATGCGTGACGATGTCGACCTGTGCTGGCGCGCGCACGCCGCGGGCCACCGGGTGCTCGTCGCGCCCGACGCCGTCCTGCGGCACGCGGAGGCCGCAGCCCGGGAGCGCCGTACGGTCGACTGCGCGGGCCGCTCCGTCGTCAATCCGCACCGCGTCGACAAGGCCGGCGCCGTCTACACCATGCTCGTCAACGCGCGGACGGCCGTTCTCCCGTACGTACTGCTGCGTCTTGTCGTCGGCACCCTGCTGCGCACGCTCGCCTATCTGGTGGGCAAGGCGCCCGGCCAGGCCGTCGACGAGGTCATGGGCCTCTTCGGCACCCTGCTGCGGCCGGGACGGATCATCGGCGGCCGGCGCCATCGCGGCAAGGGCGTCGTGGAGGCGGCGGAGCTGCGCCCGCTCTTCCCGCCGCCCGGCGCGACCGTCCGGGCCACCGTCGAGCAGATCGCCGCGAGCCTCGGCTCCGGCAACGAGGCCGAGGCGGGCGGCTCACGGCACGGCGCCGTCGAATCCGGCCCCGGCGGCGACGACGCGGACTTCCTGGAGATCGAACAGTTCTCCCGGCTCAAGAAGCTCGTGCACAAGCCCGGGCCGGTGCTCTTCGCGCTGCTGCTCGTCGTCTCGCTCGTCGCCTGCCGCGGACTGCTCGGCGGCGGCGCGCTGGCGGGCGGCGCGCTGCTGCCCGCGCCCGGCGACGTCTCCGATCTCTGGTCCCGGTACGCGGACGGCTGGCATCCGGTCGGTACGGGCAACACCGAGACCGCACCGCCCTACCTCGCCGTGCTCGCCGCGCTGTCCGCGCTCTTCCTCGGCTCCACCGGCTTCGCGCTGACGCTCCTGCTCGTCTGCTCCGTGCCGCTCGCCGGAGTGACCGCCTACTTCGCCTCACGACCGCTCGTCGAGTCCCGCCTGCTGCGCGCCTGGGCGAGCGTCGCGTACGCCTTCCTGCCCGCCGCCACCGGCGCGCTGGCCACCGGACGGCTCGGCACGGCCGTCCTCGCCGTCCTGCTGCCGCTGATCGCCCGCGCAGCCGTCGCCGCGTACGGCATGCGCGCCGGAGCGTACGCCGAGGGCGCGCGCGGAAGCTGGCGCGCCACCTGGGCCTACGCTTTCCTGCTGACCTTCGCGATGGCGTTCACCCCCGTCGTCTGGCCGCTGGCCCTGGTGCTCGGCCTCGCTGTCCTGGTGCTGCGCCGCGACGACATCGCCGCGTACGGGGCGCGGGTCCTGGCCGGGCTCGGTACGCCCGTTCTGCTCCTCGCGCCCTGGTCGCTGTCGGTGGTGACCTCGCCCTCCGCGTTCTTCCGGGAGGCGGGCCTGGAGTTCGGTACGGGGTCGGCCTCCGCGTTCGATCTGCTCGGAATGAGCCCCGGCGGACCCAAGGCCGTGGGCGGTGTCCTGCTGATCGGTGTGGTGCTGGCCGCGCTGGCGGCCCTGCTCCGCGGCGAGCGGCAGTTCGCCATCCGTACCGCCTGGGCCGTGGCGCTCCTCGCGCTGGTCTTCGCGGTGCTCTCCAACAGCTCCGGCTGGGCGGGCCCGGCCACCCTGGTCTACGGCATCGCGCTGATCGCGGCGGCCGTGCTCGGCGCCGACGGTGCCCGGGAGCGGGTCGCCGCGGAGAACTTCGGCTGGCGCCAGCCCGTCGCCGTACTCATCGCCGCCGCCGCGGGCCTCGCACCGGTGCTGGCCGCGTTCGGCTGGATGATCGGCGGCGCCTCGGGCCCGCTGGAGCGCCGCGATCCGGTGCAGGTCCCGGCGTTCGTCGCGGAGGAGAGCATCACCCGCGACCAGCCGCGCACCCTGGTGCTCGGCGGTACGACACCGGCGGAGGTCTTGTACTCCCTGGTCCGCGGCTCGGGCGGACGGCTCGGTGACGCCGAGCTGACCGAGTCGGGCGGCAGCGACCCACGGCTGGACAAGGTCGTCGCGAATCTGGTCGCGGGCTCCGGCGCCGACCAGACCGACCAGCTCAGCGGGTTCGCGATCCGCTATGTGCTGGTACGGGACGGCGCTCCGCGCCAGATGAGCCGGGTCCTCGACGCCACTCCCGGGCTGACCCGGCTGAGCCAGCTCGACGGCAGCGCGCTGTGGCGGGTGGACCGGCAGATCTCACGGGCCGTCATCGTGGACGGGAAGGGCGCGGGCGAGCCGCTCGCCGTCGCCGCCGCACCGGTCGAGGCGCACACGGAGATCCCGGCGGGCGCGGCGGGACGGGTACTGCGGATCGCGGACCGGGCCGCCGAGGGCTGGCAGGCCACGCTCGACGGCAAGGTACTCACCAAGAAGACCGTCGACGGCTGGGCCCAGGGATTCGAACTGCCCGCCGAGGGCGGCCGGCTGGATCTCACCTACGAGGACCCGATCACGCACACGGCGTGGATCTGGGCGCAGGCCGCGCTCGCCGTCGTCCTGCTGGTGCTCGCACTGCCGGGACGCCGCCGGGAGATCGACGACGACCTGCCCGAGGAGGATGCCGAGGTCCCGGCCCAGCCGGTGGAGGGCGAGGGACGCCGGGCCAGGAGGCTGCGGGCGGCGGCCGAGGCGGAGGCGGAGTCCGGGGAGCCGGTCGGGAACGAGGAGGCCGGGACGCAGCCGCGGGCCGCGGCTCCGCAGGAGCGGCAGCCGCAGTACGGCGCGGTGCCTCAGCAGCAGACGTACGACTGGGACGGCACCGCCGACGCCACCGCCGATCCCCACGCGGGTGCCGGCGCCCGGATGTACGAGGGCGCGGACTACGCCGAGGATCCCTACGCGAACGGCCGGTACGGTGGCGAGGGCCAGTACGTTGAAGGGCAGTACCACCAGCAGCCGTATCAGCAGTACCCGGCGGACCAGTACCAGGACGGCCAGTACCCGGCCGGTGCGTACGACCAGGGCGGATATCCGGCGGACGGCTCGTACGACCAGGGCGCGTACCAGGAGGGCCAGTACCAGGACGGCCAGGTGCCCGGCCAGGCCCAGGGACAGGTGCCGCGGCAGTACGACCCGTCCCAGTACGACCCGTACGGCTACGGACAGCGGCCCTACGCCGACGGCGGGCCCTACACCGACGGCCATGAGAACGACCGGCGTCCGCGCCCCGACGGGAGCAGCAACCAGTGAACCGTACGACTCTCTCCCTCATCGCGGTCGCCACCGCCCTCGCCGCCGTCACCGGCTTCGCCACGCTGACCGCGCCGGACTCCACGGGCGCGGCGGTGGCCCAGGCTCCCGCGCGGCTGCCGGTGGAGCGCACTAGCCAGCTCTGCCCGGCACCGAGCGTGTCGGACATCGCGGAGACGACGTACACCTCCTTCACCCCCGTCGGCACGTCCGGCGCCGGCACGTCCGGATCGGCCGAGCTGAGTGAGTCCGTCGTCACCCTGTCCGACGCGGCCGGGAACACGAAGGACGCCACCAAGGAAGCGCAGAAGGCCAAGGACAAGGACAACGCGGGCGGCGAGGACGCCAAGAGCGAAGGAAAGAAGACGGACTCCGTGCGGAACAAGGCGTTCCTCGCCCTGAAGGAGCCCGGCAAGCCCGTCTCCGCCGAGGCGAGCGGCGCCGAGGCGCCCGCCCTCGTCGGCAGCGCCGACGGCCGCCTCGCTCCCGGCTGGACCACCCAGCAGACCACCACCGTCGGCGTCGGCGGAGCGCGCGGGCTGCTCGGTATGACCTGCTTCGGACCGGACACCGACTTCTGGTTCCCGGGGGCGAGCACCGAGGCGACGCGCCAGGACTACGTCCATCTCACCAATCCGGACGACTCGGCGGCCGTCGCCGACATCGAGGTGTACGGCAAGGACGGTGTCCTCAAGTCGGAGGTGGGGGAGGGCATTCCGGTTCCGGGCAGGTCGAGCGTGCCGGTGCTGCTCTCCACGCTGACCGGTGAGACCGCTCCCGACGCGACCGTGCATGTCACCACCCGTACCGGCCGGGTCGGTGCCGTGGTGCGCGTCGCCGACGAGAAGGCGGGCAGCGACTGGCTGGCCGCCTCGGGCGACCCGGCGGGCCGTCTGGTCCTGCCCGGTATCCCGGCGGACGCGACCGATGTCCGGCTGGTGGCGTTCGCGCCCGGCGAGGACGACGCCGATCTCAAGGTGCAGCTCGCGGGCGCCGACGGCACGATCACGCCAGCGGGCAACGAGACACTGCACGTCAAGTCCAGGATGACCGCGTCCGTCGACCTCGCGGACGTCACCAAGGGCCAGGCGGGTTCGCTGGTGCTCAGCCCGGTCCAGAGCAGCCGCGCGACCCCGGTGGTCGCGGCGCTGCGCGTGGTCCGCGGCAAGGGCGCCGACCAGGAGATCGCGTTCATCCCGGCGACCGCGCCGATCGCCTCGCGGGCGACCGTGGCCGACAACCGCGCCAAGGGCTCCACGCTCTCGCTGACCGCGCCGGGCGCGGCGGCGAAGGTCAAGGTCACGTCCTCGGCCGGGACGGGCGGCGGCGAGCAGGTTGTGAAGACGTACACGGTCAAGGCCGGTACGACCATGGCCTTCGCCCCGGCCGCGCCGGACGGACTGAAGGGCTCGTACGCGGTCACGGTCGAGCCGGAGGCGGGGGGCGGTCCGGTCTACGCGGCGCGCACGCTCGAACTGCCCGACGACGGCGTCCCGATGTTCACGGTGCAGACGCTCCCGGACGACCGGGGGATGGTGTCCGTACCGAAGGCCAGGGAGGACCTGTCGATCCTCGGGGACTGAGCACTGAGGACGGCGGCCGGCGGGCGGGGGCTCCGCCGCGCCGGCCGAGCGGCTCCGCCGTGCCGGGCCCGGCGGCGGATCAGTCCTGTCCGTAGCGCGGATCGACGGACTCGGGCGCCAGGCCCAGCAGTTCCGCGACCTGCTCGACCACGACCTCGTGCACCAGCAGGGCCCGTTCGTCCCGGTTCTTGGTACGGATCTCCACCGGCCGCCGGTAGACCAGGATGCGCGCGGGATGCTCCTTGCCCGCCGGGACCGAGCTGCCGAGCGGCACGGTCTCGTCCTGTGTGGTGGGCACGTCCATGACCAGGAACTCGACCTCGGCCAGCTGGGGCCAGCGCCGTTCGAGACGGTCCACGGAGTCCCGCACGAGATCGCGGAACGACTCCGAGCGGCTGGTGGCGAGCGGCACCTGGGGCGGTGCGACGGGCCCGCGCATTCCGCGGCCGTGGCGGTCGCGCCGGCGCGGCCGTGGCTCGGTCGGGCGGGGCGGTACAGGACTCTCCATCACTGACGCAGGGTAGCCCTCCCGGGCTTCCGCCGAACGCGCCGTCGCCACCCTCGTACCGCATGTCGCATATTGAGCATTCAGGCCAAGATTGGGCTCGATTCAAGTAGGCTCCGCGATCACCGATCTCGACTCTCTTGACAGGTTTTGCCCCAAGTAGTGACTGTGTGACGGGCTGTCGCTGTCCCGTCACGCGTCTTTCCATGCAGGTCAGGGCAGTTGCTTCCAGCCAACTTGTGGCCGAAGCCACGGTGCGACACGGTGGAGTGACCTGGTGGAGAGTCGTCGCGGCCCGCTCAAGAGTGCGGTACCGTCCAACGTCGTGAGCCCTGTACGTCGCTGTTCGCGCACCGCGTGCGGCCGCCCTGCTGTCGCGACACTGACGTACGTCTATGCCGACTCGACCGCGGTCCTCGGCCCGCTCGCCACCTACGCCGAGCCTCACTGCTACGACCTGTGTGCGGAACACAGCGAGCGGCTGACCGCCCCGCGCGGCTGGGAGGTCGTCCGGCTGACGGACGGTTCGGCTCCCGCGCGCCCGAGCGGCGACGATCTGGAAGCGCTCGCCAACGCCGTACGGGAAGCGGCCCGCCCGCAGGAGCGCGCGGCCGAGGGCGGCGGCAAGGGGTCGCGCGGTGGCGATCCGATGGAGGTCGGGCGCCGGGGCCATCTGCGGGTACTGCGCTCCCCGGACTCCTGAGCCATCTCCCTCGCCGGCCACCGGCCCTCGCCCGGTCGTCGGCCTCTCGCCCGAGGCATCGGCCTTTCGTCCGGCCATCGGTCCTCCGTCCGGCCATCGGCCCTTCGCCCGAGGCGCCGGTCCTCCGCCCGGGACATCGGGTGCGGCGCCCGAGCCGTCGGTCCTCCGCTCACGTCGCCGGTGCGGCGCCCGAATCCGCGACCGGGCCCGAGATCGAGCCAGGATGTTCGCTCGTACCCCCGGCCGGGCCTGATTTCGGCATGGATCCCGCGCGGACCATTGACCTCCACTTGTCGCGGACACGACCATTCCCCCACTCGTGCTCGTGAGAGATCAGTTTCCGTATCGCGGAATCCGGAGGACTGTCGTGTTCGTACAGCAACTCGAACCTGTCGCCGACTCGCTCGCACTCTCCGCACTCGTCGCCGCACTGCCCCTGGCCACCGTCCTGGTGCTGCTCGGGGTCATCCGGATGAAAGCGCATCTCGCGGGACTGACCGGTCTCGCCGTCGCCGTCGTGGTCGGCTGGCTCACCTTCGGCATGCCGCTCGGCCAGACCCTCTCGGCCGGCGCGGCGGGCGTCCTCTTCGGGCTGTTCCCGATCATGTGGATCGTCGTCAACGCGCTCTGGGTGTACCGGCTGACGGTCCGCACCCACCATTTCGACATCCTGCGCCGCTCCTTCGGACGGCTCTCCGACGATCCCCGCATCCAGGCGCTCGTCATCGCCTTCTGCTTCGGCGCTCTGCTCGAAGCGCTCGCCGGTTTCGGGGCGCCGGTCGCCATCTGTTCGGTGATGCTGGTCGCGCTCGGCTTCGATCCGGTCAAGGCCGCCGTCGTCTCGCTCGTCGCCAACACCGCGCCCGTGGCCTTCGGCGCGATGGGCACGCCCGTGGTGACACTCGCCCAGGTCACCGGGCTGCCGCTGGACACGGTCGCCTCGGTCGTCGGCAGGCAGACACCGCTGCTCGCACTCGTCGTACCACTGGTGCTGATAGGGCTCGTCGACGGGCTGCGAGGGCTGCGCGAGACCTGGGTGCCCGCGCTGGCCTGTGGAGTGGCCTTCGCGGTGGCCCAGTTCGCCGCCTCGAACTACGTCTCCGCCCAGCTCGCCGACATCGGTGCGGCGCTGGCGGGAGCGGCGGCCCTGGTGGCGGTCCCCTCGGCGCGCAGGCCGGCGGCCGAGCCGGTACGGGTGGCGGTGCTCACCGGCGTACGGAGCGAGGACCTGGACCAGGAGGACCCGCGCCCCGAGGTGCTGCGCGCCTACGCGCCGTACGGTCTGATCGTGGTGATCTTCTCGGTCGCCCAGATCCCGCCGGTGAAGGACCTGCTGGCGAAGGCGACCCAGGTCTTCGACTGGCCCTTCCTCGATGTCGCCGACTCGGCGGGCGAGCCGGTCGGCGCCAATGTCTTCTCGCTGCCGCTCGTCGCCACGGGCGGCACCCTCGTCCTGCTCGCGGGACTGTTCACCGCCGCCGTACTCGGCGTACGGGCGGGTGACGCGGCGCGCGAGTGGGCGGGCACCGTGTATGAGCTGCGGTACGCGATCCTCACCGTCACCTCGGTGCTGGCCCTCGCGTACGTCATGAACCTTTCCGGGCAGGCGGCCACCATCGGCCACTTCGTCGCGGCGGCGGGCGCGGGACTGGCGTTCCTCTCGCCGATCCTGGGCTGGTTCGGCGTCGCCGTCTCGGGCTCGGACACCTCGGCCAACGCGCTCTTCGGCGCCCTCCAGGTGACGGCGGCGAACGAGTCGGGCCTGTCGCCGGAACTGCTGGCCGCGGCGAACAGCTCCGGGGGAGTGCTGGGGAAGATGGTCTCGCCGCAGAACCTGACGATCGCGTGCGCGGCGGTGGGACTGGCGGGGAAGGAGGGGGACCTGCTGCGCAAGGTGCTGCCGTGGAGTCTGGGACTTCTGCTGGTGATGTGTCTGATCGTCGTGGGGCAGAGCACGGCGGTGCTGGGATGGATGCTTCCGTGACGGCCGAAGGCTGACGGCCGACGGCTGAGGACTCGGTGGTCGGAGGCTGAGGGCTGGTGGTCGGTGGCCCAGGCTGGGTCTCAGGGGCGCCGGTACGGGCTGCCGAGGGGCGTTCGCCGCTGTGCGGGCGTCCCCCTCCCGATCCATCGGTACGAGGGCCATCGGTGCGAGGGGTCCGGTACGGGTAGTTTGTCGTGAGCGCAGTCGCAGCAACATCTGGAGGGGTCGCAGTGGCCGATTTGTCGCAGCTCGTGAAGGCGTACGACGTGCGCGGGGTGTACCCGGAGCAACTGGACGACCGGCTCGCGGAGCTTTTCGGCGCGGCCTTCGTCCAGGTCACCGGCGCCGGCGCGATCGTCGTCGGCCATGACATGCGGCCCTCCTCGCCCGGACTGGCGGCGAGCTTCGCGCGGGGGGCCGTCTCGCGCGGGGCGGACGCCACCGTCATCGGACTGTGCTCCACCGACCAGCTCTACTACGCGTCGGGGAAGCTGGATCTGCCGGGCGCGATGTTCACGGCGTCGCACAACCCGGCCCGCTACAACGGCATCAAGATGTGCCGGGCGGGCGCGGCGCCGGTGGGCCAGGACACGGGCCTGGCGGAGATCCGTACGCTCGTCGAGGGCTGGCTCGAAGCGGGCGCCCCGCCCCCGGCGGCCTTGCCGGGCACCACCGTGCGGCGGGACACGCTGACCGACTACGCCGCGCATCTGCTGTCCCTGGTCGACCTCTCCGCGATCCGCCCGCTGAAGGTCGTCGTGGACGCGGGCAACGGCATGGGCGGACACACGGTCCCCACGGTCTTCGAGGGCCTGCCGCTCGACGTGGTGCCGATGTACTTCGAGCTGGACGGTACGTTCCCGAACCACGAGGCCAACCCGCTGGACCCGAAGAACATCGTGGACCTCCAGGCCCGGGTCCTGGCCGAGGACGCGGATCTGGGCCTGGCCTTCGACGGCGACGCGGACCGGTGCTTCGTCGTGGACGAGCGCGGCGAAGGCGTCTCCCCGTCGGCGATCACGGCGCTGGTGGCGGCGCGCGAGCTGGCCAGGCATCCGGGCGGCACGGTGATCCACAACCTGATCACGTCGTGGTCGGTCCCGGAGGTCGTCAGGGAACAGGGCGGTGTTCCCGTACGCACCAGGGTCGGCCACTCCTTCATCAAGCAGCGGATGGCCGAGACGGGCGCGATCTTCGGCGGCGAGCACTCCGCGCACTACTACTTCCGAGACTTCTGGAACGCGGACACGGGCATGCTCGCCGCGCTCCACGTCCTGGCGGCCCTCGGCGGCCAGGACGGCCCTCTGTCCGACCTGGTCTCCTCGTACGACCGCTACGTCGGATCCGGCGAGATCAACTCGACGGTCGCCGACCAGGGGGCCCGCACGGAGGCGGTGCGCGAGGCCTTCGCGGGCCGCGAGGGCGTGACCTTCGACGAACTCGACGGGCTGACGGTGACGGGTACGGAGTGGTGGTTCAACCTCCGCCCCTCCAACACGGAACCACTGCTGCGCCTGAACGTGGAGGCGCGTGACGAGGTGACGATGACCAAGATCCGCGACGAGGCCCTGACCCTGATCCGAGCCTGACGCCTCACCGACGGGAGCCGTGGGCCTGGGCCTGGGCCGTGGGCCGGAGCCGGGGGCCGGGGTCACGGTCCGTCGGCCGACCGGCCGAAGCTGAGCACCGTAGCGCCCCCCCGGGCCGGCCGAACCGGCCGTCGGCCTGACCGTGCGGGGCCGGCCGCCGACCCAGGCGCGCGGCGGACCTGGCCGTCGGGCGGGCGGCGCGGACCGTGCCGGGGCGCGCGGCCGACCGTCAACCGACCGACAGCCGGAACCCGAGCGGGCCGACCGCCCGGCTCCCGCCCGGCCGGTCTCCGCGCGCACACGGCGCCGCGCGGCGCCGTCAGCCGCTGCGCCGGCAAGCGGACCCCGTCGCGTTGTCGGCGCCGTCCGAGGGCGTCCGGCAGGGGCGTCCGGCCCGCCGACCGGCCGGACAGGCCCCCGGCCGCCGGACGGTTCCGCCCGACCTGGCCCTCGGGCGGCTCCGCCGACCCGGCGGCCGGTATCCGGTGTCGGAGGGACCCGGACCCGGTGGGCCCGGCGCGGGGACCGCGCCG
>NZ_MAUD01000298.1 GCF_001700515.1 Streptomyces lushanensis
AGGCGTTCGGCCCGGCGCGGTGGTGGTGGGGGTGGCGCCGGGCCGAACGCCTTCCCGTGGCCGCCTCGCCCTCGACTGGCGGGTCCGGTTCGCGGCACTCGCGGTCATCTGGGGCTTCAGCTTTCTGCTGATCAAGGTCGGCACCCATGGCTTCGCGCCGTTCCAGGTCACCTTCGGCCGGCTGCTCTTCGGTACGGCGGTGCTGGCCGTCGCGATGGCCGTCAAGCGCGAACGGCTGCCCCGGGGCCGGCGCACCTGGGCCCATCTCACCGTCGCGGCCTTTCTCCTCAACGCCCTGCCGTTCTCGCTGTTCGCCTACGCCGAGCTGACGATTCCCTCGACACTCGCGGGCATCTGCAACGCCACCTCGCCGCTGTGGGGCATGGCGCTCTCCCTGGTCGCCCTCTCCGAGGACCGGCCCACCCGCCGCCGCGTCGCGGGGCTCGGCATCGGTTTCCTCGGTGTGCTGACCGTGCTCGGCGCCTGGCAGGGCTTCTCCGGCCTCGACTTCACGGGTACGGCGATGGCCCTGCTCGCCTCGCTGAGCTATCCGGTCGGCTGGATCTACGTACGCCGCACCCTGGCGGGCAGCAGCAGTTCCCATCTCTCCCTGACCGGCGCGCAGCTCCTGGTCGCCACAGTGCAACTGGCCCTGATCACACCGCTGTTCACCACCCTGCCGACCTCGTTCCCGCTGCTCCCGCTGTTCTGCGTGTTCGTACTCGGCGCGCTGGGCACCGGACTGGCGATCCTGCTCCAGTACGGAGTGGTCGCCGAGGTCGGCCCGACGACCGGCACGATGGTCACGTACTTCATCCCGGTCATCGCCACCGCGGCCGGTGTCACGCTCCTCGGTGAGGAGCTGACCTGGAACACACCCATCGGCGCCCTGATCATCCTCGCCGGGGCCGCGCTCACCCAGAGCCGGGCCAGAAGGCCGGCGGACGGCCCGCCGAAGTCCGCGGCCCGCCGGTGGAGGTTCGCGGCCGGCCGGCCGAGGTCCGCGGGCGGTCAGCCGTAGCTGCGCGCGGGCGCGGGTCCCGCCGCCGACGCCACCGCGCCCGCGACCGGACCGATGTCCTCGTCCGTCAGGGACGACACGGTCAGCCGTACGCCCGGTGGCGTGGCCATCCGGAAGCGCGCCCCGGGCGCGACCGCCCAGCCCGCGTGCAGCAGCCGCGCCACCGCACCCGTCTCGTCGGCCACCGGCACCCAGACATTCATCCCGCTGCGGCCGTGGGCCTCGACGCCCCGCTCCGCCAGGGCCGCGATCAGCGCGTCACGGCGCCGCCCGTACGACCGCGCCACCACCCGCGCGTCCACGGCCCCCGAGGTCCAGAGCTGGACGACGGTCCGCTGGAGCAGCCGGCTCACCCAGCCGGGACCGAGCCGCTGACGGCCCAGCACCCGGTCCACGCTCTCCGCGTCACCGGTCAGCACCGCGAGCCGCAGATCGGGTCCGTACGCCTTCGCGGTGGACCGTACGAGCACCCAGCGGTCCGTGGCACCGGCGAGCGGGTGCAGCGGTACGTCCACGATGCGATGGCCGTGGTCGTCCTCGATGAGCAGCACCTCGGGACGCGTCGCGAGCAGGGCGCGCAGTTCCTCCGCGCGGGCCGCGCCCACCACGGCGCCCGTGGGGTTCTGCGCGCGGTCGGTGACGACGACCGCGCGCACACCGGCCCGCAGCGCCCGCTCCAGATCGGCGGGGAGCGGCCCGTCGTCGTCAAGTCCCACCGGTACGGGCCGCAGTCCGAGCGCGGGGACGAGATCCAGCAGACCGCCCCAGCCCGGATCCTCGACGGCGACCGCGTCACCCGGCCGCAGCCGGGCGACCAGCACCCGTTCGATCGCGTCCAGCGAACCGGAGGTGACGGCGACGGGCCCGGCGGGCACTCCGTCGGCGTCGAGATCCGCGCGGGCCAGCCGCGCCAGCTCCGCGTCAATGGGCGGCTGTCCGTACATCCCCGGCTCGCGCGCGTGGTGGCGCGCGGCGGCGGCGAGAGCGCCGTCCAGCGCGGGCAGCAGGGCCGGATCCGGATTGCCCTCCGACACGTCCCGTACACCGGGAGGCGCGTCGACGCGGATCGAGCCCCGGGTCGTACCGGCGGGGCGCGGTCGCACCCGGCTGCCCCGGCGCCCGGCCGTCTCGATCACGCCGCGCTCGCGCAGGGTGCGGTAGGCCGCCGCGACGGTGTTCGGGTTGACCTCGAGCCGCACGGCCAGCTCCCGCATCGGAGGCAGCATCTGGCCAGGAGCCAGCTCACCCGCACCGACCGCGCGCTCCACGCTGGCGGAGATCTCCGCCGCGCCCCGACCGGTAATCCGATACTCTCCTAGCACAAAAAATACTATGCACTAGTGCAATGGAGGACGCAATGCCGGAGACCGCGCCGCCGAGCGCCAGCCCCGTCTACCGCCCCACCGCACGGACCGTTCCCACCCGCTCCAAGGAGCGGGCGGTGTACGACCGTGACCTGGTGCACGCCATCCTGGACGAGGCGTACATCTGCCATCTCGGTTTTGTCCGAGAGGGAGCACCCGTGGTCCTTCCGACGCTCTACGGCCGGGTGGGCGAGCGGCTGTACGTCCACGGCTCGACCGGATCACGTCCGCTGCGCATGGCGGGCGGGCCGCGAGGAGCGGGCGAACAGGCCGGAGCGGGCTCCGACGGCACGGAGGCCCCCGGGCTGGCGGTCTGTCTGACGGTGACCCATGTCGACGGTCTGGTCCTGGCACGCTCCGCCTTCCACCACTCGATCAACTACCGCTCCGTGGTGGTCCATGGCATTGCCCGCCAGGTGACCGACGCCGAGGAGCGGCGCGTCGCCCTCGACGCGATCGTCGAGCATGTGGTGCCCGGCCGCTCGTACGACTCACGCCCGGCCAACGACCGTGAACTGGCCGCGACCGCCGTGATCCGCCTCGATCTCGACGAGGTCTCCGCCAAGGTCCGCGCCGGCGGTCCCATCGACGAGCCCGAGGATGTCGGGCTGCCGCACTGGGCCGGTGTGGTGCCTCTGGCGCGCGGCTACGACGCTCCGGTACCTGCCGACGATCTCGACCCCACCGTCGTCCTGCCCGACTACCTCTCCGTGCTCTGAAACGTTCTCCCGCACATGTGAGGCGCGCCGGCCACGCGGCGGGG
>NZ_MAUD01000003.1 GCF_001700515.1 Streptomyces lushanensis
CGCCTCGGCGAAGACCGGGAAGCGCGCGTACAGCCGGCGTCCCATGCCGAGCCGCTGGGATCCCTGGCCGGAGAACAGCACGGCCAGCGGGCCCTTGCGGGTCACACCGCGCGCCGCCTCGGCCGGCGGCCCGCCGTCGCCGCGGGCGAGCAGGACCGCGCGGTGTTCGAAGGCGGAGCGGGTCGTGGCGAGCGAGTAGCCGATGTCGAGCGGACCGGGCGCGCCGGCGGCGGCGGCGAAGGCGCGGATCCGGTCGAGCTGCGCGTCGAGCGCGAGCGCGCTTCTGGCCGAGACGGGCCACGGCACGGCCTCCGGCACCAGGTCGGGCGCCCGCCCGGGACCGTCCGGCGTGGCACCCCCGGTCTCCGCCGGTGGTGCCTGCTCGACGATCACATGCGCGTTGGTGCCGCTGATCCCGAACGACGACACCCCGGCCCGACGCACCCGTTCGCCCTCGGGCCACTCCACCGCCTTGGTCAGCAGCCGTACCTCACCCGCCGACCAGTCCACGTGCGAGGAGGGCGCGTCCACATGGAGGGTCTGCGGCAGCACACCGTTGCGGAGCGCCAGCACCATCTTCATCACGCCCGCGACACCGGCCGCGGCCTGGGTGTGCCCGATGTTCGACTTGACCGCGCCGAGCCAGAGCGGGCGCCGCGGATCGCGGTCCTGGCCGTAGGTGGCGAGCAGGGCACCCGCCTCGATCGGATCGCCCAGGGTGGTGCCCGTACCGTGCGCCTCGACGGCGTCCACATCGGCCGGGGAGAGTCCCGCGCCGGCCAGGGCCTGGCGGATGACGCGCTGCTGCGAAGGGCCGTTGGGCGCGCTCAGACCGTTGGACGCGCCGTCCTGGTTGACGGCGCTGCCGCGCAGCACCGCGAGCACCGGGTGCCCATGGCGCCGGGCGTCCGAGAGCCGCTCGACCACCAGCACGCCGGCGCCCTCGGACCAGGCGGTGCCGTCGGCCGCGTCGGAGAACGCCTTGCACCGGCCGTCGGCGGCGAGCCCGCCCTGGACGCTGAAGCCGGCGAAGCTCGCCGAGGTCGCCATCACCGTCACTCCGCCGGCCAGCGCCAGCGAGCACTCGCCGTTCCGTACGGCCTGCGCGGCGAGGTGGAGCGTCACCAGCGACGACGAGCACGCGGTGTCGAGCGTGACGGCGGGCCCTTCGAGTCCGAGGACGAAGGACAGTCTGCCCGACAGGACGCTCGCCGCGAGACCGTTGCTCGCGTAGCCGCCCATGTCGTCGCGCGAGGCCAGGACGAGATGGGCGTAGTCCTGGGCGTTGGTGCCGACGAACACACCGGTCCTGCTGCCGCGCAGCGAGGCCGGATCGATGCCCGTACGCTCGAACGCCTCCCACGACACCTCCAGCAGCAGCCGCTGCTGGGGATCCATGGCGAGCGCCTCACGCGGTGAGATCCCGAAGAACCCCGGATCGAACTCCGGCGCCTCGTGCAGGAAGCCGCCCTCCTGGGTGGCGCTGCGGCCCTCCCCGTCACCGGCGAGGGTCTCCAGGTCCCAGCCCCGGTCGGCGGGAAAGCCGGAGATCGCGCTGCGGCCCGCGGCGAGCAGTTCCCACAGATCCTCCGGGGATCGGACGCCGCCGGGGAACCTGCATCCCATTCCGACGATCGCCACCGGTTCGTGGCGGCCCGATTCGGCCTCCTGGAGCCGCCTGCGGGTCTGGTGCAGATCCGCCGTGACCCACTTCAGGTAATCGACGAGTTTCTTTTCGTCCGGCATGGTCCGTGAACCTTCCTCGGATGTTTCGCGTGCGAAGGGAGTGCGGCCCGGGCGGAGGGGCGGGCCGCGGGGCGTTCAGGACTCCGTCGAGCGGCCCAGTTCGTTGTCGATGAAGGCGAACACCTCGTCGGCGCTGGCGGCCTCGATCCGTTCGGTGAGCACGGGTCCGCCGTTCTCCTGGCCGGATCCGTCCCACCGCGCGAGCAACTGCCGCAGCCGTCCGGCGACGCCGTTCCTGGTGAGCTCGTCCAGCGCGCCCGCCGCGAGCGCCGCCTCCAGCCCGTCGAGCGCGGCCAGCGGCGAGGGGCTCCCGTCCGGCGCGGTGCCGCCCAGCAGCTCCGCCGCGAGATGCCGGGCGACGGCGGCCGGTGTCGGATGGTCGAACACGAGGGTGGAGGAGAGCCGTACCTCCGTGCGCGCGGTCAGCCGGGTGCGCAGTTCCACCGCCATCAGGGAGTCGAAGCCCAGCCCGCTGAAGTCCCGGTCGGCGGGGATCGCGTCCGGCGCGGTGTGTCCCAGGACGGCGGCGGTCTCGGCGCGTACCAGCTCGACCAGCCGCGCGTCCCGTTCCTCCTCCCCCAGCTCCGCCAGCCGCCGGGCGAGTCCGGTGGCATCGCCGCGCGCGGCGGCGGCCGTACGGCGGCGCCTGCGGAGCAGTCCGCGCAGAATCGCCGGGATCTCGGCCGTGGTGAGCGCCGCCCGCTCGCCCGCTCCCTCGGCGATCAGCACCGGGACGAGCAGTGCCTCGTCGCGGGCGATCGCGGTGTCGAACAGCGCGAGTCCCGTTTCCACCGGCAGCGGAGCCAGGTCCGAGCGGGCCATCCGGTCCAGGTCGGAGTCGCTCAGCGCACCGGTCATACCGCCGCCGTCCTGGGCCCATGGCCCCCAGGCCAGGGACACGGCGGGCAGCCCGAGGGCGGTACGGTGCAGGGCCAGCGCGTCCAGGAAGGTGTTGGCGGCGGCGTAGTTGCCCTGTCCCGGGCCGCCGGTGAGCCCGGCGACCGAGGAGTAGAGGACGAATCCGGCCAGTCCGAGCTCGCGGGTCGCCTCGTGCAGATGCCAGGCCGCGTCCGCCTTCGGACGCAGTATCCGGTCGATCAGCCCGGGTGTCAGTGACCCGACGGTGGCATCGCCGAGCACTCCGGCGGTGTGGACCACGGCGGTCAGCGGGTGTCCGGCCGGTACGTCCGCCAGCAGCGCGTCCAGCGCCGTACGGTCGGCGACATCGCAGGCGGCGACGGTCACCTCGGCTCCCTGGGCGGCCAGTTCGGCCCTGAGTTCCCCGGCGCCGGGTGCGTCGGGGCCGTGCCGGCTCACGAGCAGCAGATGTGCGACGCCGTGCGCGGCCACCAGATGCCGGGCCAGCGCGCCGCCGAGGGCGCCGGTGCCGCCGGTGATCAGGACCGTGCCGTCGCGGTTCCAGGACCGGATGCCGTGCTCGGCCGACGGGACAGGGCCCTGGGGCAGCCGTGACAGCCGGGCCACCCGGAGCTCGCTCCCCCGGACGGCCGCCTGGGTCTCTCCCGTGTCGAGCAGGGCGGGCAGCGCCGGCAGGACGGAGCGGAGCGCCGCGGTGTCGATGGTGTCGATGTCCCGGTGGTCCTCCAGGTCGAGCAGCAGGAAGGCGCCCGGGTGCTCCGACTGGGCGGAGCGGACCAGGCCCCAGACGGGGGCCGCGGCGAGGTCCCGTACCTCCTCCCCGGCGGCGGTGGCGACCGCGCCCCGGGTGAGGAACACCAGCCGTGAACCGGCGGTCCGCCGGTCGGCCGACCAGGTGCGCAGCAGATCCAGTACGGCGTCCAGGACGGCCCGCATCCGGACGGGCAGCGGATGATGACGATCCGTCAGATCGCTGATGGCCGGGGCCAGTACCAGCTCGGGCAGCGGTTCCTGGGAGTCGAGGAGCGCACGCAGCGATCCTGCCCGTACGAAGAGGTCGTCCGCCGCGGCCGGGGTGTCCCCCAGGAGCGCCCAGCGGCGGCCGGTGAGGGAGGCGGTCGTTGCCGGGACGGCCTGCGCGGGCACCCAGTCGAGGCCGAACAGCGGACCGGGGCGCCCCTCGCCGGACGCGGTCACGGTCGTCGGCCCGGCGTCGGGACGCAAGGTCAGCGAGCGCACCGAGAGCACCGGTGCGCCCTCCTCGTCGACCGCCGCCAGCTCCACGGTGTCCTGTCCGGTCGCGGTCAGCCGTACCCGCAGGGCCGTGGCGGCGCCCGCGTGCAGCGTCAGTCCCCGCCACTCGACCGGGACGGTCCCGCCGAAGGCGGCCGTGTCCTCGGCGCCCTCCGTGCCCAGCAGTCCCGCCGCCCGGACCGCGGCCGTCAGCAGCGCCGGGTGCATCGTGAACGTCCCGTGGGCAGGGGCCTCCTGCGCGAGGGCGACCTCGGCGAAGACCTCGCCGTCCCGGCGCCAGGCCGCCCGCGGGCCGGTCGCGCCGTCCGCCTCACCGGGCTCCGCCCCGTCCTCCGGATCCTGGTACCGGGACAGGTCCACGGGTACGGCCCCCGCCGGCGGCCACGGCCCGGCGCCGAACTCCCGGTCCGGTGCCCGGTGCCCGGCGGCCAGCACACCGCTCGCGTGCAGGGTCCACGGCAGAGCGGCGGCGGCCTCGGCACGCGCGTGCACGGTCAGCGGGCGGCGGCCCGTCCCGTCGGCCGCGGCCACCCGTACCTGGATCCGTACCGCGCCCTCCTCGGGCACGGCGAGCCCGGCGGCGACGGTCAGTGTCTCGACCGTGTCGCAGCCGGCCTCGTCGGCGGCCCGTACGGCCAGTTCGGCGAAGGCCGCGGCCGGCAGCGTGGCGCCGCCGCCCTTGTCCTGACGGTCCGTCAGCCATGGGTGGGTCCGGGCGGACAGCCGTCCGGTCAGCACCACCTCGTCGGAGCCGGCCACGGTCGTGGCCGCGCCCAGCAGCGGATGTTCCGCCGCCACCAGGCCCAGCCCGGAGGCGTCGCCCGGGACCACCGGCGCCGACGGCCAGTAGCGCTCGCGCTGGAAGGCGTACGTCGGCAGCTCCACCCGGCGCGCGCCCGTCCCCGCGAAGATCCCGGACCAGTCGGCCGGAGCGCCGTGCGCGTGCAGGTGGGCGAGCGCGGTGACCGCGGTCAGTTCCTCGGAGCGGTCCTTGCGCAGAACGGGCACCACGACCGCGCTGTCCGGCACGGACTCACGGGCCAGGGCACAGAGCACGCCGTCCGGGCCCAGTTCGAGGAAGGCACCCACGCCCCGCTCGGCCAGCGTCCGTACGCCGTCGGCGAAGCGGACGGTCTCGCGGACATGCCGTACCCAGTACTCGGGTGAGCGCAGTTCGTCCGGGGTGGCGAGCGTGCCGGTCACGTTCGACACCACCGGCACCGACGGCTCCGCGAAGGCCAGCTCCCGTGCGACCGCGCGGAACTCGTCCAGCATCGGGTCCATGAGCGGCGAGTGGAAGGCGTGGCTCACCGGGAGCCGCGCCGTTCTGCGTCCCTCGGCGGCGAGGCGTTCCGCCGTCCGCAGGACCCGGTCCTCGTCGCCCGAGAGCACCACCGAACGGGGTCCGTTGACCGCGGCGATCGACACTCCCCCGGTGAGCAGCGCGGCGGCCTCGTCCTCACTCGCCTCAACGGCGACCATGGCCCCGCCCATGGGCAGCGCGTCCATCAGCCGGGCCCTCGCCGCCACCAGACGGCAGGCGTCGGGCAGCCCGAGCACTCCGGCCACATGGGCGGCGGCCATCTCGCCGATCGAGTGGCCCGCCACGAAGTCCGGTGCGACGCCCCAGGACCGGACCAGCCGGAAGAGCGCCACCTCGACCGCGAACAGGGCGGGCTGGGTGACGGCGGTCCGGTTGAGCGCCTCGGCGTCGTCCCCCCAGATCACCTGGCGCAGCGGAAGCGTCCGGCCGGCGGACTCGGCGTCGAGATGGGCCAGTACGGAGTCCAGCGCGTCGGCGAAGACCGGGAACCGCTCGTACAGCTCACGTCCCATACCGAGCCGTTGGGAGCCCTGACCGGAGAAGAGCACCGCCGTGGGGCGCTCGGCCGCCGCCGCGCGGGCCACTTCGGTGACACCCTGGTCGGTCACCATCAGCACCGCCCGGTGCTCGAACACCGAGCGGCCCGTGGACAGCGAGAACCCGATGTCCGCCGCGGACAGTCCGGGGCGCTCAGCCGCGAACTCCCGCAGCCGCTCCACCTGTTCGCGCAGCGCCGACCCGCTCCTGGCCGAGACCGGCCACGGCACCGCGCCCGGGGCCGTGCCGGGGGCCGCGCCCGCGTCGGCCCGCGGGGCGGCCGTCCCGGTCCATGGGGCCTGTTCCAGCACCACATGCGCGTTGGTGCCGCTGATACCGAAGGACGAGACACCGGCGCGCCGTACACGATCGGTCCGAGGCCACTTTGTCGGCTCGGTCAGCAACTCCACCGCGCCGGAGGACCAGTTCACCCGGGTCGAGGGCTCCGTGACATGGAGCGTCCGCGGCAGCACACCGTTGCGGAGCGCCAGCACCATCTTCATCACACCCGCGACACCGGCCGCGGCCTGGGTGTGCCCGAGGTTGGACTTCACCGAGCCCAGCAGCAGCGGACGCTCCGGATCACGGTCACGCCCGTACGTCGCCAGCAACGCCTGCGCCTCGATCGGATCACCCAGCGTGGTGCCCGTACCGTGCGCCTCCACCACGTCCACATCGGCGGGCGAGAGACCACCGGCGGCGAGCGCCTGACGGATCACCCGCTGCTGGGAGGGACCGTTCGGGGCGGTCAGTCCGTTCGACGCGCCGTCCTGGTTGATCGCGGAACCGCGCACGACCGCCAGGACCTCATGTCCCTCGCGCCGCGCGTCCGAGAGCCGCTCGACAACGAGCACGCAGATGCCCTCCGACCAGCCGGTGCCGTCCGCCGAGTCGGAGAACGCCTTGCAGTGTCCGTCGGGCGCGAGACCGCCCTGCCGGGTGAACCCGGCGAAGCTCGTGGCGGTGGACATCACGGTGGCTCCGCCCACCAGCGCCATCGAGCACTCACCGCTCCGCAGCGCCTGGGCCGCCCAGTGGAGGGCGACCAGCGAGGAGGAGCAGGCGGTGTCCACGGTGACCGCGGGGCCCTCGAAGCCGAAGGTGTAGGAGAGCCTGCCGGAGATCACACTGGCCGCCAGGCCGGTACCCGCGTGGCCCTCCAGGTCCTCGCCCGCCCGGAGGACGAGATGGGCGTAGTCCTGACCGTTGGTGCCGACGAAGACACCGGTCCTGCTGCCGCGCAGCGAGGCCGGATCGATGCCCGTCCGCTCGAACGCCTCCCACGACACCTCCAGCAGCAGCCGCTGCTGGGGATCCATGGCGAGCGCCTCACGCGGTGAGATCCCGAAGAACCCCGGATCGAACTCCGGCGCCCCGTAGAGGAATCCGCCCATGCGGGTGGCGCTGCGGCCCTGGCCGTCGCCCGCGAGGACATCGAGGTTCCAGCCCCGGTCGGTGGGGAACCCCGCGATACCGTCACGGCCCTCGACGAGCAGCCGCCACAGCTCCTCCGGCGAGCGCACCCCGCCCGGGAACCGGCAGGCCATACCGACGATCACGATCGGGTCGTCGTGGACCGGGGTGGCCGCCGGGACGAGGGCGGCGCCGGACCGGTCGGCCGACCGCTCGCCGGCCGGTGCGCCGAGCAGTTCGGTGAGCAACTGGCCGGCGAGCGCGCGTGGAGTGGGATGGTCGAAGACGAGGCTGGCGGGGAGCGCGAGACCGGTCAGCTCGGTGAGCCGGTTGCTCAGCTCCACCGCGGTCAGTGAGTCGAAGCCGAGATCGCGGAAGGCCCTGTCGCCCTTGATCGCCTCGGCGTCGGTATGACCGAGCACCGCGGCGCAGTGATCACGGACGACACTCAGCAGCATCGCCGCGCGCTCGCCCTCCGGGGCTCCGCGCAGCCGCTCCCGCAGTCCGGATGCCGCAGACTCTCCCTCCGTCCGTGCTTTCCGGATGTCCGTCAATACCTGCTCGGCGGCGGGCAGTTCGGCGAGCAGCGGACTGGGACGCAGGCTCAGCAGCGCGGTCAGCGGCTCCGGCCGCTGGAGGTCGGCGAGGACAACGGTCGGCCGGGGCTCGGCCACCACCCGCAGCAGCGCGGAGACGGCCAGCTCGGGATCGAGGGCGCCGGAGGCCGGCCGGTGGCCCGGTCCGTCCGTACCGGTACGGGCGGTGCCCGCGCCGGCGGTCTGCCCGGCCATGCCCGCGCCGTCCCACGCGCCCCAGGCGATCGAGGTCGCCGGGAGTCCCAGCGCCCCGCGCCGCTCGGCCAGCGCGTCGAGCACCGCGTTCGCCGCCGCGTAGTTGGCCTGGCCGGGATTGCCCACCGAGCCCGCCACCGAGGAGAACAGCACGAACGCGGAAAGGCCGAGATCACGGGTCAGTTCGTCCAGCAGCAGGGCCGGGGCGACCTTGGCGCGGAAGACCGTCCCGAACCGCTCGGGCGTCAGTCCGGCCAGTACGCCGTCGTCCAGCACACCGGCCGTATGCACCACACCCGTCAGCGGGCACTCCGCCGGGATCGCCTTGAGCGCCCGTTCGAGTTGGTCCCGGTCGGCGACATCGCAGGCGGTGACGGTGGCCCGCGCGCCCAGGGCGGTCAGCTCCGCGAGCAGCTCGGTCGCGCCCGGCGCGGCGGGGCCCCGGCGGCTGAGCAGGACGAGATGCCGGGCGCCCTCGCTCGCCAGCCGACGGGCCACCCGCGCGCCGAGCGCGCCGGTACCGCCGGTGATGAGGACGGTGCCGGACGGCTCCCAGCGCTGCTCACCCTTGGCACCGGAACCGGCGGACTCGAAGGAACCGGCGGGGTCGGCGGACTCGGCGGCGGGCGCGGGCAGCATCCGCCGGCCGTAGACACCCGACGCACGGACCGCGAGCTGGTCCTCGTCGCCCGTGTCCGTCAGTACGGCGACGAAGCGGCGTACGGCGCGTTCGTCCAGCTCGTCGGGGAGATCGACGAGTCCGCCCCACCGGCGCGGATGTTCGAGGGCGACGACCCGGCCCAGACCCCAGACGGCGGCCTGCGCCGGACCGGACGGCCGCTCGGCGGGCACGGCCCGTACCGCGCCGCGTGTGACGGTCCACAGCGGGGCCGCGATACCGGTGTCCCCGAGCGCCTGGACCAGTGCGGCGGTGGCGAGCAGCCCGGCGGGCACGCCGGCCGCGTCGGCCGACTCGTCGAGCGCGAGCAGGGACACCACGCCCGCGACGCTCCCGCGCTCCGGTACGGCGGCGGCGAGCCGCGCGGCCAGCGCGGCACGGTCGGCGGCGCGGGTCCCGTCGATGCCCTCGGCGTGCTCGGCGTCTGCGGCACCTCCGGCCGCGCTGATGTCCACTCGTACCGCCGCCGGGCCCAGACCGCTGATCAGCGAGTTCACCCAGGCGCCGGCGCCGGCGGCCGACGGGGCGAGGACCAGCCAGGTGCCGGAGAGGGGGGCGGCGGAGGCGGTGCTGAGCGTCAGCGGCTGCCAGGCCTCGCGGTAGCGCCAGGAGTCGACGGTCGACCGATGCCTGCGCCGGGTGCGCCACGAGGAGAGGGCGGGGAGCACGGCGCCGAGCGACCCGCCGTCCACGTCGAGGCGCGCGGCCAGGGACTCCAGGTCCTCCCGCTCCACGGCCGCCCAGAACTCCGCGTCTACCGGATCCGTACCGTACGCCGGCTCCGCGCCGGCCACCTCGGGCCAGAACCGCTCCCGGTCGAAGGCGTACGTCGGCAGATCCACCCGCCCGGCGCCCGTTCCCGCGAAGAACACCGACCAGTCCACGGAGGCACCGGCCACATGGAGCCGCGCCATCGCCGTGAGCAGCGCGGCTCGCTCACCGTGGCCCTTGCGCAGAGCCGGGGCCACCACGGCGTCGGCGGGCAGGGACTCACGGGCGGACGCGGACAGTACGGCGTCCGGGCCCAACTCCAGGAAGCAGGTGGCCCCTTGACCCGCGAGGGCACGGACGCCGTCGGCGAAGCGCACCGGCTCACGGACATGCCGTACCCAGTGGTCGGCGGAGCACAGCTCGTCGGCCGAGGTGAGGCGGCCGGTCAGCTGGGACACCACGGGGATGGACGGCTCCCGGTAGGTCAGCCCTTCGGCGACCGCGCGGAACTCCTCCAGCATGGGGTCCATCAGCGGCGAGTGGAACGCGTGCGAGACGCGGAGGCGGGTGGTCCTGCGGCCCTGGTCCGCCGACCGGGCGGCCAGCTCCAGCACGGCGTCCTCCGCGCCGGAGATCACCACGGAGGTCGGACCGTTGACGGCCGCGATGGAGACACGGTCGGAGAGATACGGAACGACCTCGTCCTCGGTGGCCTGGACGGCGACCATCGCGCCACCGGCCGGCAGCGCCTGCATCAACGAGGCACGGGCCGCCACCAGACGACAGGCGTCCTCCAACGAGAACACACCCGCCACATGAGCCGCGGCAATCTCACCGACCGAATGCCCCGCGACGAAGTCGGGCCTGACGCCCCACGACTCCACCAACCGGAACAACGCCACCTCGACCGCGAACAACGCAGGCTGCGCGAAACCCGTCGCATCAAGACGACCGGCGTCCTCGCCCCAGATCACATCCCTCAGCGACTCACCCAACTGATCGTCCAGCAAAGCCAGTACGGAATCCAGCGCCTCCGCGAACACCGGGAACCGCCCGTACAGCTCACGCCCCATACCGAGCCGCTGCGAACCCTGACCCGAGAACAGCACCGCGGTCGACCGCTCGGTGCCCAGGCCCCGGGCGATCTCGGTGACGCCGGTGTCCGTCGCCAGCAGGATGGCGCGATGCTCGAAGAGCGACCGGCCCGTCGCCAGCGAGTACCCGATGTCCAGGGCGGCCCCCGGCACCTCCGCGGCGGGCTCCGCGGTGGACTTCTCGGGAGACTGCCCCGCGAGGTGCTCCCCCGCGAGGGCCTTGATCCGGGCGAGCTGACCCTCCAGCGCCGTCTCGCTCCTGGCCGATACGAGCCAGGGAACGCCACCCGACGCCATGCCCGACGCGGACCGTACGGACCGTACGGCCGCCTCGGCCGGCGCCGGGTCCGCCTGTTCAAGGACCACATGGGCGTTCGTGCCGCTGATGCCGAAGGACGAGACACCGGCCCGGCGGGCCCGCCCGGTCTCCGGCCAGGGAGTGGTGTCGGCCAGCAGTTCCACGGCCCCGGCCGACCAGTCGACATGCGTCGACGGCTCGGTGAGATGAAGGGTGCGCGGCAGCGTGCCATGGCGCAGCGCCATCACCATCTTCACCAGCCCGGCGGCGCCCGCGGCGGCCTGGGTGTGACCGATGTTGGACTTGACCGAGCCGAGCAGCAGCGGCCGGCCCGTGTCGCGGTCCTGGCCGTAGGTGGCCAGCAGTGCCTGTGCCTCGATCGGGTCGCCGAGCGGTGTCCCGGTGCCGTGCGCCTCCACCGCGTCCACCTCGGCGGGCGAGAGACCGGAGTTGGCGAGCGCCTGCCGGATCACCCGCTGCTGCGCGGGACCGTTCGGCGCGGTCAGTCCGTTCGAGGCGCCGTCCTGGTTGACCGCGCTGCCCCGGACGACCGCGAGCACCCTGTGTCCGTTGCGCCGCGCGTCGGACAGCCGCTCCAGGACCAGCACGGCCGCTCCCTCGGACCAGCCGGTGCCGTCGGCCGAGTCGGAGAACGCCTTGCACCGGCCGTCGCCCGCCAGCCCGCCCATCCGGGAGAAGCCGGCGAAGTTCGCGGCGGTGGTCATCACCGTCACGCCGCCCGCGAGGGCGAGGGAGCACTCGCCGCCGCGCAGGGCCTGGGAGGCGAGATGCAGCGAGACGAGCGACGACGAGCAGGCCGTGTCGACGGACATCGCCGGGCCTTCGAGCCCGAGCGCGTACGCCAGCCGCCCGGAGACGACACTGACCGCGAGGCCCGTGGTCGCGTGGCCCGCCATGTCGTCCTTGGAGCGCATGACGAGACCGGCGTAGTCCTGGCCGCTCACTCCGACGAAGACACCGGTACGGCTGCCGCGCAGGGTCGCCGGGTCGATTCCGGCGCGTTCCGCCGCCTCCCAGGAGACTTCGAGGAGTACGCGCTGCTGCGGATCCATCGCCAGCGCCTCGCGCGGCGAGATTCCGAAGAACCCGGCGTCGAAGTCGGCGACGTTCCGCAGGAATCCGCCCTGTCCCTCGGCGGTCCCGATGGTCGGATCGCTCTGCCAGCCGCGGTCGGTGGGAAAGCCGGAGATGGCGTCCTCGCCGGAGAGGACCAGCTCCCAGAGTTCCTCGGGCGATTCGACACCGCCGGGGAAGCGGCAGCTCATTCCCACGATGGCGATCGGATCGTCGGTGGTGGCCACGCCGTCGGCGGACTCGCGCGCGGTGACGGCGGCGAGACCGCCCATGGTGTCGTCCGCGCCCACCAGTTCGTCCAGCAGATGGGCGGCGAGCCGTGCGGGCGTGGGGTAGTCGAAGATCAGGGTGGCGGGCAGGGACAGTCCGGTGGCGGCCGAGAGTCGGTTGCGCAGTTCGACGGCCGTCAGCGAGTCGAAGCCGAGCTGCCGGAACTCCCGTTCCAGGGCGATGGCCTCGGACGAGGAGTGCGCGAGGACCACGGCGGCCTCGGTACGGACGAGATCCGTGAGCAGCCGGGGCCGTTCGTTCTCGCGCAGCGCGGCCAGCCGCTCGACCAGGCCCGCCCGGGACACGCTCGCGGCGCCGCTCCTCGCGGCGCGGCGACCGGTCCGTACCAGCCCGCGCAGCAGGGCCGGGACACCGGCCGCCGAGGGGATCGTGCCGCCGCCGATGCCGAGCGGTACCACCAGGGCCCCGTCGCTCGCGGTGGCCGCGTCGAAGAGGGCGAGCCCGCGCTCGACGGAGAGCAGCGGCATCCCCGCGCCGCCGACCCGGCGTACGTCGTGGTCCTCCAGTGTGCTGGTCATGCCCACGCTCTGTTCCCAGGCGCCCCAGGCGAGGGAGAGACCGGGCAGACCCAGGCCGCGCCGATGGGCGGCGAGCGCGTCCAGGAAGGTGTTGCCGCCCGCGTAGTTGGCCTGTCCGGGACTGCCCATGACACCGGCCGTGGAGGAGTAGAGCACGAACGCGGCGAGATCCAGTTCACGGGTCAGTTCGTGCAGATGCCAGGCCGCGTCCACCTTGGGCCGCAGTACGGCGTCCAGCCGCTCGGGCGTCAGCGAGCCGACGGTCCCGTCGTCCAGCACGCCCGCCGTATGGATCACGGCCGTCAGCGGATACTCCGGCGGAACCGACGCCAGCAGTTCCGCCAGCGCCTCCCGGTCCGCCACATCACACGCGACGACCGTCACCTCGGCGCCCAGGGTCCGCAGTTCGGCGGCCAACTCGTGCGCGCCAGGGGCTTCCAGACCTCGTCGGCTGGTCAGAAGCAGATTCCGCACACCGCGTTCGACAACCACATGGCGTGCCAGCACACCGCCCAGACCGCCGGTACCACCGGTGATCAGCACCGTACCGTGGGCATCCCACACAGGCGGCATCGACAGCACGATCTTGCCCACATGCCGGGCCAGACTCATAAAGCGGAACGCATCCCGGGCCCGACGCACATCCCAGGAACGAACCGGCAACGGCTCCAGCACACCACGCTCGAACAACTCGTTCAGCGCCACCAGCATCCGCTGGATGTCCTCCGGATCCACCCAGCCGAGATCGAACGCCTGATAATCCACCCCGGCAGGAAGATCGGCCACGTCACGAACATCCGTCTTGCCCATCTCCAGGAACCGGCCACCCGGACCCAGCAACCGCAACGACGCATCCACGAACTCACCGGCCAGGGAATTCAGTACGACATCGATCCCCTCACCATCGGTGACCCGGGCGAAGGCCGCCTCGAAGTCAGTCGTCCGCGAGGAAGCGATGTGGTCCTCCGCCACCCCCAGCGAACGCAGCACACCCCACTTGCCCTCACTCGCCGTCGCGAAGACCTCCGCACCAAGATGACGCGCAACCTGAACCGCCGCCATCCCCACACCACCGGCACCCGCATGAACCAGCACCCTCTCACCACGACCCAGACCACCCAAACCGACCAACGCGTGATACGCCGTCAGAAACACCAACGGCACCGAAGCCGCCGTCTCCCACGACCACCCCACGGGTACGGGAATCACCCGGCGCTCGTCGCCGACCACATGGGTGCCGAAGCCGCCGAAGAGCATGCCCATGACCCGGTCGCCGACCTGGAGACCGGTCACATCCGGCCCGACCTCGACCACCACTCCCGCCGCCTCGGAGCCGAACAGCCCCGCGTCGCCGGGATACATGCCCAGCGCGTTGAGGACATCGCGGAAGTTGACACCGGCCGCACGGACCTCGATACGTACGTCCCGTCCCGTCAGCGGCTCCGGCACCCCGGGGAGCGGTGCCAGTGTCAGACCGTCCAGACTTCCCTTCGCCCTGCTGTCCAGTCGCCAGGGCACACCCACCGGTGGCACCAGACCCGGACCGGAGTCCAGCCGCGCGAGCCGGCCGACGCGTGGCGTGCCCGCGCGGACCACTGCCTGAGGTTCGTCGGCGCCGGAGAGCGCGGCGGGCAGCGCCGGAAGGGCCTCCGCCGACTCCGCCGAGGCGTCCAGGTCCACCAGCAGGAACCGGCCCGGGTTCTCCGCCTGCGCGGAGCGCACCAGTCCCCAGACCGGGGCGGCGGCGACATCCGTGACGCCCTGGACACCGTCCTCGACGGCGCCTCGGGTGACGAAGACCAGCCGGGAGCCGGCGAAGCGTTCCTCGGCCGGCCACCGCTGGATCAACTCCAGTACGTGGCGGGAGAGTTCATGAGCCGACTCGGCGCTCCGCGTACTGTCGCCCTTGAGCGGGACGATTACGGTCCCCGGCAGGCCCTCCTCGTCACGGCCGGACGCGTCCGTCTCCGCGAGGAGTTCGGCGAGTGTGCGCACCGGGGCGCGCAGCCGGGCCGCGCCCGTCGAGGCGAGTGCGCCGGTCAGCCCCAGTTCGTCCGTGCCGAGCACCACCCAGTCGGTCTCCTGGGCCGGGCTCTCCGGGGTCAGCGGCACCCAGTCGACGCGGAAGAGGGAGTTGGCCTCGTCCCGCCGGACCTCGCCGACCGACGAGGGCCCCGCGGCCCTGAGCACCAGCGACTCCACCGAGATCACCGGTTCGCCCTGGACATCGACCGCCGCCAGCCGCACCGCGTCCTGGCCGTTGGGTGTCACACGGACCCGCAGGGCCGACGCGCCCGAGGCGTGCAGCGAGACCCCGTTCCACGCGAACGGCAGCAGGCTTCTGTCGTCACCGTCCGCGCCGGCGAAGACCGTACTGTGCAGAACCGAGTCGAAGAGCGCCGGATGAACTCCGTACGTGTCCGCGTCGGCGACCTCCCGCGGCAGCGCGACCTCGGCGAAGATCTCCTCGCCCCGGCGCCAGACCGCGCGCAGTCCGCGGAAGACGGGCCCGTACTCCAGGCCGTTGCCCGCGTACCGGTCGTAGATGCCTTCGACATCGACCACCGTGGCGCCCCTGGGCGGCCATACGGTCGCGTCGAAACCGAGCACCCGCTCGCCGCCGCCGATCCGTCCGGAGGCGTGGAGTGTCCACTCGTCGTCGGGCGCGTCGGCGGGACGGCTGTGGAAGCGCAGCTCCCTGCGGCCGTCGTCGTCGGCACCGCCGATGGCGATCTGCACCTGGACGGCGCCGGTGCGGGGCAGGATCAGCGGGGCGGCCAGCATCAGATCGTCGACGCGGTCGCAGCCGGCCTGGTCGGCGGCGCGGATGGCCAGTTCGAGAAAGCCGGTGCCGGGGAAGAACACCATGCCGCCCACGACATGGTCTGCCAGCCACGGATGGGTGGCCAGTGAGAGCGTTCCGGTCAGCAGGAGTTCGTCGGAGCCCGCGACGGACATGGCCGCGCCGAGCAGCGGATGGTTCGCCGAGGTGAGACCAAGACCGGCCGCGTCGGCGGGCCGATAGGTCACCTGGGGCCAGAACCGCTCGCGCTGGAAGGCGTACGTCGGCAGATCCACCGGCCTGGCGCGGGTGCCCGCGAAGAAGGCGGGCCACTCCACCCGTACGCCGTGCACATGGAGCCGGGCCAGCGCGGTGACGGCCGAGGTCTCCTCGGGCCGGTCCTTGCGGAGCACCGGTACGACCACCGCACCCTCCGGCACCGACTCCTGCACCATCCCCGCCAGCACACCGTCCGGACCCAACTCCACAAACGTACGAACACCCTGCTCACCCAGCATCCGCACACCGTCCGCGAAACGCACCGCCTCCCGCACATGCCGAACCCAGTACCCCACCGAACACAACTCACCGGCGGACGCCAGCCCACCCGTCAGATTCGACACCACCGCCACCGACGGCTCCGCGAACGCCAACCCCTCCACGACCGCCCGGAACTCCCCCAGCATCGGATCCATCAGCGGCGAATGAAACGCATGCGACACCCGAAGACGACTCGACTTACGACCCAAGGCCTCCAGTTGGGCCGCCACCTCCAGGACCGCGCCCTCCGCGCCGGAAATCACCACGGACCGAGGCCCGTTGACGGCCGCGATCGACACCCGCTCGGTGAGCAGCGGACGAATCTCCTCCTCGGTGGCCCGCACGGCGACCATCGCACCGCCCGCCGGCAACGCCTGCATCAACGCTCCACGAGCGGCCACCAGACGACAGGCGTCCTCCAGCGAGAACACCCCCGCCACATGAGCAGCCGCGATCTCACCAATCGAATGCCCCGCAACGAAGTCCGGCCGCACACCCCACGACTCCACCAACCGGAACAACGCCACCTCAACCGCGAACAACGCAGGCTGCGCACAGCCCGTCGCGTTCAACGCCTCGGCATCCTCACCCCAGACCACCCCCCGAAGCGACCGACCACCCAGCTCACGACCCAACTCCCCGTCCAACAAACCCAGTACCGAGTCGAACGCCTCCGCGAACACCGGGAACCGCCCGTACAACTCACGCCCCATACCCAGCCGCTGCGAACCCTGACCCGAGAACAGCACCGCCGTCCTGCCGTGTCCCGCCACCGTGCCTTCGACGGCGCCCGGTGCCGTGCCGCTCTCCAGCCAGGTCCTCAGCGCGTCGCGTCCGGCGCCGCCGTCCTCGTCCGTGACGACGGCGAGGCGGTGCTCCAGATTCGCCCTGGTCGTCGCGAGGGAGAGCGCCACGTCCGCCGGGCGCGGGCCCGGTTCGTGCTCCAGCCGGTCGAGCAGCAGGGCCGCCTGGTCGCGGAGCGCTTCTGGTGTCCGGCCCGATATCACCCACGGCAGCGCCGCCGCCCGCCGCTCGGGAGCGGCGGTCTCCGGCCCGGGTGCGGCCGGTGCCTGCTCGATGATCACATGCGCGTTGGTGCCGCTCACTCCGAACGACGAGACGCCCGTACGGCGTGGCCGGTCGGCCCGCGGCCAGGCGCGTGCCTCGGTGAGCAGTTCGACGTTGCCCGCCGACCAGTCGACATGCGACGACGGTTGGTCCGCGTGCAAGGTCCGCGGCAGCACTCCGTGCCGCATCGCCATCACCATCTTGATCACGCCCGCGACGCCCGAAGCCGCCTGCGTGTGCCCGATGTTGGACTTGACCGAGCCGAGGAACAGCGGGTGCTCGCGGTCCTGTCCGTAGCTCGCGAGCAGGCTCTGTGCCTCGATGGGATCGCCCAGCGGAGTTCCGGTGCCGTGGGCCTCCACGGCGTCCACCTCGGCGGGCGTCAGCCCCGCGTTGGCCAGTGCCTGCCCGATCACCCGTTGCTGCGAGGGGCCGTTGGGCGCGGTGAAGCCGTTGGAGGCGCCGTCCTGGTTGACGGCGGAGCCTCGTACGACCGCGAGGACCGGATGTCCCTCACGCTGGGCGTCGGACAGGCGCTCCAGCATCAGGACGCCGGCGCCCTCCGCCCATCCGGTGCCGTCGGCCGAGTCGGAGAACGCCTTGCACCGGCCGTCCCGCGCCAGTCCGCCCTGCCTGCTGAACTCGACCAGCGAGCCGGGCGTGGACATCACATTGACACCGCCCGCGAGCGCGAGCGAGCACTCGCCGTTGCGCAGGGACTGGACGGCGAGATGGAGGGCGACCAGCGAGGAGGAGCAGGCGGTGTCGACCGTGATCGCGGGGCCCTCCAGGCCGAGCGTGTACGAGAGCCGTCCCGACACGGCACTGGCGGCGATACCGGTGCCGACATCACCGGTCGCGTCGTCCAGTGACCTCACCAGGAGATAGGCGTAGTCCTGGCCGTTGGTGCCGATGAAGGCACCGGTGCGGCTGCCGCGCAGCCGGGTGGCGTCGATGCCCGAGCGCTCGACGGCCTCCCAGGCGGTCTCCAGCAGCAGCCGCTGCTGGGGATCCATGGTGACCGCCTCGCGCGGTGAGATACCGAAGAAGCCGGGATCGAAGTCGGCGACGCGGCTCAGGAACCCGCCGCGCTGGCTGACGGAGGTGTCCCGGGCGTCGGTGGAGCTGTCGCGCAGCGCGTCCAGATCCCAGCCCCGGTCGGTGGGAAACGGTGAGATGGCGTCGGTGCCGGAGGCGACCAGGTCCCAGAGCCCTTCGGGCGAGTGGACCTCGCCGGGGAACCGGCAGGCCATTCCCACGATCGCGATCGGTTCCCTGGCGGCGGCGACGAACATCCTGTTCTGCCGCCGCAGCCGCTCCGCCTCCTTCATCGCCGCGCGCAGTGCTTCCACCACGCCGCCGGTGGCGGCGCCGTTGGTCGAAGGGCTGTTGGTGGAAGGGCTGTTGGTGGAAGGGCTGTTGGTGTGGGCGTTCTCGGTGGGGGCGTTCATGGTCTGCTCCATCGCTCCGTCGTCGCGCTACAGGTCGGACTGGCCGTTGAGCGCGGCCCGCACCAGGTCTGCCACGGCCATCGAGTCGATGGCCTCGCCGGATTCCTCGTTCTCCGCCGGGGCTCCGCCGTCCCGTCCGGCGAGCTGGAGCAGCGGCTCCAGTACGCCGATGTCACGCAGCCGGGCGAGAGGCACGGAGGCGAGCAGGGCCCGGATCTCCGCTTCCTCCGGGTCCGCCCCGCTGCCGGGTCCTTCGTCGGGGACGAGTCGCCGCAGCACGTGCTCGCCGAGGGCCGTGGGCGTGGGATGGTCGAAGACGAGCGTCGCGGACAGGCTCAGACCGGTGACCGCGTTGAGCTGGTTGCGCAGTTCGACGGCGCCCAGCGAGTCGACGCCGAGATCGCGGAAGGACCGCTCGGGACCGACGGCGTCCGTGTCCGGGTGGCCCAGTACGTGCGCGGCGCGGGTGCGGACGAGTTCCACCACCGTTTCGAGACGGCGGTGCGCGTCCAGTCCCGCCAGCCGCTCCCGCAGGCCGCCTTCGACCGCGCTGTCGGCCGGACCGGCCGTCTGCGCGGCCACCTTCTCCCGGTAGCCCGGGAGTTCGCGCAGCAGGGCGCTCGGCCGGCCCGCCCCGAAGGCGGCCACGAAGCGCTCCAGGGCGACTTCGGCGACGACCGCCGTCGGTTCGGCCTCCATGACCAGACGCAGCAGGACCTCGCAGGCCTGTTCCGGGTCCATCGCGCCGATCCCGGCGCGCCGCGCGGCCTCGTCGGCACCGGCGCCCTCCGCCATTCCGCCGCCGCCCCAGGCTCCCCAGGCGATCGAGGTCGCCGGGAGATCCTGAGCCCGGCGCCGCTCGGCGAGTGCGTCGAGGACGGCGTTGGCCGCCGCGTAGTTGGCCTGGCCGGGATTGCCCACGGCGGAGGAGGCGGAGGAGAACAGCACGAACGCCGTGAGGTCCAGCTCCCGGGTCAGCTCGTCGAGCAGCAGGGCGGAGGTGACCTTGGCGCGGAAGACCGGCGCGAACCGCTCCGGGGTGAGCCGGTCGAGGACGCCGTCGTCCAGGACTCCGGCCGTGTGCACCACACCGGTCAGCGGATGTTCGGCGGGGATGCCGGCGAGAACGGCGGCCAGCCGGTCCCGGTCGGCGGCGTCGCACGCGGTGAGGGTGACACGGGCGCCGTACCCTTCGAGTTCGGTCCGCAGCGCGCCCGCGCCCGGCGCCTCGGCGCCGCGCCTGCTGAGCAGGACGAGATGCCGGACACCGTCCCGGGCGAGCCTGCGGGCGACATGGGCGCCGAGGGCGCCGGTGCCTCCGGTGATCAGTACGGTGCCGTCCGGGTTCCAGGCCCTGGCCGGCCGCCTGCCGGGCGCCCGTACCAGCCGCCGGGCGAGGACGGCGGAGGCCCGTACGGCGACCTGGTCCTCGCCGTCGAGTCCGGCCAGCACACCGGTGAGCCCGGCGGACGTCCGCTCGTCCAGAGCCTCGGGCAGATCGATCAGACCGCCCCAACGCTCCGGGTACTCCAGCGCGGCGACCCGGCCCAGGCCCCAGACGGCGGCCTGGAGCGGACGGCGCGGCTCCTCCGTACGGCGCACGGAGACCGCGCTCCGGGTGAGGCACCACAGCGGTGCGCCGATCCCGGCGTCGCCCAGGGCCTGGAGCAGTACGGCGGTGAGGGCGGCGCCCTCGGGCACCCCGTCCACCGGGGAGTCCCGCAGGGCCAGGAGCGACACGACACCGGCGAAGGGTGCGCCGTCCGCGTGGGCGCCCTCGCCCAGTGCCCGGAGACGTGCGGCGAGCGCCGCACGGTCCGGGGCGGTGACCGGGAGCCGTACGACCGGGGTGCCCAGCGCGTCGAGCGCCGTGGACACCCAGGGGTCCTCGGTCAGTTCGCCGGGGATTACGGCGAGCCAGGTGCCCGTCAGCGGTTTGCGCCGGGTGAGGGCGGAGCCGCCCGTGGGCCGCCAGACGACACGGTGCCGCCTGCCCTCCACGACCGACTCGTCGTCGCGCTGCCTGCGCCAGTCCAGCAGCGCGGGAAGCACCCTGGACAGCGCGTCCCCCTCGATGTCCAGGACGGACTCCAGCGAGGCGAAGTCCTCCCGCTCCACCGCGTCCCAGAACGCGCGGTCCGCGGACTCCCCGGTGTCCTCCCCCGGCGCCGTCCCGGTGGCGCCGGCCGGGGCGTCGGGCCAGAACCGGTCGTGCTGGAAGGCGTACGTCGGCAGATCCACCCAGCGGGCTCCGGTGTCCGCGAAGAACGCCGGCCAGAGCGGGCCCGCACCGTGGACATGCAGCCGGGCGAGCGCGGTGACCAGGGTCGTCTCCTCGTCCCTGCCCTTGCGCAGCAGCGGTACGGCGACGGCGGCGGGCGGCGCCGACTCCTGGGCCAGGGCGGCGAGGACGCCGTCCGGGCCGAGCTCCAGGAAGGCGGTCACTCCGCGCTCCGCCATCGCCGTGACGCCGTCGGCGAACCGTACGGCCTCGCGGACATGCCGTACCCAGTACTCCGCCGAGCACAGTTCCTCGGCCGTGGCCAGGGCGCCGGTCAGATTGGACACCACCGGGATACGCGGTGCCCGGAAGGCCAGCCGCCGGGCCACGGCACGGAAGCCGTCCAGCATCGGGTCCATCAGCGGCGAGTGGAACGCGTGCGAGACCCGCAGCCGGCTGGTCTTGCGGCCACGCCTCTCCAGCTCGGCCGCCACCTCCAGCGCCACGTCCTCCTCGCCCGAGATCACCACGGACGCCGGGCCGTTGACGGCGGCGATCGAGACCCGGCCGCAGAGCAGCGGAGTGATCTCGTCCTCGGTGGCCTGTACGGCGAACATCGCGCCGCCGGCCGGCAGCGCCCGCATCAGCCTCGCGCGGGCCGCGACCAGCGTGACCGCGTCCTCCAGCGTGAGCACGCCCGCCACATGGGCGGCGGCGATCTCGCCGATGGAGTGCCCGGCCACCAGGTCCGGCGTCAGGCCCCAGGACCCGACCAGCCGGAACAGTGCCACCTCGATCGCGAACAGCGCGGGCTGGGCTGCGCCGGTGTCGTCGAGCGCGGCGGCGTCCGTGCCCCAGATCACCTCCCGCAACGGGCGTTCCGACTCGGCGTCCAGCAGGGCCAGTACGGTGTCGAGCGCCTCGGCGAAGACCGGGAA
>NZ_MAUD01000030.1 GCF_001700515.1 Streptomyces lushanensis
GTGCCCGGCGACCGGGAGACCGGGCGGCTGCTGGTGGCGTCCGCGGTGGACATGGTGGCCTTCACCGGGAGCGCGCTCGCCGGGGCCGATGTGACGGCGCGGGCGGGCATCCGGCGCGTCAGCCTGGAACTGGGCGGCAACAGCCCGGTCGTCGTCCTGCCCGACGCGCCCGAGGACACCTGGACGGAACTGGCCGCGGCGACCACGTACAACGCCGGCCAGAGCTGCGCCGTGCCCGCGCGGGTGATCACGCTCCGCGAGAACTACGAGTCCGCCGTCGCCCTGCTCTCCGACGCGATGCGGGAGCGCCGCGCGGGCCGGGACTTCGGCCCGCTCAACAACGCGGACCAGGCGGCGCGTTACGACCGTATCGTCGGCGCCTCCGCCGCGAAGGTGACCGCGACCGGTGAACCGGCCCTGGCGCAAGGCGAGGAGGGCGGCTACTGGCGGCCCGCGCGGGTGCTCGCCGAGCTGCCCGACGACGATCCCGCGGTGGTGGAGGAGGTCTTCGGGCCGCTGCTCACCGTCCAGGCGGCGGACACGGTGGAGGACGCGCTCGCCCTGGCGAACGGGGTGCCGCAGGCGCTCGCCGCGAGTGTCTGGACGCGTGATCTGGCGACGGGCCTGGACCTGGCCGGACGGCTGAACGCGGGCGAGGCGTGGCTCAACTGCCATCTCGTCCAGACGGCGGAGCTTCCGCACGGCGGCCGAGGCGCCTCGGGCCACGGCACGGACCTCAGCACGCTGGCCCTGCACGAGTACCAGCGCCCGAAGACGATCACCGCGCGCCTACGGTAGCGGCCGACTCCCGGCCGAGGACGGGCCACCGGTCTCCGGACACCGGCCGGTGTCCGGGCCGGCGTCCGGCCCGGCCCGTCACGCCCGTCGTCAGAGCCGTAGACCGGCCGCCAGGCTGTCCAGCGCGCGGTGGATCAGGGCGGGCAGATCGTCCTGGCTGCCGTGCTCCCCCCAGTAGAGGCTGGTCTCGCGCAGGACGCCCAGCACGGCGGCGACGAAGATCCGCACCTCGAAGTCGTCCGCGTCCCTGCCGGTGCGTTCCACCAGCACATCGGTGAGCAGCGTGGCCGTCGACGACATGCTCTCGGTCATCCTGGCCCGGACGGCCGGGACGTCGACCATCAGCCTGGTGCGCTGGATCACCTCGTCGTGGTCGGTGGTCATCATGGAGCGCGTCGCCTGGTCCAGGACGAACCGGAGTGACTCCAGCGGAGGTTCGTCGACCGGCCGGGAACGCAGCACGGCCGCCATGACCGGGTCGTAGTCGTCGGTGAGGACGATGTCCTCCTTGGTCGGGAAGTAGCGGAAGACGGTCGAGGGGGAGACCTCGGCCGCCTCCGCGATCTGCTCGATGGTCGTCGCCTCGTACCCCTGCTCGGCGATCAGCCCGTAGGTGGCCCGGCGGATCGCGCTTCTGGTCTTGAGCTTCTTGCGCTCGCGCAGGCCCATCGGAGGCTGGTGTTCGGGGAGGGGAGCGAGAGGGGGGTGAGAAGTGGCGGCCATGGCTCCTATTGTCCGGCATCGGCGGGCGCCGGGGCCACGCCCGCGTCATCTGTCGTCCCCCCGGCGGCCTTCGGCCCCTTCGCCCCGCGTCCCTTGTCCCGCGCACTCCGGCCCTTCTCCCGCCCGGGTTCCGGCAGGAGCGTCACCACCAGCAGCGCGGAGACCAGCGCCGCGACACCGCAGACCAGCAGCGCGAGGTTCATACCGTGGATGTACGCGGCGTCCGCCGAGGCCGCGAGCCCGGGAACGCCGAGCCGTTCGGCGACGACATGCGCGGCGACCACGGAGTCCCCGGCCGTGCCGGCGGCGGCAGCGGGCAGCCCCGAGGTGTCCAGCCGGGACGCGTACGCGGCGGCCAGCAGCGAGCCCAGCAGGGCGATCCCGACCGCGCTGCCCATCTGCCGTACGGTCATCAGCAGCCCGGAGCCGCTGCCCGCCCGGTCGGCCGGCAGGGCGGCGATCGCTCCGTCCATCGCGGGCACGACCGCGAAGCCGAAGCCCACACCGGCCACCGACAGCCACAGCGCGGTGAATCCGTAACCGCTGTCCACGGTGGTACGGCTGCCGAGCAGCGCCGCGAAGGCGAGCACGACCAGACCCGCGCCGATCACCGCGCGCGGCCCGAACCGCCGCAGCAGCGGACCGCTGCCCTTGGCGGCGACCATCAGTCCGCCCATCATCGGCAGCATCCGTACCCCGGTGCCGAGCGCGCTGTGGCCCAGTACGGCCTGGAGATGGACGGGCAGCAGGAACAGCAGCCCCGACATCACGAACATCACGAGCGTCGCGGCCGCGGTGTTGAGGAGAAAGCCGCGGTGGCGCAGCAGGACGAGATCGAGCATGGGCCTGGCCTGCCGGCGTTCACGCAGGACGAGCGCGGTGAGCAAGACGGCCCCGGCGGCCAGTGCGGCGACGACGAGCGGGCTGCCCCAGCCGCGGGCGGGCGCCTCGATGATTCCGTAGACCAGCCCGCCCAGCCCGAGCGCGGTGAGCGCGGCGGAGACGGCGTCGACCCGGGGCGAGGACGGGTCGCGGGTCTCGGGCAGCAGAAGGACACAGGCGGTGATCCCGAGCGCGGCCATCGGGATGTTGACCACGAAGATCGAGCCCCACCAGAAGTGTTCGAGCAGCCAGCCGCCGATGATCGGGCCGAGCGGGATGCCCAGCGCGGAGGCGGCGGAGATGACGCCGACGGCCTTGGTGCGGTCCTTGGGATCGCCGAAGAGCGTGGGCAGTACGGAGAGGGCGAGCGGCATCACCAGCGCGCCGCCGACGCCCATCGCGGCGCGGGCGGCGATGACCAGCTCGACGCTGCCGACCAGCGCGCCCATGAGCGAGCCGGCCAGGAAGAGAGTGAGACCGGTGATGAGCATCCGGCGGCGGCCGAACCGGTCGCCGAGCAGTCCGGCGGGCAGCATCAGCGCGGCGAAGACGACGACATAGGCGTCGGCCATCCACTGCTGCTGACCGGTGGTGGCGCCGAGCTCCTCCGCCATCGTCGGCAGCGCCACATTGAGGATCGTCAGATCGAATCCGAGCACGAGCATGCTCGCGACGAGGGCGCCGAGCGCCCACCAACGGCGGCCCATGGCAGCCCTCCTTTGAGAGTTAATGTCAAGTGACAGTAACTCTCAAAAGAGAGATTGCGTCAAGCGCTATGGGGTGATGTGACGGGTGCGGCCGGGCGCGCCAGGGAGGACCGGCGGCACGCGGTGACCGACGATGGCGGGTGGTGGTCGGCGGCGGCCCGGGCTGGGCTCAGGAGTGCTGGTAGGCCACCAGGGAGATGCCGACGAAGTGCACGACGAACGCGGCCAGCGTGAAGGAGTGGAACACCTCGTGGAAGCCGAACCAGCGCGGTGACGGATTGGGGCGCTTGAGCCCGTAGATCACACCGCCCGCGCTGTAGAGCAGTCCGCCGACGATCACCAGGACGAGCACCGCGATCCCGCCGGTGCGCAGGAAGTCCGGCAGGTAGAAGACCGCGGCCCAGCCCATCGCGATGTAGCACGGGGTGTAGAGCCAGCGCGGCGCCCCGACCCAGAACACCCGGAAGGCGATGCCCGCCGCCGCGGCGGCCCAGACCGCCCACAGCAGCGGCCGGCCCGTCGTGTCGGGCAGCAGCAGCATGGTCAGCGGTGTGTAGGTGCCCGCGATGATCAGAAAGATGTTGGCGTGGTCGAGTCTGCGCAGTACGGCCTCGCCGCGCGGCCCCCAGGTGCCCCGGTGGTATATCGCGCTGACACCGAAGAGCAGGCAGGCGGTCAGTACGTAGATCCCGCACGCGACCCTCGCGCGCAGTGACTCCGTGGTGACGATGAGTACGACTCCCGCGACCAGTACGGCGGGAAACATTCCGGCGTGCAGCCAGCCGCGCAGCCTCGGTTTGACCATGCTCAACAGCTCGGGCACGGCGTCCGGGCCGCCTCGGTCCGCGGTTCTTTCCCCTTCCTGTGACGGGGGGTTGGTGAGGGGCTCGGGCGAGGCAGGAGTCATGAGTTCATGCTACCTACGGGGGCGTAGGTAGCGTTCGAGCACAAATAACCTCTTGGTCATGTCCTATGAGTGGCGATGCTCACGTGGGCGGTCCTCTGGACAGATGGGCAGCCGCGGCGGATGATCATATGAGTGCGGACGGCACCGGATGAGCGGCTACGAAGCATCCGGGTCGCGGCCCCCAAGGGGCACCAACCTCAAAACCCTCATCAAGGAGCAATCGTGGCGCGCGATATCGCGGCTCCCCCAACCGCCCCCACCCCACACCAGGAGCTGATCTCCTGGGTCGACGAGATCGCAGCAATCACGCAGCCGGACAGGGTGGTCTGGTGCGACGGTTCCGAGAGCGAGTACGAGCGCCTGTGCGGGGAGCTCGTCGCCAAGGGCACCTTTGTGAAGCTCGACCCGGTCAAGCGGCCCAACTCGTACTACGCGGCCTCGGACCCGTCCGACGTGGCACGCGTCGAGGACCGTACGTTCATCTGCTCCGAGAAGGAGGAGGACGCGGGGCCGACGAACCACTGGAAGGCGCCCGCGGAGATGCGGGAGATCTTCACCGGCGACCAGGGCGTCTTCCGCGGTGCGATGCGCGGCAGGACGATGTACGTGGTGCCGTTCTGCATGGGCCCGCTGGGCTCGCCGCTCTCCGCGATCGGTGTCGAGATCACCGACTCCGCGTATGTCGCGGCCTCCATGCGCACCATGACCCGGATGGGACAGGCGGTCCTGGACGAACTGGGCGCCGACGGCTTCTTCGTCAGGGCCGTCCACACACTGGGCGCGCCGCTGGCCGAGGGCGAGGCCGACGTGCCCTGGCCCTGCAACACGACCAAGTACATCTCGCACTTCCCGGAGTCCCGCGAGATCTGGTCGTACGGCTCCGGCTACGGCGGGAACGCGCTGCTCGGCAAGAAGTGCTACGCGCTGCGTATCGCGTCCGTCATGGCGCGTGACGAGGGCTGGCTCGCCGAGCACATGCTGATCCTCAAGCTCACCCCTCCGCAGGGAGCTTCGAAGTACGTCGCCGCGGCCTTCCCGTCCGCGTGCGGCAAGACCAACCTCGCCATGCTCGAACCGACCGTCTCCGGCTGGACCGTGGAGACGATCGGCGACGACATCGCCTGGATGCGGTTCGGCGAGGACGGCCGGCTCTACGCGATCAACCCGGAGGCGGGCTTCTTCGGCGTCGCGCCGGGCACGGGCGAGCACACCAACGCCAACGCGATGAAGACCCTGTGGGGCAACTCGGTCTTCACCAATGTGGCGCTCACCGACGACGGCGACGTCTGGTGGGAGGGCATGACGGAGGAGGCGCCCGCGCACCTCACCGACTGGAAGGGCGACGACTGGACACCGGAGTCCGGTACGCCCGCCGCGCATCCCAACGCCCGCTTCACCGTGCCGGCCGGGCAGTGCCCGATCATCGCGCCCGAGTGGGAGGACCCCCGGGGCGTCCCGATCTCGGCCATACTCTTCGGCGGCCGTCGTGCCTCCGCCGTACCGCTGGTCACCGAATCCTTCGACTGGCAGCACGGTGTCTTCCTCGGAGCCAACGTCGCCTCCGAGAAAACGGCGGCCGCCGAGGGCAAGGTCGGTGAACTGCGCCGGGACCCGTTCGCCATGCTGCCGTTCTGCGGCTACAACATGGGCGACTACATGGGCCACTGGGTCAAGGTCGGCGCCGACGCGGCGGCCCGGGGCGAGGAGTCGAAGCTCCCGAAGATCTACTACGTGAACTGGTTCCGCAAGGACGGGTCCGGCAGGTTCGTCTGGCCGGGCTTCGGCGAGAACAGCCGCGTACTGAAGTGGATCGTGGAGCGGCTGGAGGGCAGGGCCGAGGGCGTCGAGACGCCGATCGGTGTCCTGCCGACCAAGGAGGCCCTGGACACGGACGGCCTGGCGCTCTCCGGGGCCGAGCTGGACTTCCTGCTCTCGGTCGACAAGGAGGTCTGGCGCGAGGAGGCGGCACTCGTACCCGGACACCTCAGCACCTTCGGGGACCACGCGCCGAAGGAGCTGTGGGAGGAGTACCACGCGCTGGTGGAGCGCCTCGGCTGACACCGCGTCGGCCGGCGACGGTGCTGGCCGACAACGGCGTCACCGGCCGCGCCGGCCGTGCCGCTCCACGCACCACGGCCGGGCCGGTCCTCACCCTCGGGACCGGCCCGGCCGCGTCGACGTCGGACAGAGTGCTTTTGAACAAAAGACCTTGAGACAGTCTCGCGTTCGACGACGTCAGCGGTCAGACTGAACAGTCATGGACGCAGGGTTAGCCGCGGTCTGCGGCGCGCTGGCGGGTACGTTCGCCACCATAGGAGCCGCGTTCGCCGCCGGCCGTACCCAACTGGAGTCGGCCCGTATCGCGGCGCACCTGGAACACCACCGGCAGCGCCGCGAACCCCGCCATGGGTTCTACCGGGCGTTCATTTCCGCGATGGAGGAGCTGCAGACGGCGATCGGCCAGCGGAAACCGGGGCCGCACGCCCTGAGCGACTTCACGAGCACCTATGTACGCGAGTGCCGCGACCGGGCGTCCAGTGTGAAGGCGGTCTGGGTCGATGTCGCCCTGGCGGGCCCCGAGCATGTGTCGACGCTGGCGGAGGAGCTCGCCCAGTCGGTAGACGTGATCTCCTCGCTCTGCGCGGACCTCGGGCGGATCAGGGAGGACCACGCGAGGAATCCGGCCGGAAAGCTGCCGCAGGAGACGATCGCCCTGCTCATCTCGTTCGAGCAGACGGTCCAGCCCATGACGGAGAATCTGCCGAAGTTCAGAAAGGCCGCCAGGAACGCCCTGGACGACAACGGCCTGAGCAATCTGCGCACCTCCTCCCGGCGCGCCCGCTCCGCGGCGCGGCCACCTCTGGCCTCCGACCACGACGGCCCGCCCGTGCCGGACACCGGGCCGTGACGGACCCCCGTCCGTGACAGACTCCCGCCCGTGAACCTCGACTTCGTACAGCCACGCGGGCGGCAGGGGCGGCGCACGCCGTTCACGGCGACCGCGCTGTCGGTCCTCGCCCTGCTCGGCGCGGGCGGCTGCACCGGGAGCGGCGACGACGGCTCCCCACCGTCCTCGTCCCCGGTGACCATGCCCGCGACACCGCCGCCCACCGGCGCCGGCGCGGCAGGCGCCGGGAGCGTCTCCGAGGCTCCGCCGCCGTTGCGGGGCGGTGAGATCCTGCTCACCGCGAAGTCCCGCCGGGGCAACGCCGCTCTGCCGCTCGCGAGGAAGATCGGTGACGGCCTGCTGGGTGCGCAGGTCAACTGCCGGGGAACGGGCACACTCTCGGTCTCCGTCGAGCCGGTCGGTCTGAGCTTCTCCCTCGACTGCGTGGCCCAGGAGGTACGCGGCACCTCCAACGAGATCGATCTGAAACGGACCCCGGCCGAAGGCACGGTCCGGATCACCGCGCCTTCCGCGGTCACCTGGGCACTCACGGTGGAACAGTGACGACCGGCGCCCGGCGGGCGCGCGAGTTTCGTGTCCGCTGTGACCGGGTTACGGTGGACAAGGCGCGCCGTTCGTCTTTCTGAACGCTCTCCGGGGAAGCCGGGCGGGGGCGGGAAGGAGGCCGCGATGAGCGAGCCGGACGCGGACCGGACCCGGGACGGGGCCGTGCAGCCCGCCGCGACCCAGCCCGTCGCAGCACAGCCCGCCGCGGCCCAGCTCTCCGCGATCACCGTGAACGTCACCTTGAACGTCAACGGCCAGGCGCGACGGCTCGACCTCGATCCGCGCACCTCGCTGCTCGACGCGCTGCGTGAGCATCTGCGGCTCAGCGGCACCAAGAAGGGCTGTGACCACGGGCAGTGCGGTGCCTGCACGGTGCTGGTCAACGGCCGGCGCGTCAACTCCTGTCTGACGCTCGCCGTGATGCGTCAGGACGACGAGATCGTGACGATCGAGGGCATGGGGCGGCCGGGCGATCTCGGTCCGCTCCAGGCGGCCTTCGTCGAGCGCGACGGTTTCCAGTGCGGCTACTGCACCCCGGGCCAGATCTGTTCGGCGGCAGGCATGCTCGCCGAGGTCGAGGCGGGCTGGCCCAGTCATGCCACCGCCGATGTCTCCTCCACGCGCATCGAGCTGACCGACGAGGAACTCCGCGAGCGGATGAGCGGCAACATCTGCCGGTGCGCCGCCTATCCGAACATCGCCGCGGCCATCCGTGACGTCGCGGCCCACGGGGACGGCGCGGCTCGCGGGGCAGGTCACACCGCGAGAGGAGGCCCCCGGTGAGGCCCTTCACCTATGAGCGGGCGACGGACGCGCGGGCCGCGGTGGCGGCCGTCTCCCGTCCCGGCGCGAAGTTCATCAGCGGTGGCACCAATCTGCTCGATCTGATGAAGCTGGAGATCGAACGGCCGGACCATCTGGTCGACATCAGCCGGCTGCCTCTGGCGGCCATCGAGGACCCGCCGGACGGCGGACTGCGGATCGGCGCGCAGGCGGTGAACTCCCAGGTGGCCGCCGACGCGCGCGTACGCACCGGCTATCCGGTCCTCGCCGAGGCGCTCGTCGCCGGCGCCTCCGGCCAGTTGCGCAACATGGCGTCCGTCGGCGGCAATCTGCTCCAGCGCACGCGCTGCCCGTACTTCTACGACACGGGCGCGGGCTGCAACAAGCGTGCTCCCGGCTCCGGTTGTGACGCGATCGGCGGCGTCAACCGGACGCACGCGATCCTCGGGGCGAGCGACTCCTGCATCGCGACGCATCCCTCGGACATGGCCGTCGCGATGACGGCGCTGGAGGCGCGGATCGAACTGCTCGGCGCCGACAGGTCCGTACGTACGGTCGCCGTCGGTGACTTCTACCGGCTGCCGGGCGACACCCCGCACATCGAGACCGTGCTGCGGCCCGACGAGATGATCACAGCCGTCGTCCTGCCGCCGCCACCGCCGGGCGGACAGCTCTACCGGAAGGTACGCGACCGGGCCTCCTACGAGTTCGCGGTGGTCTCCGTGGCGGCGGTCGTCTCGACGGACGAGGGAACTTCGACCGGCGGGGGGCCGGGAACGATCGCCGACGCCCGGGTGGTGTTCGGCGGTGTGGCGCACAAGCCCTGGCGGTCGTTCGCGGCGGAGGACTCGCTGAGGGACCGGCCCGCCACGATGACGACGTACCGCGCCGCCGCCGAGGCCGCGCTGGCGGACGCCGTGGGGCGGGGCGGCAACGACTTCAAGATCGAGCTGGCCAGGCGGACGCTGTGCCGCACGCTGGCCGAGGCCGCCGAGGCGGCCGGGGATGCTCAGCGGCGGGGCGGGCGATCCGGCCGGGACGAGGGCGACCATGGCACGCGCTGAGGAATCCCCACTGATCGGGCAGCCGCTCAACCGCGTCGACGGCCCGCTCAAGGTCACCGGCCGGGCCACCTACGCGTACGAGCAGTGGGAAGCCGGCCCGCCGCTCTACGGCTTCATCCTCGGCGCGACCATCGGCAGGGGCCGTATCACCCGGATCGACACCGCACGCGCCGAACGCCTCCCCGGTGTACGCCTGGTGATGACCCATCACAACGCGCCGCCGCAGGGCACTCGTGACGAGTCCACCTTCCTGGAGTTTCCGCGCGCCTTCACGGCACTCGCCAACCCGGAGATCCACTTCCACGGCGAGCCGGTCGCGCTCGCCGTGGCGACGACCTTCGAACAGGCACGGGCGGCGGCCGGGCTCATCGATGTCACATACGCCGTCGGGCCGGGACGGTACGACTTCGCCGCCCGCCTGGATCACGCCCGTACTCCGAAGAAGATGAAGATCGGCCTCGCCGCCGACACCGCGGTGGGCGACTTCGACGCCGGATTCGACGCCGCCGATGTCACGATCGACCAGCACTACACGACGCCGTTCTGCTCGGCCCAGCCCATGGAACCGCACGCGTGTCTCGCCGTGCCGCGCGGCGAGGACCTGATCGTCCACACCGGCATCCAGATCGTGGATATGGCCCGTACCTCCATCGCCGGCACGCTCCGGATGGACGAACGGCGGATCCATGTCGTCAGCCCCTACATCGGCGGCGGATTCGGCTCCAAGCTGCGCGTCCACTACGAGACGATCCTCGCGGCCATCGCCGCCCGTGTGCTCGACCGGCCGGTCAAGATCGCGCTGACCAGGCAGCAGACCTTCCCGCTCGTCGGTATGCGTCCCACCTCGCACCAGCGCGTCCGCCTCGGCTCCGGGCGGGACGGCCGGCTGGTCGCGATCGCCCATGACGTCACCATGTCCACCAATCCCGACGTGGAGTACGCCGAGCAGACCGGCGTCACGACGCGCAGCCTCTATGCCGCGCCCCACCGCGCGACGAGCCACCGGCTGACCGCGCTCGACCTGCCGCGCGGAGAGGACGTCCGCGCGCCCGGCCACGCGCCGGGACTGATGGCGGTCGAGGCGGCGATGGACGAACTGGCCCATGAGCTGTCGATGGATCCGGTCGAGCTGCGGATCCGCAACGAACCGGAGCTGGATCCCGAACGCGGTGTGCCGTTCAGCGACCGTCATCTGGTCGACTGCCTGCGCGAGGGGGAACGCCGGTTCGGCTGGAAGCGCCGCCCGATGAAACCCGCGACCCTCCGTGAGGGACGCCGGCTGATCGGATACGGCGTGGCCGCCGCGATCCGCCCCCACCCGCAGTGGGCGACCAGGGTACGGGTCCGGCTGGAGGCGGACGGTACCGCCGTCGTCCAGTCGGACATGACAGACATGGGCACCGGTACGTACACGACGCTGACCCAGGTCGCCGCCGACGGACTGGGACTGCCGCCCGAACGGGTACGGGTCGAGCTCGGGCGTTCCGAGTTCCCGGTCAGCGGCGGCTCCGGTGCCTCCTGGGGCGCGGGCAATTCGAGCACCGCGGTCCATCGCGCGTGCGCGGCCCTGCGCGATGAGCTGCTGGCAGCGGCGTGCGGCGACACGCGCTCACCGCTGTACGGCCGCGATCCCGCGACGGCGGTCCTGGCGGACGGCGGCGTGCGGGCCGGCGGTGTGTCCGTACCGCTCGGTGAGATCGTCGGGCTTGTCCGTCCCGGCGGCGAGGGCCTGGCGGCGGAGGGCGGGACGCGCCCCATGGCGGAGGAGCCGAATTACGCGGCCTACTCGATCAACACCTACGGGGCGCACTTCGCCGAGGTCGGCGTCGACGCCGACACCGGCGAGATCCGGCTGCGGCGGATGCTGGGCGTGTTCTCGGCGGGCCGTGTCCTCAACGCCAAGACGGCACGCTCGCAGCTCCTCGGCGGCATGATCTGGGGGCTGGGCATGGCCCTGGAGGAGGCGGTGGCCGTGGACGTACGGTCGGGCGCCCTCGTCAACCGCGATCTCGCCCAGTACCTGGTGCCCGTCCACGCCGACGTCCCGGAGATCGACGCCGTCATCCTCGAAGGCTTCGACGAGAAGGCCAATCCTCTCGGCGTCAAGGGCCTGGGCGAGCTGGGCATCTGCGGAGCCGGCGCGGCGGTCGGCAACGCGGTGTTCAACGCCACGGGCGTACGCGTACGCGACTTCCCCATCACGCTCGAAAAGCTCCTGCCGGGCCTGCCGCCGCAGGAGTGACACGCGCAGGAGTGACTGACACGCGCAGGAGTGACACGCGGCGCCGGGGCGGTCAGCGGGGTTCGTCGATGACCGGGTTCTCCAGGGTTCCGATCTTGTCGATCTCGATGCGCACGGTGTCGCCCGCCTTGAGATACTTGCCGGGCCGGTGCCAGGCGATGCCGCTCGGGGTGCCGGTGGCCAGCACGTCTCCGACCTCCAGGGTGAACGCACTGGAGAGGTAGGCGACCTGCTCGTACAGGTTGAACAGCATGTCCGCCGTATGTCCGTCCTGGCGCAGGTCGCCGCTGACGTACGTACGCAACCGCAGATCGAGCGGGTCGCCGATCTCGTCCGGGGTGACGATCCACGGACCGATCGCGCCATGGGTGTCGAAGGATTTGCTGACCACCATGCCCGGCTCAAGCGTCTGCCAGTCGCGCACACTGACGTCGTCGACGATGGTGAACCCGGCGATCACGTCCAGCACCGCGCGCTTCTCGTCCGGTACGTTCTTGCACCGCTTGCCGATCACCAGAGCGAGTTCGCCCTCGTAGTCGACCTCGTCCGGGGCGATCGCCGGGATCCAGATCGGTTCGCCGGGCCCGATGACACAGGTCTGCTGTTTGTTGAACCAGGCCTGGCGGGTCGGCCGCTCCATGTGGGTCTCTTCGAGGTGGGCGGCGTAGTTGTAGCCGATGGCGAGAAACTTGGGCGGTCTGGGCACCGGCGCGCACAGCTTCACCCCCGACAGCGGCAGCCTCTTGGCCGAGCCGGAGGAGGCCCACATCTTCCTCGGGTCGCGCTCCAGCAGCTCGATCATCGTCGCCACCGACGGGTCGGCCGCCGTCAGATCCACGATCTCGTCACCATCGACGAAACCGACATGCTGGCCGCTGCCGGTGTCGAACGTCGCGAGTTTCATCGCTCACCTTTCCCAGCAGGGCGGCCGACCGGCAACTGCCGGTCGGAGACGGGCCGCTACCCATTACGGCACGGGCCCCCACCACCGGCAACTCGGCAACGCAGCCGGACTCCGGACTCCCCGAGCCCGCGGTCGGCCGCGCACGCCTGCCCGCCCGACCGCACCGGCCTCGCGCCGCTGGAGACACCTGTCGCGGCACGGTTCGGCCGGGCCCGCGCGGAGCCCGATGGTCATCGACCCGCTGGAAACCGATGACGAGCCCGTCCTCGCGGGTGAGGCCGGCGAAGTCACCGTCGGATCCGGGATGCCGCGAGGAACTAACTGTCCTGGGAACCGATCGCGGCGCCCTCATGGTGGGGTCAGCCCTGATCGGCTTTCTGGGCCGCGCGCTCCAGTCGGTCTCGGTGGTCCTCCCACCAGGACCGGTCGCCCGGCGGCATGTTGTCGTTGCCCTCCGACATCCCGACGGCTCCGTCGAGGAGTTCCCGGACGATGTCGGCGTGCCCGGCGTGGCGGTGGGTGTCGGCGATCACGCGTACCAGGACATGGTGCAGTGTCGTCTCTCTCCGCACCTCCGGCCACCACGGGACGTGACCGATCGCGTCGAGCGGCAGCGTGGCGATCGTGGTGTCCGAGTGCTTCCACGCCTGCCGGTACAGTCCGACGATCTGTTCGCGGGACTCGTCCGCCGTGGCCCACATGTCCGCGCCCGGTTCGGTGCCCTCCGCGTACCAGGACGGCGGCTCGTCGAAGAACCGGCGCCCGAACGTGTCGCCGAAGTACCCCAGCTCGACGCCGGTGACGTGCTTGACCAGCCCCAGCAGATTCGTGCCGGTCGGTGTCCGCGGGCGGCGGATGTCGTACTCCGAGAGCCCGTCGAGCTTCCACAGCAGTGCGTCGCGGGCGGCTTGCAGGTAGTGGAGAAGGTCCTCTTTCGCTTTCGACTCGATCATGCCGGGCAGTCTCCCACCCGGCACTGACAGCCGGTGCCGGGCCGGTTCCCGGAGCGGGCGACGTGTCCGACGGCGGCCCACCGTCACGGGTACGCGGAGAACATCACCCGGGTGGCGGTTCCGTTTCACTCGTCTGCTTCTGAACGCGCGACCCGCGGACTCGGGGCGGTGACGCTGAGGGCAGCCCGTCCGCCGTTCGAAGGAGAGAGCAGATGGCCGTGCCGTCCACTCCTGGCCCGCGGATACGTTCGGGGACACGCCCTCGGACAGGTCCGGGGACACGTCCGCGTCGCGGGTACACGCTCGCGGTCGTCCTCACCGCCACGGCGTTCGCCGCCGCCGTTCCCACCGCGAGTGCCCGTCCCGCCGTCGCCTCGGGCGGCGGCACCGAGGCCAGGCCGACGGTCGTGATGATCCACGGCGCCTGGGCCGACACATCGAGCTGGAACGGCGAGGTGAAGATCCTCCGGGGCGAGGGATACACCGCGCGCGCGATCGGCAACCCGCTGGAGGGCCTGACCACCGACGCGGAGACGGTGGCCGACTTCCTCAAGAGCATCCCCGGCCCGGTCGTGCTGGTCGGCCACTCGTACGGCGGCTCGGTCATCACGAACGCCGCCGCCCGGACCGACAACGTCAAGGCGCTCGTCTACGTGGACGCCGCCGCGCCGGCGGTGGGCGAGACCACGGGGGCGCTGAGCGGCTCGACGTCGGCACTCGACGCGCCGCCCGAGACGCTGTTCGACAGCGTCCCGTACGCGAACGCCCCGGAGGGCACGACGAACCTGTACCTGAAACAGGACATCTTCGTCAGGAAGTTCGCCCAGGACCTACCGGTCCAGCAGGCCACCAGCCTCTGGGCCACACAGCGCGCCGCCTCGATGGCCGCGTTCGACACACCGTCCAGATACGCGGCGTGGAAGACGATCCCGTCGTGGTACTTCATCAGCACCGGCGACCAGATCATCACGCCCGAGTCCGAGCTGATGATGGCGCGCCGGGCGGGCTCGAAGATCACCACGTTCAAGGGCGGTTCGCACCTGACGCTGATCTCCCACCCGGCCGCCGTCGCCGAGGTCATCAGGTCGGCGATCGAAGCGGTGAGCTGACGCTCCGGGCCCGCCCCCGGCGGCGGCCTCAGGGTTCGGTGCCGTCGGGGGAGGGCGCGGGTCAGGACCGAGGGGGTGGCCGGGGCGGCTCCCACGTGGCTCGGGACCTACCGGTCCAGCCCGCCCACCCCTCGGTCCGAAGCCGCAGACAACAACCAAACCTCAGCAGCGGACCTTCGCCCGGACAGGAGCTAGCCGTTCACCTCGTACTGCCCGACCTCCAGGAAGTACCGCAGCTCCTCCGGCGTACCGTCGATGACCGCCTCGGCAGCCGCGCGGAGTGCGTCGCTGATGGTCGGGTCGGCGAGGATGCGGGCGACGGCGACCCGGTCGTCCTCTGCCTGGGCGAGGCGGTAGCCCGTTTCGAGGAAGGCGCGCAGGGCTTCCGGGCTGTGGTCGTCGAGGGCCTTGTTGGCTTCCCGGATGACCGCTTTATCGCCGTTCTTGGTCGCCAGGAACAGGATGCGGGCGATGGCGACGCTGTCGTCCTCTGCCTGGGCGAGGCGGTAGCCGGTCTTCAGGAAGGTGCGCATCTGCTCCACGGTGCCGTTGAGGGCCTTGTTGGCCTCCCGGACGACACCCCTGCCGCTGTCCTCGTCCGCCAGGATCCGCAGGATCGCGATACGGAGGTCGTCCTCCGACATCTCGTCCACCGGTATGTCGGACGTGACCGTCACGGTCGTCGACGTGGCCGTCGGGCCCGAGGCGATCGCCGGGGCGGTGAAGAGGAGCGCCGGGGTCAGGGCGGTGATCGCGACGAGCAGGGCAGCGCGGGACGGTCTCATGGGTGTGTGCCTCCCTTGTCGAGCTGTTGATACGAAGATCCTCGCCACGCGGGCCGCCGATGTCACTGCCGGTCATAAGCAGTCTTCGACGACTGTCGTTGCCATTGGCGTACCGGTGCCACCGAAGGGCCGCGGGCCGGACGCGG
>NZ_MAUD01000299.1:0-19758 GCF_001700515.1 Streptomyces lushanensis
TCATGCGGCGGTCTCCTCACCGGGATGTGCCGGACCGGGGGCGGGCGGGCGCCACCGGCGGCGTAGTCGAGGCGCACCCGGTGCGAGGGCGCCGGGCGACGGCTCGGCGGGACGCGGCTCGCGCGGCGCGACCGACGGCGCACCGCCCCTCGTGATCCGGCTGACCAGCACGGACATCTTCTGCCACCCCCCGGACTTGAACATGTTCAAGTCTCACGATCACTCTATGCCGTCGCCTGAACGCGTTCAAGTCCCGGGCCCGCCCGCCTCGTTCCCGCTTGCGGAGGCGCCGACCGTCCGGCAGACATAAGGAGGACATCCATGGAGGAAGAGGCGGGAGATCACGGTGCGCTCACCCAACCGTCGTCGGCATGCCACGCTTGCCGCGCTGACCGCGGGCATTCTGATCACAGCGGGCTGCGGCGGGGACGGCGGTGAGAACACGTCGGGTCCCCAGATCAACGAGCTGTACTTCCAGCGGGCCGCGGACCAGGGCCCGGACCCGTTCACCCCGTCGACGGCCTTGGCGCCGCCCAAGGACGGCGCCGAGGCCGGGACCTCCGCGGACGAGGACGACTCGTACGACGAGAGCGGCAACGGCCGGACGGCGCGCGCTCTGCCCGGCTCCACACCCGGTCTCTACGCCGGTGTCCAGGCGTCCTCCAGCTGTGATGTGGAGCGTCAGATCCAGCTGCTCACCGAGGACGAGGCCAGGGCCGGGGCCTTCGCCCAGGGCGCGCGGGTCGGTCAGGAGTCGTTGCCGGAATTCCTGCGCGGACTCACTCCGGTCTTCCTGCGCGCCGACATCCGGATGACGAACCACGGCTTCCGGGACGGGGCCGCCGCCGAGTTCCAGTCGGTGCTCCAGGCGGGTACCGCCGTCCTGGTGGACAGCCATGGACTGCCGAGGGTGCGCTGCACCGGCGGCAGCCCGCTGCGCCCGCCGATCGTGGCGCAGGGCTCCATGACCCATCGCGGGAATCCATGGCGCGGATACCGGCCCGAGCGGGTTGTCGTCATCGACCGCACCAGTCAGCCGCTCAGCAGTCTGATCCTCGTCGACACGGTGAACAACGACTGGATCGAGCGGCTGACCGGTACCCACGGCGAGGCCGACGGCCGTCCCGGGGTCACTCCGGCGTACGGCCCGGACGCCGACATCACCGATCCGAATGTCGTCAGGACGCCGGAGCAGCCGTCGTCCTCGGGTATCCCCGGAGGGCCCCGGCAGGCCCCGGCCCCGGACGTGCCGGCTCCGGGGCGGGCGCCCGGCGGGACGCCCCGGCAGGAGAGCGAACCGCTCGCGCCCAGGTCGCAGCCGGACGCGCAGCCCGATCCCGGGTCCGGCGGCGGCTCCTCGGCGGACGCCGACGAGCGGCAGATGGAGGGCCTGCTGATCGGTCCCGTGTCGTTCCAGGGCTGATGTGAGGGAACGCGTGAGGGGACGTTCCAGATCCGGCCGGACCAGTCGAAGAATCCGACAAATGATGACAGAGTGTCTCCATGGCTGAACGGGCAGCGGGGCTGCTGTCGCTCCCCGACGACTGGCCCGCCCAGCCGGACATCAGCCTCTCCCTCAACGGGATGGGCACCTTCGACTGGGACCTCGACAGCGGACTGCTGTATCTGGACGCGACCGCCCTCGACGTGCTCGACACCCGGCCCGACGAGTACGACGGCCGGCCGCGGAGCCTGGCGCCCCGGGTACCGCGCGAGGAGGGCATCCGGCTGGACACGGCCGTGTCGCGGGCGCTCGGCGACGGCAGCACCGGGTACGGCGCGTACTTCCGGGTCCGGCTGCGGGACGGCACCCTGCGCTGGACCCACACCCAGGGCAGCATCCTCCGGGACGCCGACGGCCGGGCGACCCGTGTCATCGGGATCGTCCGCGACGCCGTCCAGGAGCTGGCCGACTCCGCCGCGCGGCTCGAACTGGCCGCGGTGCGCCGGGTGCGGACCAGTGTGGTCGAGGGCACCGCCGCCGCGCTCGCCCACGCCAGGACCGTTCAGGACGTCATCGACGTGCTCAAGGAGTCCGGCGGTCTGGAGCACCTCGGCGCCAGCAGTCTGGTCATGGGCCTGCTGGAGTCCGGGCGCATCCATCTGGTCGCCGAGGGACCCGAGGGCTCGTATGTGCCCGGCACCCGTGTGACGAGGATCGACGAGGGATATCCGATGAGCGAGGTGGTGCGGACGCTGGCGCCCCGCTTCATCGAGTCCGCCGAGGAGTTCGCCGTCTCCTATCCGCTCCTCTGGCCGAAGATCAGCGGGCTCGGCATCAACGCCGCCGCCTATCTGCCGCTGATCGCGCAGGCCCGGCCCATCGGCGCGCTCGGGCTGCTCTACCGGGACAAGGACGGATTCACCGCCGAGGACCGCAATCTGCTGGTCGCCCTCGGCAGCAGCATCGCCCAGGGCCTCCAGCGCGCGGTCCTCTTCGAGCAGGAGCACGATCTGGCGGAGGGCCTCCAGCAGGCGATGCTGCCGCGCCGGATCCCCGCCGTGCCCGGCGCCGAGATCGCGGTCCGCTACCGCTCGGCCCGGCTCGGCAGGGACATCGGAGGCGACTGGTACGACGTCATCCCGCTGCCCGGCGGCCGGGTCGGGGCGGTGATCGGGGACGTACAGGGCCATGACACCCACGCCGCCGCCGTGATGGGCCAGCTCCGTATCGTCCTGCGCGCCTACGCGGCCGAGGGACACCCGCCGGCCACCGTGATGGCGCGCGCCTCGGTCTTCCTCCACGAGCTGGACACCGATCGCTTCGCGACCTGCACCTACGCGGAGGCCGACCTGTCGACGGGCGTGGTCCGGCTCGTACGGGCCGGTCATGTCGATCCGCTGATCCGGGACGCCGACGGCCAGTGCCGGAGGCTGCCGGTACCGGGCGGGCTGCCGCTCGGTCTCTCGGCGTTCTTCGGACGGCTCGACTATCCGGTCGAGACCGTCGAACTCGATCCGGGCCAGACCCTGATGCTCTACACCGACGGTCTGGTGGAGCTGCCCGGCACGGATCTGGACGACGGGATGCAGCTTCTGACCGTGCTGGTCCGGGACGGACCGGGCGACCTCCAGATACTGGCCGACCGGCTGTGCGCGGTCATGGACGAGCGCAACGGCGACGACGATGTCGCCGTACTGCTGCTGCGGCGCGGCGGCGCACGCGCCCCGAGCCCCGGCGGCCGGCTCCAGCAGTGGGTCGACCGAGGCGACCCGCAGGGCCTGCGTACCGTCCGGCACATGATCCGGGCGGCGGTGGGCGCGTGGGGCGCCAGGGAACGCGCGGACGAGGTCGAGCAGGCGGCGGACGAGCTGATCACCAACGCGCTGATGCACACGGACGACGGAGCGGCCGTGACCGTACGGGTGCTGTCCGGCGCGGAGCGACGGCTCCGGGTCGAGGTGGAGGACTGCTCCAGCGTCCTGCCGCACCGTCGTGACGCCGGTGAGTCGGGCGTCTCGGGGCGGGGGCTGCTGCTGGTGGACCAGCTCTCCGACGCGTGGGGCGTGGAGTCCCGCGGCAGCGGCAAATGCGTCTGGTGCGAGTTCGCCGTCCCGGACCTGCCCTCACCCTGAACGGCCGTCACACCACCCGGCACAGGTCGTTGACTTTCTGTGAAGTGATCATACTTGACCGTAATCGACCACTGGCGATTGGCTTTCTCCTCCCTCTACGATCTGAGGCTCCCTTGACCACCGAGCTGCTGGCACCTCTCGATCTGGCTTTCTGGCATCTCGAATCCGCCGACCATCCCATGCATCTCGGCGCGCTCGCCGTCTTCACCGCCGCGCCCGGGACGGCGGGCGGCGCGGGACTGCTGGAACTGCTCGCCGCGCGCGCCGCCGCCATTCCCCGGCTGCGGATGCGGGTACGCGACGTCTGGCTCCCGGTCGGCGGCGCCGCCTGGGCGACCGACAAGGACTTCGACGTACGGCGGCATGTGAGGCGGCTGGTCCTGCCCGAGGGAGAGTTCGCGGCACAGGCGGCGCGGCTGGCGGGCGAGCTGATGGAGCGTCCGCTGGAACGTGGCATTCCGCCCTGGGAGATGTACGTCCTGACGCCGAGGCGCCCTGCCCTGGAACGGGCCGGAACGCGGACCGGAACACGGGCGGGGGCGCGGACCGGGGCGCGGGCCTCGACACGGGCCGGAGTGCGGGCGCGAACGCCGGCGGGCGTGGACGGGGCGCCCTTCGCCGTCCTGGTGAAACTGCACCACGCGCTCGCCGACGGGATGCGCGCCGTGGCCATCGGCGCGGGCATCTTCGACCAGATCGCCGACGAGCGGGCGGCCGGCGTCCGCCGGGTCAGACCGGTGCCGCCGAGATCCTGGCTGCCGGGTCCCTGGCAGGTGGCGGGACTGGCCCGAGGCCGGATCGAGGAGCTGGGCCGGGCGGTCGGTATCGGTGCCTCGGTCGTCCGGGCCAGCCGGCTCGACCCGCGCGGCATGCCCGCGCTGACCGCCGGATCCAGCGGTACGCGCAGACTCGCCACCGCCGTGCTCGATCTGGAGGACGTCCAGCGGATCCGCAGGGTGGCGGGCGGCACGGCCAACGATGTGCTGCTCGCGACGGTCGCCGGAGCGCTGCGGCGCTGGATGCTGGAGCGGGACGAGCGGCTGCCCGCCGCGCCGCCGCGCGCTCTCGTACCGGTCTCCCGGCGCCGTCCCGGCAGCCCGCCCGGATCCGGCAACAAGCTCTCGGCGTATCTCCTCGCCCTCCCGGTGGCCGAGCCCGATCCGCTGGTCCGGCTGGCTCTCGTCCGCCGGGGGATGCACCGCAACAAGTGCGACGGTCCCTCACGCGGCGCCGGCGCGGTCGCCGTACTCGCGGACCAACTGCCGCCGCTGGCGCACCGGCTGGCGGCTCCGCTGGCGGGCAGCGCGGCCAGAATGCTCTTCGACATCCTGGTCACCAGTGTGCCGCTGCCGCGCTCGACGCTCTCGTTCGGCGGCTGCCCGCTGCGCGAGGTCTACCCGATGGCGCCGCTGACCCGCGGACAGTCCCTGGCGGTGGCGCTGACCACCTACGGCGGGCGGGTCCATGTGGGGCTGGTCGCCGACGGCAAGGCCGTACCGGACCTGGACCGGCTGGCGCGCGGGATGACCGACGAACTGGACGAGCTCCTCCGTGCCGGCCGGTAGCCGTGCGGGCCCGTCGTGCCCGCACGGCGGGCGGGCGGATCACCGGCCGTGCGCCTCCGGGCCCTGGTGACTCCGTTGATCGTCCGCCGGCCGGCCTCGCCGGACCACCAGCGCACTCCGGTCGTGAGAGATCGGACAGTTCAATAGTGAAGAACCCCAAAAAGCTCCCCCAGAGGTGTTGACGGCATCGAGTCATCCGATGAATATTCGTCGTGATCGACGACGGAACGCGGGCGTCGGCACATGGGGAGGCGGCGGCGGTATGCGGCACACCACGCTCGGACGCGGCGCGGTCCGGGTGACCGGACTGTCCTTCGGGGCGGCCGGGATCGGCAATCTCTACACCCCCGTCGAACCCGAGCGGGCCAGGGCGGCGATCGACGCGGCCTGGGACGCGGGCATACGGTACTTCGACACGGCGCCGCACTACGGACTCGGGCTCTCCGAGCGCCGGCTCGGCGAAGCGCTGCGCGACCGGCCGCGCGAGGAGTACGCCCTGTCCACGAAGGTGGGCCGGCTGCTCGAACCGGTCGCCGGAGCAGGGCCCGCCGACGACGACCTGGCCCATGGCTTCGCCGTTCCGGCCACCCACCGCCGTGTCTGGGACTTCAGCGCCGACGGCGTACTGCGCAGCATCGACGCCAGTCTCGGACGGCTCGGGCTCGACCGTATCGACATCGTCTATCTGCACGATCCCGACGAGCATGCCGAGGAAGCCTTCCACCAGGCGTATCCGGCGCTCGAGCGGCTGCGCGCCGAAGGCGTCGTCGGTGCCATCGGCGCCGGGATGAACCAGACGGCGATGCTCACCCGCTTCCTCCGTGACACCGACACCGATGTCGTCCTGTGCGCGGGCCGCTTCACCCTGCTCGACCAGTCGGCGCTCGCCGAACTGCTGCCCGAGGCCGCCGCGCGCGGCAGGAGCGTCGTCGTCGGCGGAGTCTTCAACTCCGGGCTGCTCGCCGATCCGCGCCCGGGCGCGACCTACGACTACACCGCCGCGCCGCCCGCCCTGCTGGAGCGGGCCCTGCGGATGGACGCGGTGACCAAGCGGTACGGCGTTCCGCTGCGCGCCGCCGCCCTGCACTACCCCCTGCGCCACCCGGCCGTCGCCAGTGTGCTCGTCGGCACCCGGTCGGAGGCGGAGGTGCGCGACGCGGCCGAACTCGCCGCCCGTACCGTCCCCGACGACCTCTGGGCCGAACTGCGCGCCGAAGGACTGCTGACGGGGGACGCGGTGATGGAGGACCCGGCGACGCGGGACGCGCCGGACGAAGAGCCGCCGAGCGAGGAGCCGCCGGCCGGGGCCCGGCCGGCCGAGGACGGAGCACTGTCATGAGAGTCGCGTTGCACACCACGGTCCGCCCGGACCGGATCGAGCGGTACGAGGCCGCGCACCGCGAGGTGCCCGCCGAGCTCACCGCCGCGATCCGCGCCGCCGGCGCCACCTCCTGGACGATCTGGCGCAGCGGCACCGATCTCTTCCACCTGCTGGAGTGCGAGGACTATCCGCGCCTGCTCGCCGAGCTGGACGGGCTGCCGGTCAATGTGGCCTGGCAGGCCAGGATGGCCGAGCTGCTCGACGTCCGGCACGACTACTCCGCGGCCGGCGCCGACGCCGGACTGCCCGTCGTCTGGGAGCTCTGACATCCGATGACGTCCACGACCCCGATGACATCAACGGCGCCGCTGAACGCCGTCGACGCCCACCATCACATCTGGGATCTGTCCGTACGCGACCAGGACTGGATCACCGGTCCCGCGCTGGCGCCGCTCCGCCGCGACTTCGGCATCGCCGACCTGGCGCCGGAGGCGCGGGCCGTGGGAGTGACGGCCACCGTTCTCGTCCAGACCATCTGTGTTCCCGAGGAGACCCCCGAATTCCTGGCCGCCGCCCACGGCAGTGACCTGGTCGCGGGCGTCGTCGGCTGGACCGATCTCACCGCGCCGGGGATCGCCGACACGCTCGCCGCGCTGCGTGAACTGCCCGGCGGTGACCGGCTCGTGGGGATACGCCACCAGGTGCAGGGCGAGCCGGACCCGAGGTGGCTGACGCGTCCCGACGTGCTGCGCGGACTGGCCGCGGTCGCCGACGCCGGTCTCGTGTACGACCTGGTCGTCCTCCCCGGGCAGTTGCCCGCCGCGGCGGAGGCGGCCGAGTCGCTGCCGCAGCTCACCTTCGTTCTCGACCATCTGGGCAAACCGCCGATCGCGGCCGGCACGCTCGATCCCTGGGCCGGGTACGTCAAGGCGCTGGCCGCCCGTCCCAACACCGTCTGCAAACTCTCCGGCATGGTCACCGAGGCCGACTGGGACTCCTGGACGGCCAACGGACTGCGCCCGTACGCGGACACCGTCCTCGACGCCTTCGGTCCCGGCCGGCTGATGTTCGGCTCCGACTGGCCCGTGTGCCAACTGGCCGGTACCTACGGCGAGGTGTTCGACGCGGCCCGCGCGGTGACCGACGGGCTGAGCGAGGACGAGCGCGACGAGGTCTTCGGGACCACCGCACGGCGCGTCTACGCACTGTGACCCGGGCGCGTTCCCGGGGGACCGGCCGCCGAGCCCTTCCCCCGGGTACGCGCCGGCAGGAGCCCACCGCGGCTTTCCCCGGGTACGCGCAGGGCGCCCCGGAAACGCGCCCGCCGGGCCCGGTCAGCCCGGGTGCAGTGCCCGCCGTACCGCCGCGGGATAGGGATCCATGCCCAGCAGCGCGGTGACCGAGCCCGTGGTCAGCCGGTGCCAGGTGCCCGCCCGGCGCAGCATCGCGTGATCGCCGCCCGGCAGCAGTACGGCACAGGCCTCCGAGCCCGCCTCCCGGGCGCGGGCCGCCAGCTCGACGCTCTCGCGCGGATCCGTCACCCGGTCACGGTCGCCGTGCAGCAGCACCGCGCGGCGGCCCGCGAGCTGCTCGACCGGTTCGCCGCGCGGGCACCAGGGAGCGAGTCCCACCACTCCGCTGACCCGTTCGTGTCCCGCGACGGCCAGGGCGGCGCGGCCTCCCATCGAGTGCCCCACGAGCACCACGGGGACCGGGCCCGCGAGCTGCTCCAGCTCGTCCAGCGCCCGGCGCGCGTCACGGGCCGCGTCGGCCCGCCCGCCGTTCCATCCCTGGTAGCGGTAGCGCACCCGGCCCACCACCACGTCGTATCCGTCGGTGGCCCGCAGCACCGCCCAGGTGAAGGGCCACATCCGCACGCCCGCCGCGTTCACCCGGCCCGGTGGCCGCTCGCCCTTGGAGCGTCCGCCGTGCAGCACCAGGACGGCGGCGCGGGGCCGCGGCGAGGTCCTGTCCAGGACCAGGGCGGACTGAACCGCTGCTCGGCGGTCGCTCACGGTCACGTGGGGGCCTTTCCTCCGACGGGCGGGGCCCACGTGGGGCACCCTGCTTGCTGGTCGTACGAGGCTCGCCAGGCACGCGTACGGGGACTGCGGCACCCTTGACGCATGCCGGAAGTACCCGAAGTCGAAGCGCTGCGCGAGTTCCTCGACGGCCATCTCGTGGGCAAGGAGATCGTCCGCGTCCTGCCCCTGACGGTCAATGTCCTCAAGACCTATGATCCGCCGCTCTCCGCCCTGGCGGGCGCCACCGTCACCGCCGTCGCCCGCCACGGCAAGTATCTCGACATCGTGGCGGCCGGCGCCGACGGCGGCCCGGAGCTCCATCTCGCCGTCCATCTCGCCCGGGCGGGCTGGCTCCGCTGGAAGGACTCGTTCCCGCCGCAGCCGCCCAGGCCCGGGAAGGGCCCGCTCGCGCTGAGGGTCGTCCTCGCCGCAGGAGACGGCTTCGATCTGACCGAGGCGGGCACCGCCAAACGGCTCGCCGTCCACCTGGTCCGTGACCCGGCCCAGGTGCCCGGTATCGAACGGCTCGGGCCCGATCCGCTCGACGACTCCTTCGACCGGGACACGTTCGCCCGGCTGCTCGCCGGTGAACGGCGGCAGATCAAGGGCGCGCTGAGGGACCAGCGTCTGATCGCCGGCATCGGCAACGCGTACAGCGACGAGATCCTGCATGCCGCGAAGATGTCCCCGTTCAAACCGGTCAGGAATCTCTCCGAGGACGAGATCACCCTCCTCTACGAAGCGCTGCGCTCCACCCTGCGCGAGGCGGTCGAACGCTCGCGCGGGGTGGCCGCCGGTCGGCTCAAGGCGGAGAAGAAGAGCGGGCTGCGGGTGCACGGCCGCACCGGCGAGCCCTGTCCGGTCTGCGGCGACACCGTCCGGGAGGTCTCCTTCAGCGATTCCTCGCTCCAGTACTGCCCCACCTGCCAGACCGGCGGCAAACCGCTCGCCGACCGCAGACTGTCCCGGCTGCTCAAGTAGCTCCCGCCCTGGTCCCGCCCGGGTCCCGCCTGCCTGCGGGCGGGACCGCGGCCCTGCCCGCGGTCCCGCCCGCGCGCCGGCCCGCTCAGGTGGCGGGCCGAGCCGTACGGTCATGCCCTCCGCCGATCGTCACCAGCCGGCGGCCGTCCGCGCTCCGCACCTCGAAATGGTCGATCTGGTCGGGACGCAGCGCCGCTCCGCCCCGGGTGACCAGTGCCTTTCCGTCGTCGGCCCGCGCCGCCCACGTCGTCACGGTCTCCCGTGAACCGTCCGTCCCCACCGCGATCAGGGCGCAGACACCGGAAGCGCCCTGACGTACCAGTTCGAGGCCGACATCCGTGCCCCAGCCCGTCTCCGCGGCCGTGACCACGGCCGCCGTGCCCGTCGCCCGGTCCGACGCGGCCCACCGTACGGCCGTCGCGCCACCCGGATCGGGCCCCGGCGCCATCCGCAGCACGGCCAGCGGACCGCCCACGACGAGCACCGCCGCCGCGGCCACCAGCGCGAGCCGCCGTCCTCGCCGCGCGCGCCGCCCGGCGGCGGCCTCGGCCAGCAGCCCCGCCAGCAGTTCCGGGCTCGCGGCGGCGAACGGCGCCACCTCGGCGGGCGTCCGCCGCGCGTACTCGTCGAGCTGCGCCTTCACACCGCCGAGGTCGGCCAGCAGCAGGGTGCACCGCGGACACTCCATCAGATGGTCCTCGAAGCGGAAGGCGTCCGCGGCGTCGAGCACGCCCAGCGTGTAGGCGCCGACATCACGATGGAGGTCCAAGGTCCGCATGGTGTCTGGTACGCAGCCGAGCGCCGAATCATTCAAGCCGGGGAAGCCATTGTGTGTTCGAGGACCTACACTCCGGCGTCATGCTGCGCGTACTGGCCGTGGACGACGAGGAACCGGCACTCGAAGAGCTTCTCTATCTCCTCAGGGCCGATCCGCGGATCCGCAGCGCCGAGGGCGCCACCGGCGCCACCGAGGCGCTGCGCCGGATCGGTGCCGCCCTCGACGCGGGGCCCGACGGCGCCGCCGCCGTCGACGTGGTCTTCCTCGACATCCACATGGCCGGACTGACCGGGCTCGATGTCGCCAAGCTGCTGGCGGGCTTCGCCGAGCCGCCGCTGATCGTCTTCGTCACCGCGCACGAGGGCTTCGCCGTCCAGGCGTTCGATCTCAAGGCCGTCGACTACGTACTCAAACCGGTGCGCAGGGAGCGGCTCGCCGAGGCCGTGCGCCGGGTCGCCGAACTGGTGGGGGAGCGCGGCCCGGCGCAGGCGCCCGCCGCCGACCACATACCCGTGGAACTGGGCGGAGTGATCCGCTTCGTCGCCGTGGACGACATCGTCCACGCCGAGGCCCAGGGCGACTACGCCCGGCTGCACACCGACAGCGGCAGCCATCTCGTACGGATCCCGCTCACCACCCTGGAGGAGCGCTGGCGGGCCCGTGGCTTCGTCCGGATCCACCGCCGTCATCTGGTCGCGCTGGCCCGGATCGACGAACTGCGCCTGGACGCGGGCACGATGACCGTACGCGTCGGGGACGCGGAGCTGGCCGTCAGCCGGCGCCACGCCCGCGCCCTGCGCGATCTCCTGATGCGGCAGGGCGGGCGCTGACCAGGCCCTTCCCCAGGGATCGCCCGGCTGCGTACACTCCGGGCCCGACGGGAGGAACGCGTATGACGGGAGAGTCCCGGCAGCCCGCGCCCCGGCGCGAGGTCGTCACCGGCGAGTCCCGGCGTGTACGGCCGCTGCCGCGCTACCGCGCCCAGGCGGAGATCGAGGAGCAGACCGCCCTCGGCGACGCCTATGTCCGGTCCCTGATGCGCAGTCAGCTACGGGCCGGGCTCTCCGCGTTCGGCGTGCTCGCGCTGATCGCCGGCACGCTGCCGCTGGCCTTCGCCGCGCTGCGGGACGCGACGGCGGTCTGGGTGGTGCTCGGCTTCGCCGCCTACCCGCTGCTCACGCTGCTCGCCTGGTGGTACGTACGGCGCGCGGAGCGCAACGAGCGTGATTTCGCCCGGCTGGTGAAGGGCCGGCCCGTTCCGTGAGCCAGAGCTACACGGTGACGGCCGTCACCGTCGTCGTCCTCGCCACCGTCCTCGTCGGCGGCTTCGGGCTGCGGATCTCCCGTACCACCTCGGACTTCTACGTCGCCTCCCGCACCGTGGGTCCCGGGCTCAACGCCGCCGCGATCAGCGGCGAGTACCTCTCCGCCGCCTCCTTCCTCGGTGTCGCGGGCCTGGTGCTGCTGCACGGCCCCGACATGCTCTGGTATCCGGTCGGCTACACCGCCGGATATCTGGTGCTGCTGGTCTTCGTGGCCGCGCCGCTGCGCCGCTCCGGGGCGTACACACTGCCCGACTTCGCCGAGGGACGGCTCGAATCCCGCGCGGTGCGCCGGCTGGTGAGTGTGTTCGTGGTCGGCGCGGGCTGGCTCTATCTGGTGCCCCAGCTCCAGGGCGCGGGGCTGACCTTGAGGATCCTGACCGGCGCGCCGGACTGGTTCGGCGGTGTGCTCGTCGCGCTGGTCGTGGTGGTCGCGGTCGCGGCGGGCGGTATGCGCAGCATCACCTTCGTCCAGGCGTTCCAGTACTGGCTCAAGCTCACCGCGCTGCTCGTACCGGCGCTCTTCCTGCTGCTGGCCTGGCAGGGCGACGGCCGGCCGCGCGTCGATCTCGGGCTGACGAGCGCCGTCGCGGACCGTGCCGACCATCCTCTCTACGCGACCTACGGACTGATCGTGGCCACCTTCCTCGGCACGATGGGACTGCCCCATGTCGTCGTCCGCTTCTACACCAGCCCCAACGGCCGGGCCGCCCGGCGCACCACGGTCTTCGTCCTGGCGCTGATCGGCGCGTTCTATCTGCTGCCGCCCGTCTACGGCGCGCTGGGCAGGCTGTACGTGGCCGAACTGCCTCACGGCGCGAACGCCGACGCCGCCGTGCTGCTGCTGCCGGAGCGCGCGATCGGCGGTCTCGGCGGCGCGCTGCTCGGCGCGCTCGTCGCGGGCGGGGCCTTCGCCGCGTTCCTGTCCACCGCCTCCGGGCTGACCATGGCCGTCGCGGGCGTCCTCACCCAGGATGTCCTTCCCTCGCGTGGCGTACGGCACTTCAGACTGGCCACGCCGCTCGCCATGGCCGTACCGCTCGGCGGCTCGCTGCTGGTCAGCGGGATGCCCGTGGCCGACTCCGTCGGGATGGCCTTCGCGGTCTCCGCGTCCTCGTTCTGTCCGCTGCTGGTGCTGGGCATCTGGTGGCGCCGGCTCACCCCGCCCGGTGCGATCGCCGGGCTGCTGCTCGGCGGAGGGCTGGCGTTCGCCGCCACGGTGATCACGGTGAGCGGTGTGGTGCGGTCCGGCTGGCCGCACGCGCTGCTCGCCTGGCCCGCCGTCTGGTCGGTGCCGGTCGGCTTTCTCGCGATGATCCTGGTGTCCCTGGCCACGCGCGGCCGGATACCGCCCGGCACCAACGCCGCCATGACACGGTTCCATCTGCCGGAGGCCCTGATGCCGGGCGCGCGCGGCGGCGCGGGCGGCAGCGGTGGCCCCGGCGGGGCCAGTGGTACGAGCGGTACGGGAGGTGTCCGATGAGCGGCGCCGCCCTCGCCGTACTGATCGTCCTCGGTCCGCTGCTGCTCGCGGGCGGCTTCGTGCTCGGCCGGCGCACCGCGCGGCCCGCGCGGACCAGCGATGTCGGCACCCCCGTGGAGCACGCCACCTTCGAGACCCTGCACACCGCCTCGCTCGCCGCGCCGCCGCTCAGGGCCGGGCTCACCGAGGAGAGCGCGCGCAAGGCCGCCCGCAGGCTCCGCTCCCTGCTCGGCACCGACGCGCTCTGTCTGACCGACCGGGAACGGGTCCTCGTCTGGGACGGTCTGGGCGAGCACCACGGCAGACATGTGATGGACCAGGTGCGGGCGCCGCTGGACAGCGGCCGTGACACGGCCTTCGCCAGCGGCTGCGGCGATCTCGACTGTCCGCTGCGCTGGGCGGTGGCCGCTCCGCTCACCGTCGACCACCGGGTGCTCGGCACCCTGGTCGCCTACGCGCCACGGGAGTCGGCGGTACTGGCCAGAGCGGCCGGGGAGGTCGCGCGCTGGGTCTCCGTCCAGCTCGAACTGGCCGAGCTGGACCGCTCCCGCACCCGGCTGATCGAGGCCGAGATCAAGGCGCTGCGGGCCCAGATCTCGCCGCACTTCATCTTCAACTCCCTGGCCGCCATCGCCTCGTTCGTCCGCACCGATCCGGAGCGGGCCCGCGAACTCCTGCTGGAGTTCGCCGACTTCACCCGCTACTCGTTCCGCAGACACGGCGACTTCACCACTCTCGCCGACGAACTGCACTCGATCGACCAGTACCTGGCGCTGGTACGGGCCCGCTTCGGCGAACGGCTCTCGGTGACCCTCCAGGTCGCCCCGGAGGTCCTGCCCGTCGCGATGCCGTTCCTCTGTCTTCAGCCGCTCGTCGAGAACGCGGTCAAGCACGGCCTCGAAGGAGCCGTCACCAGAAGCCGCATCACCATCAGCGCGCTCGACGCGGGAGCGGAGGCCGAGGTGGTGATCGAGGACGACGGCGTCGGTATGGAGCCGGACCGGCTGCGCCGGATCCTGCGCGGCGAGGGCGGCCCGTCCACCGGGATCGGACTGCTCAACGTGGACGAGCGGCTCCGCCAGGTCTACGGGGACGAGTACGGGCTGGTCATCGAGACGGGAGTGGACGCCGGAACGAAGATCACCGTGCGGATACCCAAGTACCGGGCGGGCGTGCACGGCACCTGAGGCCCGTGGGCCCCGAGGCCGCCCGCGCTCCGGGACGCCGCGCGCATCCGGCGCGCCCCGCGCGTGTCCCGGCGTGTCCCGGCGTGTCCTCGCGCCGACGTGTGGTGGCGCGTGGTGACGTCCGCGGACGCGTACCGGCCGGAGCGGGTCCACGGCGGAGCTAGGGGGTACCCGGTCAGAACAGATGGGTCGCCAGATGCCCCAGCGGCAGCCCGAGCTGCCAGGCCGGCGTCCACACCTGAGGTCCCTCCTCCTCTCCGCCCGCTCCGAACACCCGTGCCACCGAGGCGGTCTCGGCCTCCCCGGCCGGGAACGGACACCCGCCCACCGGACCCATGGCATCGAGATCGGCCGCCAGCAACTCCGTCTCCTCCAGCCACCGCCAGGCCGCGCCCGCCAGCTCCAGATCCGGATCGCGCGACCGGGAACCGGATTCGAAGGCAGCCGCCTCCAGCCGGTCGAGCCGGGCACAGACCCAGTCGCGCCAGCTCGTGCCGTACGCCGTGAGCGAGCGCCACTCGTCCATACGGGCCACGACCCCCTGGAACCGCCGACCGCCCACCGGTCCTTCGGAGAGGAAAATGGTCAGGGCCAGCGCGTCCCGGCCGGCCCGGTACTCCAGTGTCGTCGGCGGCATCAGATCACCGGTGCGCAGCAGCTCGTCGGCGATGTACTCGGCGTACATCCAAGCCATCGGCACCAGCAGACCGCCACCGCCTACCCCTTCGGTACTTTCCGGACGCATCGCTTTTCCGCCTTCCTTCCTTCCCCCGAAGCCTGCTTCAGGGAGCATTGAACCGGCGGAGGACGCGTCGCGTGGCCAGAAGGGCAGGATCGGACGGCGGACGGGAGCGGATTGTGACGGGTGTGGCCGACGGTGCCGCGGACAGCGGCGGAACGGCGGACTCCGACGACGGAACGGCCGACTCCGGACCGCCGCCGGGTCACTGCTCCGGCTCCTCACCCGCCCCGCGCCCCAAGTCGCACCCGGAGGCACGTCCCGTTCCGGCCGGTCCGCATGTGCGCACCCTGCTCGGCGCCCATGTGCTCGGTGTGCTCGCGCCCGAGGAGGACCGGCGGGTCGTGGACCATCTCGCCGGCTGCGACCTGTGCGGTGCTGCCTACCGGGAGGTGGCCGGCGTGCCGTCGCTGCTCGCGCTCTGCGACGAGGACGACCTGCTGTAGCCGGGCAGGGAGCGGCTCAGCGCCCGTAGCGCGTAGTACGAACGGGACTTGACCGTGCCCTCCGGGATTCCCAGCGCCCGCGCGGTCTCGCCGACGCTCAGTCCGCGGAAGTAGATCTGCACCAGCACCTCGCGGTGGTCGCGGCTCAGCGTCTTCACGGCCTTCCGTACGTCGAGCACGGCGACCGCGCTCTCGGTGCGGTCCTCCGGATCGGGCGTGGCGGCGAGGACGCCGTCGCTGACCTCGCTGGGCCGGGCCATCCGCGACCTGCGGGCGTCGATCGCCAGCCTGCGGCCGACCGTGAACAGCCAGGGCCGCATGGAGTCGAAGGGCGCCTCGAACGCCTCCGGATGCTGCCAGGCCCGTACCAGCGTCTCCTGGGCCAGATCCTCGGCGCGCTGCCGGTCGCCGTAGGTCAGTCCCAGCAGAAAGGTCATCAGGGCCGGGCCGTGCGCGCGCTGAAGCTCCTTCAGTGCCCGCTCGTCGGTCGTCTCCGTGGCCGTGGCGGTGGTCATCGTGAACGCCCTTTCCCGTCGGGTTCGCCGTCCTGCGGTGGTGCTGCCGCCTGCCGTATACGAGCGCATGGCGGCGCCGGGGGACAGACGGAGCGCAGAGGTCTGCGACGAGCGGTCGCTCACTGCGACGAGTGGTGCGATGAACGGTCCGGTGGTGGCGTTCGGTCCCTTTCCTCGGCTTTGTCGGCTCGGTTACTTGACATCCAATTATATGACTATATGGATTCATTGCGTCGATATCCCCGAACGACGGAGTACGGCTCATGACCAAGCGCATGCGACAAGGAGCGATGGCCGCCGCCGCGCTGCTCCTCGGCACCGCGGCGGGCTGCGCGGAACCCGAGCGGCCCGCCACCCACGACCGTCCGCCGCACCACGGCCCCGCCGCCGACGGCGCCGCCAAGAAGGGCGGATTCACCCTGGTCGCCACGGGCGACGTCCTTCCGCACGACTCCGTCATCGCCCAGGGGGAGTCCGACGCGGAGGGCGACGGCTACGACTTCGCGCCGATGTTCGCCGCCGTCAAGCCCGTCGTCTCCGGGGCGGATCTGGCGATCTGTCATATGGAGACCGTGTACGGCGAGGAGGGCGGCCCCTACAGCGGCTACCCGGCCTTCGTGTCCCCGCCGGAGATCGCCCAGGGCCTGAAGGACACCGGTTACGACTCCTGCTCCACCGCGTCGAACCACAGCCTGGACGACGGAGCCGACGGCGTGCGCCGCACGCTCGACGCCCTCGACAAGGCGGGTGTCCGGCACGCGGGCTCGGCACGCTCGGCCGCGGAGGCCATGCGCCCGGCCCTGATGAAGGCGGGAGGCGCCAAGGTCGCCCAGCTCGCGTACACCTTCGGCACCAACGACAACCCGTTCCCTGAGGACCAGCCGTGGGCGGTCGGCCTCCTCGACGAGGACCAGATCATCGCGGACGCACGCGCCGCGCGGAGCGCCGGGGCAGATGTCGTCGTGGTCAGCCTGCACTGGGGCACCGAGTGGCAGACCGAGCCGGACGCGGAACAGCTGGAGCTGGGCAGGAAGCTCACCGCCTCGCGCAGCGGAAGCCGGCCCGACATCGATCTGATCCTCGGCACGCACGCGCATGTGCCGCAGCCGTACCAGAAGGTCAACGGCACCTGGATCATCTACGGGATGGGCGACCAGGTCGCCGGGACGATGACCAACGACGACGGTGAACTCGACGCGCGGGGCAATCACGGCTCGATCGGCCGCTTCACCTTCGCGCCGCCGGCCGCGAAGGGGGAGCGCTGGCAGGTGAGGAAGGCCGAGTTCATCCCGCAGATGATGGATCTGGACACGCTGCGGGTGGTCCATCTGCCGGAGGCCGTGAAACGGGATCCGGGGCGGGAGGACTACCGCGAGATCCAGTCGGACATCAGCGAGGCGGTCCTCAGCCGCGGCGCGGCGGCGGACGGGCTCACGATGGCCCACTGAGGGCCGTGCGGGAGACGGGAGCTTGGGCGGGGCCCGGTGTCCGGCGGGGCCCGGTGTCCGCCGGAGCGCGCGGAGCGGGCGACGTGCGGCGGTCGACGGGTGGGTGGGCCGCGTCGGTCAGGGACCCGCGCGGGTCGCGGGTCCACGAGGGCTCACGGGCGTGTGCGGGCCCCCGGATCAACGGCCCCCGGTCACGGGACGACCGTCACCGGCCAGCGGCCCGCCTTGACCAGCCGTACCGCCACCGAGCCGACGATCCGGTGTCCCGCCGACTCGGAGGCACCGACCACCACGGCGTCGGCCTTCAGCTCGTCGGCCGCGGTGACCAGTCCGTTGTACGGATCGCCGTGGAAGGTGTGGAACTCCCAGCGGATGTTCCAGACGTCCTTGACACGCTCGATGGCCTCGCGGATCTCCTCCACCAGCCCCTCGGCGATCTCTCCCGTCGTGTCCGCGACCGGCGCGCCGAGGGCAGCGCCCGCCGCGAGCACGGGCTGTACGTAGACGATGGCGAGCAGCGCGTTCTGCCGCCGCGCGAGACCGCCGGCGTACGAGGCCGCGCGGAACGAGGACTGCGATCCGTCCACGCCGACGACGATCACCTTCGGGCCGTCGGTACCGCGTTCGAATCTGGTGGGCTGCTGGGTCACGTCACGCAGGCTATCCGTTCCGGGTGGACTGTTCGTGAACGGTGTCCCGGCAGCCGCCGACCACCGCGGACGATGGCGCGGGGCGGGCCGGCCGGGTACGCGGAACGACACCGGCGGGTCCTGGGTCACGGGTGCGGCAGGGTGATCGCGATTGTCACCCGGTCGGCCATCCGTGAGACACTTCCGGTCCCGTCGGCGCGCGGGCCCGGGCAGGGATGGTGCTCATCCCATCGGGTGCTTTCGTCCGGCTTAGGGGTGTTGCTGAGCGGCGGAAAGCATCCGCCGTGCGAGCCATTGGTCATGAAAAAGGATCAGATGATTCCGGGGCGCCGTGCTGTCCTGCGGGTCGCCGCCTGTCTCGGCGCCGCCCTCGCCGCCCGGATGATCACCGCAGGACAGGCCCAGACACCCGGCCCCTCCGCGGCCCCGGCCCCGCCGACGGGCTCCAAGGAAGCGTTGGAGGCGGCGGGAGCGCGGGCCAGCGCCCCGCTCAAGCCCTCCGCGTACCGGCTCCAACCCATGATCGAGAGTGCTCCGCTCGGCTACCGCAGAGCCGCGCCCCCGGTACGCAAGAACCCCATCCTGGCGCTGCCGGAGCTGGGCCGCAGCATGGTGCTCACCTTCGACGACGGGCCCGACCCCCGCTACACACCGGGCATCCTGCGGACGCTCAGGACCTATGACGTGCGCGCGATGTTCTTCGTCTGCGGCGGGATGGTCGAGGAGTACCCCGATCTGCTGCGGGAGATCGCCGACGACGGGCATGTCGTCTGCAACCACACCTGGAACCATCCGCTGGTGCCGAGCCTCGCGCCGTCCGTCATCCGCAGGGAGCTGGGACGGACCAGCGAGCTGATCGAGGAGACCATCGGCACCGCGCCGCTCTGGTACCGGGCGCCCTACGGCGCCTGGAACAAGCATTCCTTCGAGATCGGCGCCGAGCTGGGCATGGAGCCGCTCGCCTGGACCGTCGACACCCTGGACTGGAACGTGCCCGGTACCAAGACGATCGTCAGCAGGGTGCTGGACGGCGCGGGGCCCGGCGTCGTGGTCCTGTCGCACGACGCGGGCGGCAACCGCTCGCAGAGCGTGGCGGCGCTCCGTGTCTATCTGCCCAGACTGCTCAAGGACGGCTACCGCATCGCGGTGCCGCACCGATGAGCCGGACGGTTCGATGAGACGACCGCTCCGATGAGATGTCCGCGCAGAAGGGCCGGCCGGCCCNNATTGCCGGCGTAGCCGCCGGCCTTCGAATAGCCGCCGCCGCAGGTGATGACCCGCAGTTCGGCGTGGCCGGTGTCGCCGTAGACCCGGGCCCCCGGGAAGTCGTCCTTGGCGAAGACCTCGACGCCGTAGATCTCGAACACGGCCGTCCGGCCGTCGAGCCGGGTCACCTCGACGCGCTGGCCCTTCTCCAGCGAGCCCAGCGCGAAGAAGACGGCGGGCCCCGCCTGGTTGTCGACATGCCCCACGACCACGGTGGTGCCACGCTGGCCCGGTGCGACGCCGTTCTGGTACCAGCCCGCCAGATTGGGATCCCGCGGGGGCGGCGCCGCGATCCAGCCGTCCGCGTCGAGGCCCACGTCCACCACCGGTGTGTCGACCTTGATGGCCGGGATCCGCACCCGTGCCATCGGGGCGTACGGCAGCGGCTTGACGATCGCGGCCGAGTGCGTGGCCGCGGCTGCCGGATCCGGCTTGCCCAGTCCCGCGGCCGCCGCGG
>NZ_MAUD01000299.1:19783-20112 GCF_001700515.1 Streptomyces lushanensis
GGTGGCGGCGCCTGCCGGGCTGACCCATCCGAGTAATCGGCATATAAAAACTTCTGACGGGCGGTGACCTGCGTGTCCGTGGGGGTGGACGGGCTCCGTCCGGCGTGTCGGCTCACCGGGGTGGACCAGTGCCGAAGTGCGACGATCAGGTCGCGCGGTGATGGTTCGTCATGGAAGGCGTACTCGTCGAATCTCCCGGAGCACCGCTTTGGGGCGTCTTCCGCTGGAGGTTCAACGATGCGTGCTTCACGCGCTCTCGCGGTGTCCGCGGCCGCCTGCGCGGCCGTGGCGCTCTCCGCTCCACTCGCCGCCGCCACCGACGGTCCGAG
>NZ_MAUD01000300.1 GCF_001700515.1 Streptomyces lushanensis
GTGTTCCTTACGGCGCCGGTGGGGGCACCCTCCTCGGCGTGGTGACGTGCTAGCGTCCCGAAACGGACATCTGGCCGAACGGCGCGTGGCGTCCGGGCAACTTCCGGGCAGGGGGCGGCGTCCTCGTACACGACGCCTCGTACACGACGCGCACGACATGCGCGGCGCGCATGCCGGACGGTGGGACGGAAAGACGTGGAGAGCCGCAGTGACGACCACTGAGCCGACGCACGCCGACGGCGACACCGCCCCCGGGGAGCCGCCGGGGGACCGGGCCCCGGAAGAGGACGGGCCGCGAATAGGGCTGCCCGCGCCGGAGGGCGGCGCGGGGCCGTCGTCCCCCTCCGGGCCCCGCCCGGCGCCCCGCCCGGTGGACGGCACCGGGCTGCGCGGGCGGGTGGAGCGGCATCCGGTCCTGTGCACCGTCCTGGTCGCCGCGGCCGTCCATCTGCTGTGGTTCGCCTTCTTCGCGAACAGCGGCGGCGACATCGCCGCCCAGGACGCCTGGGCCGAGTTCGTCGGCCGCCATCCCGACTCCGCCTACAATCTCGCGTGGTACGGCGGGATGCATCCCGTCTCGTACAGCGTGGTCTCGCCGTATCTGATGTCCGTGCTCGGTGTCCGTACGACGATGATGGTCGCCGGTACCGTGTCCGCCGCGCTGACCGCGCTGATCCTGGTCCGCGTGCGTGCCGTGCGCAATCCGGTGGCGTGCTCGGTCGCCGCGGTCTTCGCGTTCCTCTGCAACGCCCTGTCGGGGCGGGTGACCTTCGGTCTCGGTGTGATGTTCGCGCTCGGCGCGGTCGCGGCGGTGTTCTGCTGGCCGCACCGCTGGCGTACGAAACGCTGGGCCAAGGCGGTCGCCGCCGCGCCGCTGGCCGGACTCGCGACGGCGGCCAGCCCCGTCGCCGGACTGTTCCTCGGAGTCGTCGCGGCGGCGCTCTTCCTGAACAGGCGGCGCCCCGGAGCGTACGCGCTCGGCCTCGCGCCGGCGGCCGTCGTGGCGCTCTCCGCGTGGCTGTTCCCGTTCTCCGGGACGCAGCCGATGTCCGTGGGGACGGCGTCGCTGCCCTTTCTGTCCGCGGTGTTCGTGTTCGTGCTCGTACCGGAGGAGTGGCGTACGGTACGGGCCGCCGCGGCCGTGTACGGCGTCGGGGTGCTGCTGACGTATGTGATCGACTCGCAGATCGGGTCGAACGTGTCGCGGTTCGCCATGATCATCGGCGGTGTGGTGCTGCTCGCGGCCCTGCCGTACACCGTGCCGCGCAGCCGCCGCAGATACGCCCTGCTGATCGCCTTCGTCGGACTGAACGTCTGGATCGGCTTCAAGGGCGTGGACGACATGGTGCGCACGGCCCCGACGGCGTCCTGGGCGCGTGAGCTGGCGCCGCTGGTTCACCAGTTGCAGCGGGCGGGCGCGGAGAAGGGCCGGGTCGAGGTGGTCCCGGCGAGAAGCCACCGCGAGGCCTCGGCGCTCTCGCCGTACGTCAATCTCGCCCGCGGCTGGAACCGGCAGGCGGACATGGAGCGCAATCCGCTCTTCTACGACGACACCCTGACCGCCGACAGCTACCGGGGCTGGCTCGACCGCTGGGCCGTGCACTACGTGGTACTACCCAAGGGCAAGCCCGACTCGGGCGCCGGGCTGGAGGCGGCGCTCGTCCGGCGCGGGCAGCCCTATCTGGAGCATGTCTGGGGCGACGCCAACTGGCAGCTCTTCGCCGTCAAGGACCCCAAGCCGCTCGCCGACCCGCCGGCGACGGTGGACCGCGCGGGCGCGGGCGAGCTGACGATCCATGTGAAGTCCGCGGGCCGGGTGCTGATCCGGATCCCGTACTCGCCGTGGCTGGGCCTGGTGGACGAGGACGGCAAGAGCGTCGTGCCCCCGCAGGAGACGGAGGCGTCGAAGGCGGACGAGGACGGGCCGAAGGTCTTCACCAACCCGCACGGCTGTCTGATGAAGGCGGAGGAGACGGTGGAGGGCGACGAATGGACCGAACTCCTCGCCCCGCGCCCGGGTGTCTACCGCCTTGCGGCGCCGTACCAACTGCCACGGGGGACGGCGTGCCCGGAGGAGCTGCGGTAGGCGGCGGGACCGGCGCGGACGGGGCCGCCGGGCGGCTGACCTTGGGTCAAGACCGGCGAATCGTCGGCTTCTGCTGCCGGGCGCCCTCGCGATCCTCCATAGTGAGGCGGCATGAGGTGCGAACGGTGCGGGAGCGGCCGGGGAGGTTCGGGGGGCCCGCTGCCGGGCATGGCCTGTCCGGTGTGCGGTGCCGGTCGTGCCGCCACCCGCGCCGCCGCGGACGGCTCCCGTATCGGTATCCGCCCGGGGGCGGCAAGGCACGCGGCGTCCAAGGCGTTTCCGGCGTCGGCGGTGTCTTCGCTGTCATCGGCGTCGGCGGTGTCCTCGGCCGATGTCACGCACGCGCGAAGGCGTGTGCGTGTGCTGGCCACGGTGGCGGTGCTCGCTCTGGGCTGTGTGGGCGCCACGGTCGTGGCGGTGGCCGGTTCCGGCGCCGGGAGCGGCGGGAACGCCGTGGAGGACACCGAGGCCGCGGGCGTGCCGACCGGGTTCGGACCCCCGCAACTGCCCGGACTGGGCGGAACGGGCGGGCCCGGCGGGAGCGCGGGCGGCGGCGAGGCCGGGGCCGGGGGTGAGGCCGACGACCAGGCCGACGACGAGGTGCCTTCTGCCGACGACGACCCGACCGCTCCGTCCGGTACGACCACCGGACCCGATCCGGACGGCGGCTACACCGCCTGGGCCGGTCCCGGCTGCGCGAGCGGCGAGTACCGCGAGCACGGCCGCTTCGAGAACGGTGACGCCGCCTGGTACACCGTCACCTCCGGCGGCCACCGGGGCGACACCTGCGACGGCCGGTTCTCCGCCGTGCCGATGTCCGGCAGCCCCGACCACGACCGCGGTTCGACCGCGATCTGGTCCTGGCGGCTCGGCAAGGGCTACGTGCGGTGCGCCCTCGCCGTCTACGTACCGGACAGCGGCCGGGACCGTGACACCGCGGGCCGTCCCACCGTCTACCGCGTGCTGACCGACCCGGCGGACACCACGTCCGTGTACGCGGCCTTCGGCGTGCACCAGACCGCGCACCGCGGCGCTCTGGTGAGCGTGGGCAGTTACCCGGTCGAGGGCGAGTCGTTCTCGGTGCAGCTCCTCGACCGGGGACGGGACTGGGGAGGCGCGGAGCGGTACGGCGCGCATCACGCGGCGGCCCAGATGAAGGTCGACTGCGCCTGACACGCCCGATCGCCCGTCATGGGCAGGCCCGGTCCCGGCTCCGGCGGCCCCGCGTCGATTTCGGCCCTGATTTCCGGGCCCGGCCCCGATTCCGGCTCTTGGCTCCGGCTCCGGCGTCAGTCCAGTGCGGCCCGGCTACAGGCGCCGGCGGCGGCCTTCGCCGTGACACCCGCCTTCGCGAGCAGGCCGGCGCACTCCTTGTGGGCCCGAGCCCCGCCTTCGGTCCCCGACTCGCAGCCCGCCTCGACCAGACGGCTGCCCGGCGCCTCCTTCTCCGTCTCCTGGGCATTCGGCGAGACGGCGGCCACGCACTCGTCGAAGGTCGCGGCGGCGGCGCCGGCGGTGGCGACGGGTGCGACGGCGAGAGCGCCGCCGAGGACGAGGCCGCCGACTGCGGCGGCGGAACGACGGGCGACACGCATGGGATCACGGTTCCTTACAACGGGCCGGGGTGAGACGTACGCGGTGGGACGTGCCCGGGGTACGGAATCCAAGAGCCCCGGCCCGAGTGCGCCGGGGTGTGGACGTCCGCCCGGACAGCCCTCAGGCCCAGGGATTTACCGGCCGCCGCCCTTCCGGCCGGGCATTGTCACCCGCCCGGCGGCGCGCCGTACCGTCACCGCGCGGAGCGGCTCGCCCGGCCGGCTCGCGGCTCGGCCGGGCGGCCAGGAGCGGGACGCCTCCCGGTGCACCGCCGACCGCCGGCGGCCGACCGTACGGTCGGCTTCACCGAATCGCCGGCCGGGCCGGGCGGGAGGACACGGATCGGTCTGCGGACATGGACGCGGACATGGGTGCGGACATGGATGTGGATGTTGACATGGATGCGGATGGCGCGTTGCCGACGTACGCCACCGAGTTCCTGAGCGCCCGAGTTGCCCGGTCGCAGGGTCAGCGGCCGAGGGCCTTGGCGAGCTGGCCCTTGTTCATCGACGAACGGCCTTCGACACCGCGCTTCCTCGCCTCGGCGTACAGCTGGTCCTTCGTCGGCCCCTGCGCACCGCTGTGGGACCGCTGCCCACCGCGCTGCGAGGCGGACTTCGGGTCGCGCAGGCTGGTACGGCTCGCCGTCTTCGCCTCCCCGGAGCGCGCCCGCTCCTTGTTCACCGTGCGCGACGCCATCTCCTTCGCCCGGCCCGCGGGCGTTCCCTGCTTCTCCGCGCTCTCCTTGATGTGCTCGTACTGACGTTCCCGCTTGGGACTCGAACCTCGCGGCATGACACTTCTCCTTGAACCAGGCTCCGCCCCTCGTGGGCCGAGCGCGCTCGACATCGGCGCGTACCCGCTGAACCACGGTCCTCACATCGGACCGCCGCGACACGCCCGCCGTTCCCACTGCACGCCCGGAAGCGGCCCGGCGCGACACGGACTGAGCCGTACGGGCGACACGTGTCCGCGAGCGTCCGGAGGCGTCCGCAGGCGTGTGCGGACGCGGGCGGACATGGGCGGACGTGGGTCGGCACCCGTGTCTGCGGCAGTGCGATCCCCTGCCGGTACAGGCGTTTCCAAGCCGGTTCCAGGTTTCCCCAAGGTCTCCCGGGAAGGGTGGTTCTCGCATCCGGCGAAGACCGGGAGAGAGATCAGCAAGCGCCCAGCAATGGGCGCCACGCGCCAAGTACCCAGCGCCCAGCAGCACGTACCAAGCAGCGAGCAGCAAACGCAAGCAGCGAGCAGCACCGGAGGAGAGACCTATGCACATCCGTCATGCCCTCACCGCCACCGCCGTCGGCAGCGCCCTGGCACTGGCCGGCATGGCCGCACCGAGCTCGGCGGTCGCCGCCGCCAAGTACCCCGGCCAGGTCAAGTGCCCCAAGGGCGACTACCAGCTCTGCATCGACGGGGGCCCCGGCGGCTTCACCATCAGCGGCAAGAAGTTCTCCGGCCACGACAACGCCATCCTGCTCAGGAACGTCAAGAACGTCACGGTCTCCGGGAACCAGTTCACGAAGCTCAGTGGCTCCACCGGCTACGCCGGGGTCCACGTCAAGAACTCCTCCGGCATCGTGATCACGAAGAACACCTTCTCCGACCTGCGCAACGGCGGCAACATGCACGGGATTTACCTGGTCAAGACCTCGGGCAGCAGCATCACCGGCAACAAGTTCTCGTCGATCACCGGCGACCCCGTGCGGATCAGGGACGGCAGCAAGAACAACACGGTCAGCGGGAACACCTTCAGCGGCTCCGGCCAGTACGCCTTGTTCAGCGAGTGGGGCCGGCTGGAGAACGGCGAGACCTGCGGAAGCGGCAACGTCTTCAAGAGCAACAAGTACAAGAGCGGCGGCTACGCCGGCAAGAAGATCTCGCTGATCAAGTGGGGCGGCAAGGGCGGGGGCAGCACCGGCCTGAAGCTCACCTGGGGCAACTGCAAGAAGGCGAGCATCGCCAACAAGGGGGGCAACACCACGTTCTGAGACCGTGTCCCGCGTGAGGCGGGGAACGGGTGGCGCGGCAGCGCATGCGCTGCCGCGCCACAGGTGCGGTGATTCCCCGGAGCGCTCTTGGCCGGGGCGTTCTCGACCGGGGCTTTCTCGGGTGGGGCTTCTCGGGCGGGGCTTTCTCCGCCGGGGCTTTCCCTGGGCGTCAGGTTGTGGTGCAGGTGAGGGTTGGCCGGGTTTGGTTTCCGTTGTGCTGGATGGTGACGCCCCAGTTGTTGCCGTTGCCGTTGGGTTTTGCGGTGAGTGTTTGTGCGTTGGGGTAGGTGGCGGTGATGTTCCAGGTGGAGAGGATTTTGGCGGGGGTGGGGACGTTCATGGTCACGGTCCAGTTGTTGGAGCCGGTGACGGAGACGTTGAGGTTGTAGCGGTCGCTCCACTGCTGTCCGGCGGACACCGTCGCGGTACATCCGCTGCCGCCGCCACCGCCACCGCCACCGCTGCCGTCGGGGGCCACGGCGCGGCCGGTCTGCGGTGAGATCATTCCGGCGCACAGGCCACGGGCCGCCAGTCCCTGGGCGATACGCGGGATCGCCGCGACCGTGTTCGCGGGCCAGTCGTGCATGAGGATGATCTGGCCGTTGGTGAGCCGCCCGGCGGCCTGGACGATCGCGTCGGTGCTCGCGTTGTTCCAGTCCTGCGAGTCGACGTCCCAGATGATCTCGGTGAGGCCGTACTTGGCCGCGACCGACTTCACCGTCGCGTTGGTCTCGCCGTACGGCGGCCGGAACAGCTTCGGTGTGCCGCCGCCCGCGCCCGCGATGGCCTGCTGGGTCCGGGAGATCTCCGAGTCGATCTGCGCCTGGCTCTGCTGGGTCAGGTGGGGGTGGGTGTAGCTGTGGTTGGCGACCCACATACCGGCGTCGACCTGGGCCCGGACCTGGGACGGATTGGCGGCGGCGTACTGGCCCTGGTTGAACATCGTGGCCCGCAGCCCGTTCTGCCTGAGCGCGTTGAGCAGGTTCGGCGTGGTGGCGGACGGGCCGTCGTCGTAGGTGAGCCCGACGTACCCGTTGCACGCGGCGGCCTGCGCGGGGGCGGCGGCGTTGACGGTCAGGGTGCTCGCCGCCGCCATCGCCACGACGGCCAGTCTCGTGACCAGGGCGCGTAAGGAGAGATGTGCTCTGGCTTTCATGAGGAGTGGTCCTCCAGCCTGGGATTCGGGGTCAGGTTGTGGTGCAGGTGAGGGTTGGTCGGGTTTGGTTTCCGTTGTGCTGGATGGTGACGCCCCAGTTGTTGCCGTTGCCGTTGGGTTTTGCGGTGAGTGTTTGTGCGTTGGGGTAGGTGGCGGTGATGTTCCAGGTGGAGAGGATTTTGGCGGGGGTGGGGATGTTCATGGTCACGGTCCAGTTGTTGGAGCCGGTGACGGAGACGTTGAGGTTGTAGCGGTCGCTCCACTGCTGTCCGGCGGACACCGTCGCGGTACATCCGCCGCCGCCACCGCCGCCACCACCGCCACCTGAACCGGTGTCGCCCACGGTGATGTTGGAGCTCCCGCTGCTCTGGTAGCCCTCGGTGGCGAGGATCATGTAGTTGAAGGTGCCGAGGCTCATGCCGACGCGGGCCCAGGCGTCGAAGTGGTTGCCGGTGGTGATGGTTCCGCCGGTCCTCTTCGACTGCCGGACGCTCCAGTACTGATTGAAGGTGCGGATGCCCTCGATGGAGGGGGCGTTGTAGCGCGTCGTCTGGTAGATGTCGTACGTACCGCCGTCACTGGTGACGGTGCCCTTGTACGTTCCCGTGGGCCGGTACGTGCCCCAGTTGTCGACGATGTAGTACTCCACCAGTGGGTTCGTCGACCACCCGTAGAGAGTCAGATACGCGTTGCCCGACGGGTTGAAGGTGCCGGAGTAGGTCACGCTCCGGCGCCCGCCGGTGCTCCAGCCCTTGCCGGCCACGAAGTTGCCGGTGTTGCTCCACGAGGTGCTGTAGTTCCCGCCGGAGGCCAGGTTCATGGAGACCGACCCGGGTGAATCGGTCCAGAACGAGTAGTAGTACCCGTTGTTGGTGCCGGTCTGGTTCGTGGTGACGACCGTGTCGGCGTGGGCGGTGCCGGGCATGGCCAGCGCGGCCACGGCGACCAGTAACAGGGTGCAGGCACTGCTGATGAGCAGCCTGAGGCGGCCGGCCCACTCGAAGCTGCCACGCCTGCGGCGCGTCGGGCGTGCGGGTGCGTCCTTCATGTGCGTGCTTCCTCCTCGTCCTCATGAGGCCGACGGGGGCCGGGCAGCGTGACACGCGCTCGCAAGGTCGTCGTTGTGCATGCGACCGACGGCGCCCGCGTGGTCGCCGCCGCGCGACAGGGCCGGGCTCGGCGGGTGGTGGTCGTGCTCCCGGGGGACCGGAGCCAGGTCACGGTGGCGGCCCACATCGGCAGTGGTTGAGCTCTGCCAACGGCGACAGTGTTGGTCTGTCCATGTGGACTGTCAATAGTTTCGGCACTGAATGCGAAATATTCGCGGAGTCTGGTGTCATGTCAATGAGCATTCACGCTGCTCAAAGGTCATGTCCGCTCGATTTGATCGAGATGGGCGTAAGGGAAGCTCTTATCTCAAGATCGGAATGCGAATGGGCTCTTCGAAATGTTTCGAAGATTTCCTGGATCATTCCGGGGCCGAGAGAGAAACGGCAATGCCGTGGCCATCGCCCACATGAGCCCCACGCGGGACGCGCCCCGGCCGTCGTGATCGAGGTCGGGGTTGAGGTCGGGGTCGGGGTCGGGCGAAGTCGCCGAAGGCCCCGGACCATGATCGGTCCGGGACCTTCGGGCCGGCGCCCCCGGTGGGAAGCGTGGCCGCCTTCAGGGTTTCGTGTTCTCCCGGTACGGCCCTCAGGCCACGTCGATGCCGTACTCCTGGACCAGTTCCTCCAGCCCGCCCCGGTATCCCTTGCCGCCGCCGACGAAGTCCCAGTCCCCGCCCGGGCGGCGGCGGAAGGATCCGAGTACCAGGGCGGTTTCGTCGGGACGGCCGTCCGAGACCTCCAGCCGGTCCAGTTGGCCTCCCGCCGAGTCCAGCAGCCGGATACCGGCCAGGGTGAACCCGGACAGATCAGCGGCGGGATTGGTCACGGGATCGACCGCGGCGACGATGACGAGGCGGTCGGCTCGCTCGGGCAGCGCGTCGAAGGACACGCCGATGGCGGCCCTGTCCGGAGCGGCGGGGGAGAGCGCGCGGACCGCGCCGTCGGGCGTTCGGGGGTTGTTGAAGAAGACGAAGTGGTCGTCGTCCAGGACCCGGTTGCCCTGGCAGACGAGCGCGCACACGTCCAGGGCGACCCCGCCCGACCAGTACATGCCCAGCACGTTGTGACCGTCCGCTCCGGTCTCGCCGTCCGCTCCGGGCCGGCCGTCCGCCGCGGTTCGGCCGTCCGGTGCTGTCCGCTGCGCCGGTACGGTACGTTCGCCGCCGCCCAGTCGTCCGCGTAACCCGTGGCGGTGCAGCAGGTCGACCAGTTCGGAGCCCGACACCAGTTCCAGGGGCTTGCCGTTGGCGAAGGTGTGGGAGCCGGGGCCGAATCCGGACGTGGTGACCAGTACACCCTTGTTGGCACCGGCGTCCTGGACGGTGCCGTACAGGTCGCGGACGGCTGTCGGGGGCACGGTGTTGCGGTAGCGCTTGACCTGTACGACGATCTTGCCGCCGCGAATCGGCGCCGGGTCCAGCGCGTCGACGTCCACACCGCCGTCGTTGGAGCGCTGGGTCGTCACCGCCTGCATGCCCATGGCCCGGAACAGATCCGCGACCAGGGACTCGAAGGCGATGGGATCCATCTCGTACAGATCCGGTTCCTCGTCCCCGCCGTGCGTGACGACACCCTCGCCGATGTCCGAGGGAGTCCGGCCGGGCCGTACCGTCGCGCCCTGGTCGGGGCGCGACGACAACTGGCCCCGGAGTCCGTCCACCAGGCAGTCGACGGCGTTCACCTGCTCCAGACGCAGCCCGGCGAAGGTCGAACGCGACGCCATGACCGTGGCCAGGACCATGTGCGCCCGTCTGCCGGTCGCCGGGTCGTGGTCGTCCACGAAGCCGTTCAGCGCGACCGAGTCCAGCGTGCCGAACTCGTCCGCCGCGAAGAGATCATGGAGAACCAGCAGGAGACACTGCGCGAGCACATCCCGATACAGCGCCCGGCGCTGCGCCACCGGCCGGGCCGTCTCCTTCTCCTGATCGGCGGTGGGCATGTAGCGCACCGACTTCATCTCCGGGACGACGTCGTACGTGGGCAGCTCCCAGTTGAGCACCAACTGGCGTGCGCCGGAGTCGTACGCGGCGGACACCTGACGCGGGAGATCCTCCGGCCAGGCGGTCGAGGCGTAGAGGGCGGCGGAGAAGTACTCCACCGTGGCCTCGGGATCGCCGTTCCGAAGCCCCGCCGTCATCTCGGCGATGCCGGCGTTGTGCCGGCGGATCTCCCCCAACTGGACGTCGGCCCATTGCTGGTACTGAAGCCGGTAGGCGGCCAACTGCTGCTGGCGCTGTGCTTCCGCGGCCTGTGCGGATTGCCAGTCACGCTCGAACAGGGACCGCGCTTCCGCCTGCGCCTGAGCTCGCCGGGCGGCCGTCCAACCGCCCTGCGGCTGATACCGGTTCGGATCGGGCATGGGGACCGGAACGGCGAGCCGGCCCGGGGAGAACGCCTCGATCCGCTCGGGCCGGACCAGTGCGCCTGCCCTGAAGGCCGGAGCCCGGCATCCTGCCACCAGCAGACCCCGCAACGACTCGACACGCGCGTCGAGCTCCTCCGTCCTCCGCCTGGCCTCCGCCTCGCGCTGCTGCCGGTACGCCGCCCGCTGCTCACGGTGGCTGCGCGCCAGCTCCCGCTGGTAGGCGCGCTGTTGCCGTTCCTGATCCCGCTGATACCTGGCTTGCGCCTCCCGCTGACGTTGCTGTTGGCGTTGCGCCTCAGCCCAGATGCCTACCAACCCGTTGGAGCGACGACTCATGCTCTCAAGGCCCTCCCCCACCAGGGCCGCGGTGCCCGTGCACCCGGTCCTGGCCCCATAACCAGCAGTAATGAGGTGACTTTAGTCGGCAACCGCCGACTCGCCCATTCGCTTGCCCACATATGGCCGTTGCCGCCCGCGGACGCACGGCATCCCTTGTTCGCCCCGGTACGGCAGGGAAACCGCGTCGACTGCCGGGTATCGCCCGCTTCCCGCCGTTCACGCCGCGGCGGAGCGCAGCAGTTCCTCCAGTTCCCGGGCGGCCGGGAGCGGGACGGCGGGCCGGGCCACATGGATGGTCCGCCGCAGGGCCGGGTCGGTGAGGCGGCACAGCACGATGTCGCCGGGAACCGCCCACGCGGCCAGCGAGGGCACCAGCGCCACCCCGAGCCCCGCGGCCACATAGCCGAACTTCCCGGTCCACTCGGCGACCCGGATGATCTTCCTGGGAGCTCCGCCGACCCTGGCCCAGGCGTCGGCGAGCAGCGTGGGCCGGTCGCCGTACGCGTGCTGGAGCCATGCCTCGTCGCTCAGGTCGAGCAGGTCGACCGGCCCGGCCGTGGCGAGCCGGTGTCCGCGCGGGAGGGCGACGAGCAGTTCGTCGTCGCGCAGCACCGCCGTCGAGACACCGTCCGCGGACGGCAGTCCGTACGGATAGTCGCTGATGACGGCGAGGTCCAGCGCCCCGTCCGCGATGCGCTCCATCAGCCCCGCGCTCGGGGCTTCGACCACCACGGTCTCGACCTCCGGTCTTGCCTTCCCCAGCGCCCGCAGGGCGGCGGGAAGCAGGGAGATGTTGGCCGTGGCGAACGCGCCCACGTGCAGCAGCCCGCCCTGCCCGGCGTGGAGCACGGCGAGTTCCCGCTCGGCCCGCGCCAGCCGGCCGAGCACCTCCAGCGCGTGCCGGTGCAGCACCCGCCCGGCCGGGCTGAGCCGTACGCCCCGGGGCAGCCGCTCGAACAGCGGCCCGCCCGCGCGCTCCTCCAGCGCGGCGATGCGCCGTGACACCGCGGACTGGGTGTAGTTGAGCCGGGCCGCGGCCTTGGTGAACGACCCGGTGTCGGCCACGGCCACCAGCACCCGCAGCGCTTCGGTTTCCATCCGCCCCTCCTTGTACGCGATCACTTGCCGTACGCGACCACTTGGGCGGCCCGGCCCAGCCCGTACCTGATCTCCGTACGGGCCCGTGCCCGACCGCCGTACGGTCTGTGCCCGACCTCGGCCGAGCCTGTACCCGACTTCCGTACGGCCTGTGCCCGACTACCGCACGGCCCGTACTCGACTTCGGTCCGGCCGGTGGCCGACTTCGGTCCGGCCTGTGGCCGACTTCGGCCCGGCCTTCAGCCGACCGCCGGCAGGCCCGTACCCGACCGCCGCCCGGCCCGTGCCCGACCGCCGCCCGGCGGCCATTGTGGCGCAACCCATTCCGTCAGCGCATAGATCCCATGCGATCCCATCGCTGGTGGCATACCGGCGGTCGCCCTACCGTCGTTTCCACGGCGGCGCTCCACCGAGCAGCGGAGGCGCGGTCGTTCCACCGACCCATGAGATCCCAGGAGGACGTATGTTCCGGATACCAGGACGACTTCCGCGAGGAGTTGAGGAGCGGTGAGCCGGGGCGCCCCGCTCACGCTGCCGGCGATGCTGGCGGATCTGGAGGAACTGGTCCGCTGTGAATCCTTCTCCGCCGACCATGCCGCGCTGGCGCGCAGCGCCGAGTTGGTCGGAGCCCTCGGCGCACGGCTGACCGGGGCCGAACCCGAGGTGCTCGTACGGGACGGAGTGAGCCATCTGCGCTGGACCTTCGGCGTACCCCGGGTGCTGCTGCTCGGCCACCACGACACCGTGTGGCCCACCGGCTCGCTGAGGACCCGTCCGTGGTCGGTGACGGCCGGGGTCGCCAGGGGCCCCGGGGTACTGGACATGAAAGCGGGTCTGGTGCAGCTCTTCCACGCGCTGGCGTCCTCGCCCTCCCTCGACGGGGTGTGCGTCCTGATCAACGGGGACGAGGAGGTCGGCTCCACGACCTCGCGCCAGTTGATCGAGGAGACCGCGCGGCGCTGCGCCGCCGCCTTCGTACTGGAACCGGCCGCGGACGAACGGGGCGCGCTCAAGACCGCCCGCAAGGGCACCTCGCGCTACGAGGTGCGGATCCACGGCCGGGCCGCGCACGCGGGCCTGGAGCCGCACCGGGGGATCAACGCGTCGATCGAGGCGGCGCACCAGATCCTGGCGCTCGCCGCGATCGGCGCCTCCGTGCAGGATGTCGCCGCCGACTCCCTGCTGGGCGCGACGACCGTGACCCCGACCCTGCTGTCGGCGGGCAGTTCGCGCAACACGGTGCCTGCCCGCGCTCGGGTGTCGGTGGACGTACGCGTACCGAGCAAAGCCGCGCAGGACCGGATCGACACGCTCATCAGGCAGTTGACGCCCCGGACGCCCGGCGCCCGGCTGGAGGTCGTGGGCGGGGCGAGCCGCCCGCCCCTGGAACCCGCGTCTTCCGCCGAGCTGTTCGCCCTGGCCCGCGACATCGCGGCGGAACTCGGCCAGGAGCCGCTGAGCGGGCTCACCGTGGGCGGTGCCTCGGACGGCAACCACACCGCGTCGGTGGGCTGTCCGACACTGGACGGTCTCGGTGCGGTGGGCGGGGGCGCGCACGCCGACAGCGAGTACGTCCGGCTCGACCGGATGGTCCCACGCGCCTCGCTCATGGCCCGGCTCATCGCAAGGACGACCCGATGACGGCGCCCGGGAGGCGAAGGCCCACCCCCGGGAGGCGAAGGCCCGCCGCGCTTCGGCGGACGGAGCGGTCCGGCCCCGGTGTGCCGCCCGGCGGCCATCCCGTCGTGGGCCTGGCCGGCGCCCTCACACAGTTCGCCCTGCGCTTCCTCACGTTCCTGGCCACCGTCCTGCTGATCGCGCTGGTCCTCCTCCGGCCCGAGGCGGCGTTCCTCAAGGCCGCCATCACGGTCACCGGGTTACTCGCCCTGTACGGCCTGCGCCGGGCGTGGCGCGGTGTCACCGCCCGGCGCAGGCCGTACAG
>NZ_MAUD01000301.1 GCF_001700515.1 Streptomyces lushanensis
CCGCCCACCAGCGACGGAGCGCCTACAGCCTACCGGGCGTGGCCGGTGGCAGGGGCCGTTGGTCCGTCCCTGGTCCGTGAGCTCCGGAAACGGGCCGCCAGCGGCACCAGGACCAGGGTGCCACGGAACCTGCCGAGGGGACGCTCCCGCCGCTGTCAGGAAGAGGCAACGTCGTCGCGGCGAGCAGCCGGCAGCAGCAGATCACGCTCAGGATGGTTGTCACCCGTGACCTTGCCCTGTACGCCGAGGTCCACCCGAGCGGCCTCATGGAACTGGTTGATCTCCCGGAAGACGACACGGTTCCGCTCGCGCCACTCCTCCAAAGACCCGGCAGTCTTCCCCGTAGCCTGCCAGTCGACGGCCAGAGCAGCGGCATTCAACTCATGTGCGGCCTCCACCACTTCGTCCCCGCCGAGCAACATGATCTGCTCGAACGACCGACCACGGTGACGCTCAGCCTCAGCCAACTCCGCGATCATCTCCGCCTCGGAGTGCTCACTCCGGCGAAGCCCTTCCCTGTGCTCATAGAGCTGCACAGCAAGAAAGATCCCCGCCCGAACCCGGTCGACGTAACCGCTGTAGGCATCAAGCTTCCGGTCATCCCACCGCGTCAGCAACTCCCGCCGATGCCGGCTCCGCTCCATCACATAGTTGGTGAGATGCGTCGTCAGCGCTCCCAACAACACAGCAGCGACGGTTACAAGCTGCTCGCCGGTCCCCAACTCATCCCCCAGCCACCCGACTCATCTAGATCTCTAGAGGATCTTAGGAGCGCAGTGGACTCGGAGGACGGGGAACGACCCACTGGCTGAGGACCAGTAAGCAGCCGTCTCAGTTGGTGCGTGTGAAGGTATCGATGTCACAGCGGTCGGGGTCGCCGACAAACTCATACAGATGAGGATTCTCCCGGCTTCCGCTGACGTAGACGCCGTTCCCGTAGTAGCCGCCCTTCACCTCGCTGTCCCAGTAGCCGCTGATCTTGTGGAAAGTGAAGGAGACGGGCCAGTCGGAACTGTCAGCCGCTGTCAGCTCCCAAGTACCGTTGCCGGTTCTCTGCTCAGGGCTGGCGGCGCCCTCAAGATCTGAGGGCCATCCAGCCGCAGTGAACGATCCATCCTTGTTAAGCGTCATGGATCCGCCGGCGGAACTGCGGTAGGTGCCCACCAGGTCCTGGCTGATGAGCCCCCTGGGCCGCTGCCCCTCGTCTGGACAAGGTGAGTATCGGCCGAAGCATCCGGTTGTAGTGGCTGCTACACACAGGATGAGTGTGCATGCCAGACCGAAGTGCCGTCGGTTCACGTCGCGCCCCCTGAAATATCGTGTTGAATCAGTGTCCCCGTGAGACCTCCGGCTCAGCTCGGGGGCTGTCCCAGCGATGAATGCGGTCACTAAAGCTGGTCACGGCCCGTACATTCCGGGCCGTGACCGAGACAGCGCACCGCCGACCGCGACGTTCCTGCCGCGATCGGTCCTCTACAACTCGACGCCGAACGCAATCACTGCGAGCAGCACTGCTACACCGCCCGTGGCAACCATCAGAGGCTCAGCGATAGAGGGGTGCTGGTGCGCCAGGTACGCCAGGAAGACAAAGGCGAGGGCGAGGACAGCCACCAGCAGGAGCAGGAGCATCTGGGTGTGGCCCTGGGGCCCGTTCTGGTTCATCGGACTTCTCTCGGAATCTGGGCATGCGGAAGCCGCATACGAAGGAATGGGAATAGCCGCTCCGGCCTGAGGACGGCCTTGGAGAGGACCGGGGCCACTTTGGAACGAGCGACTGTTAGCTGTGCAACCTCGCTGGCAGTCGCACCCCGTGCAGCCCCCGACGGGTGCGCCGCCCGGCTTCGACCGAGTGCCAGCATTGCCGAGGAAGGACTCGCATTCAAGGCTCTGACCTGCGACTTCATGGCAACGGGCCCGTAGGATTCCCTTGAATGAGAGCCACAGTTCCGCTATGGAAATCGCGCTCTCAAGGCATGAATCTCCGCGCCTACACCGGTACGGCCCTAGCCGCGCAACAAGAGGCGTCGAGGACAGACGGATGGCCCGGGAGCGTGACGAGCAACGACAGAGCTACGGTTTACGGGGACCCAGCGGAAAGGCCATTAGATGCGTAATCCCGGCTCAGATGCCTTGGTCAGCCTCGGGCGGGGGTACGTACGGGACGCCCCGGGGGCTCTTGGCAAGGCTGCGCTGGCCTCGCTGTATCTGAATCCCCGACTCCGGGAGCACCCGCGCCAGCGGGTCGTGCGGGCTCAGTTCGGGGCTCGGTTCGCCGTGGAAACTCAGGACCTCATTCAGCGGTACCTCTACCTGTTCGGGGTGTGGGAACCGCATATGACGCGGTGGCTGCGAGGGCGGTTGGAGCCTGGGGACACGTTCATCGACGTCGGCGCCAACATCGGGTACTACAGCGTGCTCGCGTCGCAGCTCGTCGGGGACGCCGGCAAGGTGGTGGCGATCGAGGCTTCGCCCGTCTTTCTTCAGCGGCTGTCGCAGAACGTGCGGCTCAATGAGATGCGCAATGTGCGAGCGGTGAACGGGGCTGTCTCGGACAGTCGGAGGATGCTGACGTTCGTGCTGGCCAGTTCGGCGAACATGGGGGCCAACAGCATCGTGCCGTACGACGGGCCGGCGGAGTCGACGTTCGAGATCGAGGCCCGGCCGCTGGGAGAGATGCTCGATTCGCTGGAGATCAGCACTGCCCGCGTCATCAAGATTGATGTCGAGGGAGCAGAGGGAAGCGTCGTGCGAGGCATGGAGCCCATGCTCGACAAGCTGCGGCCGGACGCGGAGATCACCGCCGAAGTGACACCTGACCGGATGGCCCAGCTCGGTGACTCCGCCGAGGACCTGCTCACGACCATGCGGGATCACGGCTTCAACGTCTACCGGCTCGCCAACGACTACCGGCCGGAGAGCTACCCGGCCGCGCTGCGCGGTGCGCCTGTCGTCCCGGTGCGATGGCCTGGGCCGGTTGTCGAGGAGAGCGATCTGATCTTCTCGCGGGTCGACGCGGAGACACTGGCATGAATGCGGCCCGGCTACCTCGCTTCAAGGTAGCCGGGCCGTATCACCAGCGGATGGGATCCAGCGTTCCGCCAGCACATTCGGGGCAGGCGACTCGGTACGTCCAGCCGCAGGTGGTGCAGCCTTCGAAGCCGCAGCAGTCCGGGCACCAGATGGAGCGGTGGCCCGTACAGCGTCCGCAGTGGGTCGCGGGCCGTGCCTCGGGCTTCCGCCTCGGCCGGGCGCCAGTCATCCCATGGCGTCGTACGCCGGGTCCTCGTGCTCCTGCACGGGCAGGCGGGCACCCCGGCTCTCGGAGACCCTCAGCACAACGCCCAAGGCCTCTGCCGTCCGAGCCAAAGCAAGACGGAGGCTCCGCGCGTCCGCCTTCCGGTCGGCCAGAACAGCCTCGGCGTTCTTCAGTACTTCAGCCCCAGCATTTGTCTGCTCGGACTCGATCTCGTCGGCGAGCCGGGAGATCATGCTCCCGTTGTCATCGGTGCTCAGATAGCACGGCTTCCCCTCGGGACTGACCCACGGCAGCAGGCGTAGGACCGTGGGAGGAAGCGTGGACAAGCCCCTGTTGCATTCCTGCTCATTCATCGGACTGCCTCCAGCCGCTCAGGCACAGAGCCCGTGGTGAAGAGAATCTCGGTACGGTCGCCGGGCAGCACCAGGAGCGCTCCCTCCACCACGCGTTCGGTCGCGTCGGTCGAGACGCGCTCCATCGCCAGCACCGGGGAGCGGGTGGTGATGTGCAGCGTCTGTGCCTCGGTCGTTGTGGGAAATCGCGCCGTGACCCGCTCGGTCGTACGCGTCACCCGCACCCCAGCCGCAGACAGCAGCTCCCGAACCTCGTCGCCCCAGGCAGACTCGCTCGCCTCGGGCACACCGAGCCTCGCCACGGCGTGAGGTACGTAGATACGGGCCAGACTCCTCGGCGAGGCGCCCTGGTGACCGACGAAGACGTACTCAGCCACCGGACTGCCGACCTCGATGTGCAGGAGCAGTGACAGTTGGCCGTCGGCCTCCACCGTCCGGCTGTCGCACCGAACGCTCACTGCGGCGTTGGTAGCTGCCCGCCGTTCCGTTCCGTGGAGCCGGGTGTTGGCGTACACCATCCGCTGTCCGGGCCGACGGACGAAGTTGCCACTGCCATGACGCTTCTCAATCAGCCCCTCGCTCTGGAGAACTTCCAGGGCATTGCGGAGAGTTGGCGTGCTGACCTTGTAGCGCGCGGCCAGTTCCTGTTCCGCAGGAAGTCGATCACCCGCAGGCCAAGTCCCGACAGCGATCAGGTGACGCAGGTCATCGGCGATGTGCTCGTACCGGTTAGCCATGCGCCGCTCCCTTGCTTGGAACCTCAACGGCGCGCAAGTGGCAGGAGCACACGCACGTCTCGTAGACGAGCGGCAGATCGGCCGGCGCCTCGGTGGGCTCCGACTCCGTGCAGTCGGCGTGCGAGCCGATGCGACAGGCCGGGGACCGGTACGGCGTCGCCGCGGCGCTGCCGGAAAGTTGCTGGTGACGGAGGGCTCTCATCAGACCTCCGCAGCTTCGAGGAGATGACGAGTCATGGCCATGCGATCGTGAGCCGAACGCAAGAGAGCTGCTCGCTCTTCGCTGGTCAGTACGTACGGCCGGACGAGAACGTTGTCCTCCGCGCGAAGGGGCGCTGCGTGCCTGAGCGCGCGCGTCGGGCGTGGCGCAAGCCGTGCCGAAGGCGCCGTCCGTTCCTCGAAAGGATGTGGCGCGGTCCCGCGCGAACGGTGCCTGCCGCGTCGGCGATCAGGCTCCGATGGAGAAGTGAACTGCCGTCTGGTCCATGCGGCAGCACGACGGATAGTGTCTAACACGCTGATCAGCTCCCTATAGCTGATGGGTGTGCCCCGGGACGGCGCCGGCCGTCCCGGAGGCGTTTTTGCTGATGGCGACCCATGCGATCCGGCCGCCGTTGGCGGTGACAGCGAGACCGAACGAGTCGCCCGTCTCCAGCACCGCTAACAGCTCCTGCCAGGACTCGGCCGAGACCGGGTCCGATACCTCCGTCTCGACGCACATATGGCTGTCGTGATCCACGAAGCGCGTGGTGAGCCCTGCTTCGGAGAGGCGTGCAGCAACCTGCTCAGCACGTCCTTCAGGTGAGGACACAAGGCCTCCGTCGCAGCAGGATCACTTTTAGTGAAGCTAGTTAACTAGATTAGGGCTAGTGGACTAGATTTTCCATATGCCTGAGCAACCTCCCTACCTCCGGATCGCGGACGTGCTGCGGCAGCGCATCGCTGACCAGGAGTGGACGCCGGGCGACCGGCTCCCCTCGCGGACTCAACTCGCCGAGGAATGTGGGGTGGGCGAGAACGTCATACGCCGCGCACAGGAGCTGCTGATCTCGCTGGGCGTCCTGGAAGGGCGTACGGGATCGGGAACGTACGTGGCGGAACCTCGCGAGCGTCTGCGCATGGTCCGCTCGCAGTACCGCGAGCAGCGCGGAGGATCACCGTTCCGCGCCGATATGGCCTCGCTCGGCAAGCGAGGCACCTGGGAAAGCCGTACTGACGCGAAGATCCCGGCCCCGGCCAGCATCGCCGCACGCCTCGGCATCTCCGTGGGAGACCTCTGTGTCCGTACGGCGTACGAGTTCCTGGTCAACGGCAAGCCGGCCCAGTTGTCGACCAGTTGGGAACCGTACGACCTCACGGCGGGCACGCTGGTGGTACTGCCCGAGGGCGGGCCCCATGCAGGCAAAGGGGTTGTCGACCGGATGGCCGAGATCGGCATCACGGTCAGCCACGCAGTGGAACAACCGGAGCCCGGACAGGCCAACACCGAGGAGTCGACGCTCCTCGGCGTACAGCGGGGCGCACTCGTCACACGCATCCGGCGGACGTACTACAGCGACGACGCACGCCCGGTCGAGACGGCGGACATCGTCATCCCCGCCGCCACCTGCGAAATCGTCTACGAGGTACCGGTCCAAAACTGACCAGACCCTAATCAAGCCTGCTGGTACCTGGATACAGTGTTGGCGATCCGACGGAGGGTCACTAGACGTCGATAGCCTTACGGGCCTCTTCCACGAACCGCTTACGCTTGCTCGAAGCATGATTCAAGAATCGCCGCACACGCTGCGCCTCTGACTGGCTGATCGGGCGGCCTGACTCTCGCCCGATGGTTCGCGCACGGATGGCCGCGATGCACGCAGACAGTGAGCGAGTGACTTCTTCCGCCGTACGCGCGAGCTTCTCCGGGCCTTCGATCTCCACGGTAGCTTGAGCCGCCGCTAGGTCCTCCTGAAGAGTGGCCTTGACCCGGTCAATTTCCTCACGGACCTGCCCAAAGTGCACTTCCGGATTGATCAACTCCGTCTCGATGCCAGCCAGCAATCTGTGCACCTCGTCCGCCTTGGCGATGAATGCCGTATAAGCGTCGCGTCGCAACTGACGACGCCAGTGCGTGTGTTCGGACCTGACCTGTCGCTGCGCCGAGAATCCTGCCACGGCTGCTGCCAGAGTTGAGCCGACCACTCCCACTGCGGCCCCGAGGACTGCGGCAATTCCAGGATCCATGCATAGATCTTGACGGTTACAGATTCATGCCCGCCCGGGAGTTCTGAAATTCGACGAACTCAGTCGATGCTCGGATAGCTCCACCGCAGGTAGGCCAGCGCTCGGGCCCTGGACTCCACCACCGCCATGCGGGCATCGCGCTCCGCCGGGTCGGTGTGCGCGGCTTGACCGGTGGCCTGGCCTGGCCATTTGCGGTAGAGCAAGCCCACCTCGGAGGAGAACCAACCGCGGCTGACCGAGTCCAGTGCGAGCAGCAGTCCGGTGTCCTCCGAGGCCGGCAGTGCCATCCAGCCGCCGAGCGCGAGCAGCAGATCACGACGGGCGAAGAGAGTGGCAGGGTGGACCGGCGCCCGGTAGTTGTTCGCCGACCAGTACTCAAGGACGGCGCCGCGCTCGATGGGCCCGTTGTCCGGGTCGCCCTCGAAGCCGACCGTAGAGCCGTCGGGCAGCAGATCCAGTACGCGCGATGTCGCCCAGCCGAGGGTGGGATCGCCTTCGAGTGCGGCCAAGTCCCGGGCCAGGGCGCCCGCCGGCAACTGGTCGTCGGCGTCCAGGACCTTGATGTACTCCCCGTCCGCGTGCGCGAGCGCCAACGTACGCGCCGTACCCGGACCGCCGGGTCGCCCCTGCCGGAACGTCACCCGCGGATCATCGGGGACATGGGGCGCGACCTCGTCGCTCCGGCCGTCCTCCTGGATCAGCCAGTGCCAGTCCCAGCCCGCGGGAAGGTCCTGTGCGACAAGGGACTTGTAGGCGTCCGGCAGGAAGTGAGCGGACGGGCCGTGTACGGCGGTGACGATGATGATGCGCCGGCGCACGGCACTCACCACCTTTCCAGGGGAGTGGTGAAGAGCATTTCCGTGCGGTCGCCAGGCAGCGTGACATCCGAGACGTCCACCACCCGGTCGTTGACGTCGAACGTCGTCTTCCGGAGCACCAGGACCGAGGTCCCGGGCGGGAGTTCCAGCTCCTCCGCCTCTTCGGGAGTCGGTGGTCGGGCGGAGACGAGTTCCTCGACACGGCCGACCTCGATGCCGACGGTGTAGAGCTGGTTCTGTGTGCCGCCCGGCCAGGGCTCCTTCGTCTCGTCCAGGAGGTCCGGGTTCGACTCGACCAGGGAACGGACGAGGTACGAGGTCACCAGGTTGAACGGGGCGTTCTCGGCGGCGTACCGCGTCCGGTAGGTGCGCTCCAGGAGGGGGGTCCCCTCCGGCACGCCGAGCGCCTTCGCGATCTCCTCGGACGCCTTGATCTCGCGATAGGCCGCGTAGAAGACGAGATCGTTTACGCCGAGGCCTGTGTCGTGCTCGGTGGCCCCTGTCTGCTGCCGCTCCGCCTCCGTTTCACGGGCGCGGTCCTTCTCCCACTGATGCCGGAGGTTTGTGCGCAGCACGCGCGTTCGGGGCTTGCGTACGAAGTTGCCGCGGCCGTGCTGCTTCTCGATCAGCCCCTCGTCCTGGAGGAGCCGGAGCGCGTCACGGATCGTCGGGACGCTCCGCCGGTGATCCTCCGCGAGCTTCGTCTCGGAGGGCAGGCGGTCGCCGGGCTTCAGCTCACCTGCGCGAATGGACTGACGGAGTTCGTCCGCGATCCGCTCGTATGCCTTGGCCATGAGTGCTCACCGTTCTCTGTCGAAACGACACCAGCTTACGACTCCTAAAGAGGTCTTGACGACTGGTGGAGAGGTACGCCATAGTCAAAGAACTCCTAAAGAGGAGTTGAGGAGAAGACCTCTTTAGGTCTTGCCCTTGCGTTGCTTGAAAACTGCACAGCGTGCCTCGACGAACGAGTGCTTTTGATCTTCGGCGCCCACGCCCCCGCAGGGCACGGGCGTCGGAGGTCATGACCACTCAGTTCCCGGATGACTCCGGATGAGCGGTCACCGGCCGACGACGGCGGTCGACGGGTCAAACGATGCCCGCCGCGCCGGCCTCTCCCGATCCCATCCAGTCCCGTGTTCAGGAGAGATCCCATGCGTACGTTCATCGGCGGCCACGAAGCCGCGGGCGAGGACGAAGACTTCCGCGCCTTGTTCCTCGGCGGGCACGACGAGTCGCCCGAGCAGCGTGCGGTACGCCAGGCGGCGGCCCGCGACGTCTTCGCCGACCTGCTCGAAGAGAGTGCGGACGACGAGATCGCGATGCTCAACGCGGCGTACGCGGCTCAGCTCAGCAGCATCGTGATCAGGCCCACGGCGGGTGCGCTGCCGAAGGATCGCCTGAGGGACGCCGCGTGAGCCAGTGGAACGTACAGGCCCCGGAGCCTCCCCCGCTGAGCACAGCGGAGAGAGCGCTGCTGGGCATGGTGATTCCGCTCGGCGGGGGTGTCGGCGGGCTCGGGCTCGTCGCCTCGTTCGGCTCCGTCTCGTCCGCCGCCGGCCGCTGGGGGTTCGCGGACGCCTGGATGCTGCCGGTCGGGATCGACCTGGCCATCCCGGTCTTCACCGCGGCGAACCTGCTGCTCATCCGGCTCGGTATGCGGTTGGCATGGGTACGATTCGTGCCCTGGGCGCTCACTCTGGTGACCTGCTGGCTGAACATCGCGGCCGGCGCCTCGGTCTCGGCGAAGGTCGCGCACGGCGCGATGCCTCTGCTGTGGGTCGTACTGAGCGAGATCGCGGCGCACGTCTACGCCGTACGTATCGGTGTGGCGACCGGGGCCCGGATGGAGCGCATCCGCCGCTCACGCTGGCTGTTCGCGCCCCTCACCACGCTGATGTTGTGGCGCCGGATGGTGCTCTGGGAGACCACCGACTATCGCGAAGCCCTGGCGCTGGAGAAGCAACGGCTCCTGGTCCATGCCGAGCTGCGCGAGAGCCACGGTCGGGCGTGGCGGCGAAAGGCTCCGCGCCGAGACCTGGTGCTGCTCAAACTGGGCGAACTCACACCGGAGGGCTCGCTCTCGGCTGACGAGCGAGACGTGGGAGACGAGCCCGACCCTGACGACAAGCCGGGCTCGGAGCCCACACCGCGTCCCCGGCGGAGGCGACAGGCCGAGAAGTACCGCCCGCGTATGACGTGGGAAGAGGCGATCGCCAGGGCCCGCGAGCACACCGCCGACTGGCCGTACGAGCGCCTCGACGCGGAGCCCATCCGCAAGGCCATCGGTTGTAGCCAGGGCCGCTCGCGCCAGCTGCGCGACGTACTGCGGTCCGAGCGCCGGCCCCAGGAAGCGGAGCCGACGCCGGTCGACGGCTGATCTGAACCCGTCACCTCTCACCGAACTGAGGTCCGGCCGCTGCTTTGGCGGGTAGGGCCGGGCCTCAGCCTCCCCTCCCAGTCCGGAAGGAAGCGTCAGTGAAGCACGAGCCCGAGGAGCCCGACGCCCAGGAGCGCGCGCTCTTCGCACGCTTGGAGAAGGAGTTGGGATCGGGTCCGACCGAGTCGGCCGACCGCGCCGCCGCCGAATCGGGCGACCCTCGCCAGACCGTCATGGTCGACCGCCCCGGCGGACCCGTGGGCCCCCGCCTGATGGATCGGGTGCGGGACGCGAAGCGCCGCCCGGTCATCCCGGCCTGGGCCAAGTCCCGTACCGAGTTCAAGTCCGCCGGGCGCGGCGTCGCGGCGTACGCGTGGCACGTCTCGGCGTACCACGCGGTGCGCACGCCCTGGTACACCCTGCGTCTCGCTCTCCAGTCGCCGCACGGCGTGGCCCGGTTCGTCGGCGGCTCGCTCCGGTGGGTGACGGATGCCGAGGGCGAGCCCTTCCGTCAGTCGGCCGCCTCGAACGACGACATCGACGACTATCTGAGGCTCTCCCGCCAGCGCGATCGTCGGGTGCGGTGGCGCGCGGTCGTCACCTTCGCCGCCACTGTCGTGGGAACGGCCACCGCCTTAGCTCTGTACGTCCTGGCACCGGCCTGGTTGCTGGTGTTGAGCGGCGCAGTCGTAACCCTGGCCCTGGGCCGACTCGGACAACCAACGGATGATCCCGTTATCCACAGGGCTGTGGAGATCCCGAAGGCCACCAAGCTGACCAGCGACATCGTGTTGCGGGCACTCGGCTCTCTCGGTATCCACGCGATCAACCAAGCTCAGTCCAAGGGCGGCCCGGGTTTCACCTTCACCGCCCCCATCACCCGGGACGGACCGGGCTGGCTCGCCGAGGGCGACCTTCCGTACGGCGTCACCGTGACAGACGTGGCCGACCGGCGCGACAAGCTGGCCTCCGGGCTCCGCCGCCCGCTGGGATGCGTATGGCCCGAGGCCGTACCGGACGAGCACACCGGCCGACTCCGCCTGTGGGTCGGGGATCAGGACATGTCCCTGACCAAGCAGGCGCCATGGCCACTGGCGAAGGCCGGGACCACGGATCTCTTCGAGCCGGTGGTCTGGGGCACCGACCAACGCGGACGGTGGGTCGGGGTCACGCTCATGTTCATCGCGGGTGTCATCGGCGCCATCCCGAGGATGGGCAAGACGTTCCTGCTCCGCCTCCTGCTGCTCGTCGCCGCGCTCGACCCACGAGCCGAGCTCCACACGTACGACCTGAAGGGCACCGGCGACCTGGACTCGGTCGGTGACCGCGTCGCCTACCGACACCGGGCCGGCGAGGAAGACGCGGACATCGAATACGCCATCGCGGACCTTCGCGAACTCCAGCGGGAGCTGCGCAGACGGGCGAAAGTGATCCGTTCCCTTCCCCGCGACATGTGTCCCGAGTCGAAGGTGACCACCGAGTTGGCCTCGAAGCGCTCCCTCGGACTCCACCCGATCGTGGTCGGGGTGGACGAGTGCCAGGTCTGGTTCGAACACCCCGTGCACGGCGCGGAGTTCAAAGAGATCTGTACGGACCTGGTCAAGCGCGGTCCGGCGACCGGGATCGTGCTGTTGCTGGCCACCCAGCGGCCGGACAAGGACAGCATCCCGACCTCGATCAGTGCGAACGCCTCGGCCCGTTGGTGCCTCAAGGTCATGGGCCAGACGGAGAACGACATGGTGCTCGGGACCGGTGCTTACAAGCGCGGGGTCCGGGCCAGCATGTTCGCCTGGGGCGACAAGGGCATCTGCTACTTCCTGGGGGAGGGCGCGGACGCCCGTATCGTCCGCTCCGCGTTCATCAACGCGGTCGAAGCCGACCGGATCGCGCTCCGGGCACGGGCTCTGCGCGAACGCGCCGGCACACTCGCCGGACACGCGCTCGGCGAGGAGCCCGAGGCCGGCGCGCACGCCTCGTACGACCTGCTGGCCGATCTCCGCGCCGCCGTTCCCACCGACAAGCCGAAGCTCTGGAACGAAGCTGTCGTCCCGCGTCTCGCCGAACTCCGCCCGGAGGTCTACGGGGACTGGGCCCCGGAGCAACTGACGGTCGCGCTCAAGCCGTACGGCATCCGGACTACGCAGATCTGGGGAACCACCGAGGACGGCAAGGGCGCCAACCGGCGCGGCATCAAGCGCGCCGACGTCCTCAAAGCGATCGCAGAACGTGACGGCGGAGCCGACGCGGCATAGCCGTCCGGCGCCCACCCGACGCCCGTTCACCGCCGCTGGGCCTAGCAGGCAGCCCTGCTAGGCCTAGCACTCCCGCTAGCGATCGAAACCCACTCCGACCAGGCATCTAGCTCCTAGCAGCCGGTCCCGCGCACCCCCTGAATCCCGCTCTGGAAGGGGTAGCCATGCCCTCCCTGCTCTCCATCACGCCCATCCTGATATTCCTCGCGCTCTGTTACGCGCTGCTGTGCACCGCAAGCCCGTACGGAGCCTGCCGTAAGTGCAAGGGCTGGGGTCACAAGATCCATCAAACCCGCGCCGGAAGGCTCAAGCGCGGCCGCCAGTGCCGCCGTTGCGCTGGCTACGGCAGGCGTCTACGCATCGGCCGTCGCGTCTACAACGGCGCTTCGCGCCTCCACCACGACGGCACCCGCTGACCTGACGCGATCAAGGAGGCCATGCCCATGTTCTTGACCATTTCGGCTCTCGCCCTGTTCGGGCTCTTCCTGGCCCTGCTCCTGCGCTTCAGGGCGCTCGGCATCGGTGCCGCCGCCGTCGCTGTCCTTTTTGGCTTCTATCTCTCCCGCACCGGAGCCGCGGATGCCATCGACCAGATCATGTCCGCGCTCGGCAGCGCGATTCACGACCTCGGCAACTGAGGGCAACTGACCCGCATCCGGAACAAACCACTGAAAGGCATCCCTCCATGTCTGAGCAGCTCGTAACCGCCCTTCCCCGCATCTCGCTGATGGCCGCCGGTGAACTCCGCGACGCGCTCAAGGCCATCGGCGAGGGCCGCGGCCCCGCCGCCGTCGCCTCCCTGATGGCGATCGATTCCGCCTCGTGGCAGGCGATCGAGCAGCGTCTCGTCGCCGTCGTGGGCAACGACCTCCGTGCGCTCCTTCTGTCCGCCGCCGGTGGTGCTGGTGCCGCCGGTGGCACCACGCAGACGCAGCAGTTCCTCGGCTGACACGCCGTCCCCATCCGCCACCGTCCCTATGGAGGGCCCCATGCCTCAGCCCACCCTCGCGTGGTTCGACAGCCTGACCGCGAGCGTGCACGCGCTCGGCGCCGCCGCCCGCGAGTACCGGACCGCCAACCAGGCCGCCCAGGCGTCGGCCTGGCACACCGACCCCACCCGTCTGCTCCCCATCAACGGCGCGGTCCGCATCCCGGGCCGGGATGTCGTTCGTCCGCAGCATGACGCCCTGTGGCGGCTCGGAGAGTTGTACGGCGACCTCCGGAGCACCACGAAGAAGCTGTACGAGAACGCCGCCCAGGCGTACGCGCACGGCACCGCCAGCGCCGTCCGCTCCGCACTCAGCGGCGGACGCCCGCCGTACGTCGAACTCGACCGGCGCGACGGTCGTTACGTACTGCCTGTGGCCTCGCTGCCCGACATGCGGGACGCGCTCAGCCGGTGGACCGGAAGCAAGCGGCTGGCCGAACTGCGACAGCAGGTGATCGAACGGGAGCACGCTCAGGCCGTCGTTGCCGACTTCGCGTTCTACGAAGACCTGGCGGACTGCGCGGCGGCAGAGATCACTCGCGCCTCCGAGCGCGCCGCAGGTCTGGCCGACTGTGCGTACGCGTACGGCGAGACGGCCGAGAGCGCCCTGCATTTCGTACTTCTCACCGTGACCTCCCAGTCCAACCGCGCCGCCGAGGGGGACCGGTGACTCACGAAGTCGAGCTGCTCACGGCGCAGATGAGCCGCACTCGGGATGGCGCGCATTGGGCGGTGTACGTCGTCCTCTCCAGCGAACCGGGGCACTGGCCGGAGGTCCTGATCCCCGCCGACAACGGCATCCCCAGCGTCGCCGACCGTGCGTCTGCCCTCGCGCATCTCGGCTTCGTCCCCTTCAGGACGTACCCGTTCTGGGACTGGGCCGAGACGACGAACCCGAGGGATACGGCGTCCCCGGTCCGGCTCATCGCCACCCTGGCGGTCGTACCCGCCGCTCCTGAGCGGGGCACGGGCAGCAGTTCCCGCCACTTGTAGCTCTGCCCGGGGCAGCGGTCGACGGGTCAAGGAAGCCCGCTGCCCCGGTATCTCCCATCCCATCCACGGATCAGGAGGTGCCATCAGGATGCACCACATCCGCAGTGTCCGCGTAGTCGCTCCGGCGACCGCACGGATGTTCCCGCACCTCCCCGTGACCGTCGCGAATTCGCGAAAGGCCACACGGTGAGCAGCGCGTTCCCCTCCCCTCCGCCCCCCGATCCTTCGTACGACACGGAGACGGTTCCACCGAACGACCAGGACGCCGAACGGGCCGCCTTGGGCGCCATGCTTCTGTCGCGCGACGCGATCACAGCAGTCACGGCAGTGGTCGCGGTCGATGACTACTACCGTCCGGCACACGCCACCATCCACGCGGCGATCACGGCCATGCACAGTGCCGGGCTGCCGGTCGACCCGATCACTGTCGCCGCCCGTCTGCGCGATGAGGGCGCTCTCCAACGGGTCGGTGGAGCCAGCTATCTGCACACCCTGGTTCAGGCAACACCCACCGCTGCAAACGGTTCGTACTACGCCGAAATCGTCGTAGACGTCGCCCGACAACGCCGTCTCATCGAGACCGGCACCCGGCTGATCGCACACGGCCGTAGTGGCACGCAAGGGACCGAGCGGATCGCCGCCGAGGCAACCGCTGAACTGGCCACGATCCACACCACGGAACGATGGCCCGCCCCGATCCCCCTCGGCACACACGCCGCGCTACCGATCTTTCCGGTCCCGGCCCTGACACCGTGGATTGCGGAACACGTCGCCGCCGTAGCCGAGTTCACGCAGACTCCCCCGGATCTCGCCGCCACCATGGCTCTCGCCGCCCTCTCGACAGCGGCGGGCGGCCGGGTGCACGTCGAGATCCGGCCCGGCTGGCGCGAGCAGTCCAATCTCTACCTCGTCTGCGCCATGCCGCCGGCCTCTCGGAAGTCCGACGTCTTCGCCGCCATGACCGAGCCGGTGTACGACGTCGAGCGCCAGCTCCAGGAGGAGTCCCGCGCCCGGATCATCGAGGCCGAGACGGCGAAGGAAGCCGCGCTGGCCGAGGCCGAAGGGCTCATGGCCAGGGCCCGCAAGCCCGGCGACGGCGTCGATCGCACCGCACTGGTCGCCGAGGCATCCGCCGCCAAACTGCTCGCCGAAGAGATCCACGTACCGCCGCGCCCGCGCCTGACCGTCTCGGGCGACATCACCCCCGAACCGCTCGCCCAGCAGCTCGCCATCCACCGCTGTCTAGCAGCGCTGTCTCCCGAGGGCGACCTGTTCGACATCATCGCCGGGCGCTACAGCGCCAAGCCGAACCTCGGCGTGTTTCTCCAGGCCCACAAGGGCGAGCGCCTTCAGACGGACCGGATCACCCGCGAACAGCCCAGTGTGGACAAGCCCGCGCTCACCATCGGCATCACGCCCCAGCCCGCTGTCCTCCAGGACCTGGCCGGAGCCCCCGGCGCGCGTGACCGCGGTCTGCTCGCCCGCTTCCTCTACGCGCTGCCCGCATCAAACCTCGGCTACCGCAGGACCCGCACCGCCCCCGTACCGGAGGCCGTGGCCCGGCTCTACCACTCCCGCCTGTCCGGCCTCCTGAACACGCTCTACGCACTGCCCGAGCCGGTCACCGTCCCGCTCACCGCACAGGCGGACCGAGTGGTCGAGGCCCTACAGGACAAACTCGAAGTGGCCCTGCGCCCCGAGCAGCCGCTCTCTCATCTCCTGGACTGGGCGGGCAAACTCGTCGGTCACACGGTCCGCGTCGCGCTGCTGCTCCACCTCGCCGACCGGGCAGCGGACGACCGATGGGGACAGCCGGTCGAAGAGGAAACCCTCGCCCGAGCAGCGCAGATCAGCGACTACTACACACAGCACGCCCTGGCCGTCTTCGACCTCATCGCGTCCGATCCAGCCACCGACGCGGCACAGACCATCCTCGAATGGCTGCGCCGCCCCAGGACGGACGGCACCTGGCGCACGTCGATCAAACGCCGCGACGCGGTAGCCGCCTCCCGCCGCTTCCGCACGGTCGCTCAGGTCGGGCCGACACTCACACTCCTCGAATCCCACGGCTACCTCCGCGCCGACACCCCCGCCAGGACCGGCCGCGCGGGCCAGCCGTCATCAGCGACGTACCACGTCCACCCCTCCCTCCAGACCGTCAGCAGTGTCAGCACAACCCGGTGACCTGCACAAACGACAGCAGCCACAACGCCAGCACACGTCAGCACAGTCAGCCCGTACCCACCCCACTGCTGACATCGCTGACGCCCGCTGACACCCGTCAGCAGCGCAAATCCGCAGCTCAGCGAATTCCGCTGACGCCGCTGACGCCCCCCCGCGCCCGAAGTACCGCACCGCCACGCACCGACCGAGGGGACCGATCACCGTGCGCCGTGAACCTCACCTCAAGCTCTGCGACCTCCTGGACGAACTCGACCTGTCCCGCGCCGCCTTCTACCGCATGCGCGCTCGCGGCCAGGCCCCGAAGTCCATCAAGCTCCCCAACGGCCAACTCCGTTTCCGCCGCTCCGACTTCGACAAGTGGCTCAAAGACCACGAGGAGGCGCAGGCATGCTGACCTACGATGTAGAAATCTGGAACATCCGTATCCGCAAGGACCGCCGCAAGGCTTACATGCTGCGCTGGCGTGTGGGGGTGGAGGAGCACTCAAAGAGCTACCTTACGAAGCCCCAGGCAGAGGGGCGTCAGACAGATCTCCGCGCCGCACTCCGTGACCGCGAGCGGTTCGACACGGAGACCGGCCTGCCCGAGTCCGAAATGCGCGCCCTGAACTCCCCTACTTGGTACGACCACGCCTGTGCCTACGCCCTGATGAAGTGGCCCAAGATCGCGGCCAAGCACCGGGCGAGCATCGCCGAGTCCCTGGCCGTCATCACTCCAGTCCTCGTCTCCAACGCAAAGGGTTCCCCAGATCTGAAAACCCTCCGGCACGCTTTGCAGACATGGGCGTTCAGGATGGTCCGCAACGACCGGGACGAGTTGGTGCCGCGCTCCGATGCCGAGACTCCCCCGGCAGACATCGAAGCGGCGCTGGCATGGATGGCAAAGTACTCCCTGAAGGTCGAAGAGGCCGCGCGTGCCGCGCACCTCCGCCAGGCCCTTGATGCGCTCGCGCTGAAGATCAACGGAAAGCCAGCAGCCGACAACACCGTCAAGCGCAAGCGGGCCGTGCTGAGCAACTGCCTGCGCTATGCGGTCGAACGGGACATCCTCGCCGCTCATCCCCTGCCCAAGGTCGACTGGGACGCACCTTCGACAGACGATGAGATCGACTTCCGATACGTCCCGGGCCCGAAGCAGGTCAAGGTTCTGATCGAGGCGGTAGAGGCACAGGGACCCCGTGGCGAACACCTGAAGGCGTTCTTCGGCTGCTTCTACTACGCGGCGATGCGCCCCTCTGAGATCGCCGCTCTCAAGGACACTGACTGCGTCCTCCCGGAAGAGACAGAAGGCAGCGAGAACACCTGGGGAGAGCTGATCCTGGAAGAGAGCCGCCCCGAAGTCGGCTCCGGCTGGACAGACGACGGAAACTCCTACGAACAGCGCGGCTTGAAGCGCCGAGCCCGCAAGGCCACCCGCTCTGTGCCAATCCCGCCCGCACTCGTCCTCATGTTGCGCGCCCACCTCAAGACCTACGGCACAGCGGCTGACGGCCGTCTCTTCCGCGCCGCCCGCGGAGGCCGCGTACGCTCCACCGAGTACTGCGACCTATGGGACAAGGCCCGCGACCTGACCCTAACCCCACAGGAAGCAAAGACACCCTTGGCCGACGTCCCGTACTCCCTCCGCCACGCAGGCATCTCACTCTGGCTCAAGGCCGGCGTCGACCCAGTAGAAGTAGCCCGCCGAGCTGGCCACAGCCTCGCCGTGCTCTACCGCTTCTACGCCAAGATCCTCAGAGGCCAAAACGGCTCGAACCAACTGATCGACGCGGCACTGAACTCAGTCAACGAAGAACCGGAAGCCTGAGTCTAGGGCCCCGAAGCCCTTGGA
>NZ_MAUD01000302.1 GCF_001700515.1 Streptomyces lushanensis
GTAGGGGTTGGGGGCGGGGCAGGGCAGACTGTAGGTATGGCCATCCACAAAGACCTTCTGGGGGGACCGCCCCCCACTCACCTTCCCGATGATCCCGAGCCGCGTGAGCTGCTCGCCGGCGGGACGGCGCCCGCCGAGGTCGCCGCGAAGTATCCGACGTCCTCGCTGGCCTGGGCACAGCTCGCCGACGACGCGTTCGAGAACGGCCGGGTCGTGGAGTCGTACGCGTACGCCAGGACCGGCTACCACCGCGGGCTCGACGCCCTGCGCCGCAACGGCTGGAAGGGCCACGGCCCCGTGCCGTGGGAGCACGAACCGAACCGCGGCTTCCTCCGCGCGCTGCACGCGCTCGGGCGGGCCGCGCAGGCGATCGGGGAGCAGGACGAGTACGAGCGCTGCTCGACGTTTCTGCGTGACTCCTCGGCACTGGCGGCCGACACCCTCGGCTGACCGGCAGCCGCGCGCCATGTCCCGTGCGTGAAGTCGTTCGATCACGAACGGAACCTTTCGAAGGCCCAGCCCGTCTGCCAGGGCGCGGGCCTTCGGTCGTCTGTACGACCGCACGCCCCGCGGGTCCACCGTCCGTACCCACCAGGGGAGAAGTCCCGTCTTGGGCAAGCGCGTCATCACTCGTCGGGGCGGCCGTCGTGGGCGGGCCGGCGGTCGCCGTGGCAGGCGCGGTGTCAACCGTCGCCGTCCGCTCGGCCCGTCGGCGCTCGGCGGGATCGGCCTGGCGGTCGTGATCGTCCTCGGCGGTGTGGTGTACGCGCTGCTGCCGGGCGCCGGCGAAGGGCCCTCCACGGCCGGTGAGGTCATCGACGTACCCGTCGGCCCGTCCCGGAGCGTGCCCGCCGAGTCGGCGTCCCCGACGCGTCCGTCCGCGCGGTCGTCGCGGCCCGCGCGCGGCGGCGGCTCCGGGTCCGGTGACGGCTCCGGGGCGGCAGCCGGGTCCGGGGACGGTGCCGGTGAGGCGAGTTTCTCCGGATCCGGCACCCCCGCCGCCTCCGGTTCCTCCGGCCCGCCCCAGGTGCCCGTCTCGGGACCCGGCACCTTCACCACCGCGCGGACCGAGGGCGGCCGGGTCGGCTCGGGGCCACTGCGCCGCTACCGGGTCCAGGTCGAGAAGGGCGTCGACATATCCGCGACGGAGGCCGCCGCCGAGATAGAGCTCATACTCGCCCATCCGCACGGCTGGGCCGCCCACGGCCGGGGCTCCTTCCAGCTCGTCTCCTCGAAGGCCGACGCCGACTTCGTCATCCGTATCGCCACCCCCGCCACCGCCGACCGGCTCTGTCTCGCCCAGGGCCTCAACACCCGCGGCGAGCTGAACTGCGAGACCGTCGACGGCGTCGTGGTCAATCTGCGCCGCTGGGTGCTGGGATCGCCGACGTTCGACGGGCCGGCCGCCGAGTACCGGCATCTGATCATCAACCACGAGGTCGGCCATGAGATCGGCATACGCCACCATCTGGGCTGCTCGGGCTCCGGCAGGCCCGCGCCCGTGATGATGCAGCAGATCAAGGGACTCGACGGGTGTGTGTCCAACGCCTGGCCGTACGGCGAGGACGGGAAGTACATCACCGGGCCGCGGGTCTGAGCGCCGCGGATCCGGGCGGCCGAACGGCCTCCGGGCCCTGACCTCGCACGCGGCCCCCGGCTTATGATGCCGGGAGGGGACCGGGGCTCCGTAACCACACGGAAAGGGGCGGACCGCTACCCGGCAGTTCCTATCGAGGAGACAGCGATGTCGTACGCCCCCGATGCCCCCGGAGCCGGTTCGGAAGCCCCGAATCTCGACTTCGCGGGGACCACCCCGTACGAGGACTACGTCCAGGCGGACGTCCTCACCCACCTCCAGCATCCACGCTCCGAGGACCCCGGCGAGATGGTCTTCCTCGTCACCACCCAGGTCATGGAGCTGTGGTTCACCGTCATCGTCCACGAATGGGAGACCGCGTCCCGCGCCCTGCGCGAGGACCGCACCCAGGTGGCGGTCGACGCGCTCAAGCGCTCCGTGCGGGAGCTGGAGGCGCTCAACGCCTCCTGGCGTCCGCTCGCCCAGCTCACACCCGCGCAGTTCAACTCGTACCGCGGGGCGCTCGGCGAGGGCTCCGGCTTCCAGTCGGCGATGTACCGGCGGATGGAGTTCCTGCTCGGCGAGAAGTCCTCGTCGATGCTCGTCCCGCACCGGGGCGCGCCCCGCGTCCACGCCGAGCTGGAGAAGGCGCTCCAGGAGCCGAGCCTGTACGACGAGGTCCTGCGGCTGCTCGCCCGGCGCGGGCTGCCGGTGCCGGCGGACGTGCTCGACCGCGATCCCGCGCGGCGGTACGAGCCGTCGCCCGCCGTCGAGGAGATCTGGACCGGGATCTACGCGGACCCCGACCAGCAGGGCGAACTGATCCGGCTGGGTGAGGCGCTGACGGACGTCGGGGAGCTGGTCTGGCGCTGGCGCAACGACCATCTGGTGGCGACCCGGCGCGCGATGGGCTCCAAGACCGGTACGGGCGGCTCCGCGGGCGTCGCCTGGCTGGAGAAGCGCGCGACGAAGAACGTGTTCCCCGAGCTGTGGACGGCGCGCAGCCATGTCTGAGTCCCTGGCCTCACAGGCCGACGCCCCGCAGGCCGAGCCGCCCGCCGCGCGGGCCGGGTCCCCGGCCGCTCTGCCCGGGTCCCCGGCCGCGCGGACATGGTCCCTGACCGCGCGGGCCGCCGCGCTGGACGCCGCCGATGAACTGGCCGGCCGGCGCGAGCTGTTCACGCTTGAGGACGATGTCGTCTATCTCGACGGCAACTCGCTGGGCGCGCTGCCCCGCCATGTCCCCGAACGCCTCCAGGAGGTGATCGCCCGCGAGTGGGGCGAGCTGCGCATCCGCTCCTGGACCGAGAGCGGCTGGTGGGAGGCGCCCGAGCGGATCGGCGACCGGATCGCGCCGCTCATCGGTGCCGCCCCCGGCCGGACCGTGGTCGGCGACTCCACCAGCGTCAATGTCTTCAAGGCCGTGGTGGCCGCCGTACGCCTCGCGGACTCCGGCCGGGACGAGATCCTCGTCGACGCCACGACCTTTCCCTCGGACGGCTACATCGCGCGGTCCGCGGCCCGGATGACCGGCAGCCGGATCGTGCCCGTCGTGCCGGAGGAACTGCCCGGCGCGCTCGGGCCGCGTACGGCCGTGGCGCTGGTCAACCATGTCGACTTCCGTACCGGCCGGCTGCACGACCTGCCGGGGATCACCGCGGCCGTGCACGAGGCCGGGGCCCTCGCCGTCTGGGACCTGTGCCACAGCGCGGGCGCGCTGCCGGTCGGTCTGGACGCCCATGGGGTGGATCTCGCCGTCGGATGCACCTACAAGTATCTGAACGGCGGGCCCGGCGCACCCGCCTTCCTCTATGTCGCCGAGCGTCACCAGGACCGCTTCGACTCCCCGCTGCCCGGCTGGACCTCGCACGCCGATCCGTTCGCGATGACACAGGACTTCGCGGCTGCGGAGGGAGCCGTGCGCGGCCGGGTCGGCACCCCGGACATCCTCTCCATGCTGGCGCTGGAGGCGGCCCTCGACGTCTGGGCCGGGGTGACGGTGGAGGCGGTGCGCGAGAAGAGCCTGGCGCTCACGGACTTCTTCCTGGAGTGCGTGAGCGCGTACGCACCGCCGGGCCGGGTCGCCCCGCTGACACCGGCCGCGCATGCCGAACGCGGCAGCCAGGTCGCCCTGCGCTGCGCCGAGGCGCCCGTGGTCATGGAGACGCTGATCGCCCGGGGGATCGTCGGCGATCTGCGCAGACCGGATGTGCTGCGCTTCGGATTCACCCCGATCTACATCGGTTTCGCCGACGCGGAACGGGCCGCGCGGGTGCTCGGGGAAGTCCTCCGCGAGATCCCGGCCGCCCCCTGAGGGACGGCCGGACGCATCCCGCGGACCGGTGCGGGGGGCCGGGGCGGCACCCGCACCGGGAAGCGGGGTGATCGACCCCCTCCGGGGCTGATACCGTCCCCGCTGACCAGGTCAATTCGGCCCCCGTACCGAAAGGTTGGCGCAAGATGCCGGACCCCGCCGCGCACGATGCCGTCGCTCGTGACGCCGCAGAGACCGAGTCGGTCTTCGCCCTCCCGGCCGTCCGGCCCGACGCCAGTGCGGCGTACGGCGACCATCCTGATCAGGTGATCGACTTCTACGCTCCCCGGGCCAACCAGGAGCGGGTGCCGCTCGTCGTCGTTCTGCACGGCGGCGCGTGGCGGGCGCCGTACGACCGTGAGCATCTGACGCCGTTCGCCGACTTCCTGGCCCGCCGGGGCTTCGCGGTCGCCAATGTCGAGTACCGGCGCGGTCCCGCGGTTCCGCGGCAGGGCGGTGGCGCACCGGTCGCGGGACGGTGGCCGGAGACCTTCGACGACATCGCCGCGGCGATGGACGCGCTGCCCGCGCTGGCCGCGGAGGCGCTTCCGCAGGCCGACGCCCGGCGGACGGTCGTCACCGGGCACTCCGCGGGCGGCCATCTCGCGCTCTGGGCCTCGGCCCGTCATGTGCTGCCCGAGGGCTCGCCCTGGCGGCTGCCGGAACCGCCGCCGCTGCGCGGAGTCGTCGCGCTGGCGCCGATCGCGGATCTCGTACGGGCCGTGGAGCTGGATGTGTGCGGCGGAGCGATTCACCAACTGCTCGGCGGCGAGGAGGAGTTCAAGCGGCGCAGGGAGAGCGCGGATCCGGCGGCGCTGCTGCCGACGGGAATCGCGACCGCCGTGGTCCAGGGGCGTACGGACCTGACCGTGCCGTACGCGGTCGCCGAGGAGTACGTGGCGGCGGCGGCCAGGGCGGGCGAGACGGTCGGGCTGACGCTGCTGGAGGACGTCGGCCACTTCCCGCTCATCGACCCGACGGCGGACGCGTGCGCGGTGGTCGCGGAGGAGATCGCCCAGCTCGCCTGGTGACCGGGCCCGTGCCGGGCCGCATGTGGTGACCGGGCCCATGGGACGACCGGGGCTTGTGTGATGAGGGCGGACGAAGCGCCTGAGGTGTGCCCCGGAGTGCCGGGGTGCGCCCGGAGCGCCACGCGCGCGGTCGGCGCGCTCCCGCGCGTGAGGCGTCGCACAGCGCGGGGCCGGCTCAGGCCGCGGCGTGCCTGGTGGGAGCGTGTAGTACCTGCGACGGACGGAAAAGGATCCGCTTCCGTGCTGACGACCCCTTCCGTACCTGCCCCTACCGTGGCAACGTGACCGAGACAGATACCGGGAAGACCCGGAGCCCCGAGTTCCGCCTGGCCGCGGGAGCCCTCGGCAGCCTGCGCCAGGATCTCTTCCACGATGCCTTCGCCTACCGTCCGCTCGCGCCCCTGCGGACGGACGGCCCGATCACACGCCGGCTGCCGGGCCGGATACGGGAGTACGCGTCCCGGACCCCGCACGCGGTCATCGTGGTGGCGGCGCTGCTGGTGCTGTTCATCGGCTTCGCCGACGGCGGCTCGCTGTTCCGTCTGCTGCCCGTCGTGCCGGTGCTGCTGACCCTGACCAGGCCGGTCGGCGCCTGGTGGGTGGCGCTGGCCCTGTCCGCCGCGCTGAGTGTCACGGGATACCGCGACTGGCCCTGGGAACCGAGCGCCTTCGCCGCCTATCTGATCGTGATGACGGTGGTGGCGGCCCGTACGCGTCCGCGCACCGCCGCCTGGCTGTGGGTGATGACGGCGGCGTACGTGCTGCTCTCCGAGGTGTTCCTCACCCCGTACGGGTACCGGTCCACGGGCGTCCCCATGCTCTTCGTCTCCGCGCTCGTCCTGCTGACCGTGAGCCTGCTCCAGGTGCGCAGGGAGGCGCGGCAGGAGGTCGCGGTGCAGCAGAGCGTGACCGCGGTCGAACGCGACCGGCGCACGCTCCTGGAGGAGCGCACCACCATCGCCCGTGAGCTGCACGATGTGGTCGCGCACCATATGTCGGTGGTCGCGATCCAGGCCGAGGCGGCCCCGTACCGGGTGAAGAATCCGCCGCCCGAGCTGGAACAGGCCTTTGTCACGATCCGGGAGAACGCCGTCGCCGCGCTGACCGAGCTGCGCCGGGTCCTCGGTGTCGTACGGGCGGAGGACTACCAGGCGCCCGACGCCCCGCAGCCGACCCTCGCCGATCTCGACGGGCTGCTCGGCAATGTCGGGGACGCCGGTCTGACCGTGCGCAAGACGGTGACCGGCGCGGTGCGCGAGCTGCCGCAGGGCGTCGAGCTGTCGGCGTACCGCATCGTCCAGGAGGCCCTGAGCAACGCGCTGCGGCACGCGCCCGGATCGACCGCGAGCGTCGAGATCGCGTACGTGCTCGGCGGTCTCGGCCTGCGGATCGTGAACACCGCGCCGCAGGGCCCGGTCAAGCCGTCGCCGGGCGCCGGGCACGGCATCACCGGGATGCGGGAGCGGGTGACCATGCTCAACGGTGAGATGACCGCGGACCCGGCCGAGGACGGCGGCTACGAGGTCGCGGCCTTCATCCCGGTGGCGACGGATCGGGACGAGGCACGGGACGGCGCTCGGGACCGGGACAACGCGCGGGACCGGGGCCGGGACGGGAAGCAGGCCGTGGGGCGGGACGGGGAAGCGGCATGACGGGCGAGGGCGTGACCAGCGCTGTGACGAGCGGCGCGACGATTCGCGTGCTGATCGTCGACGACCAGGTGATGGTCCGCGAGGGCTTCTCGGTGCTGCTGAACGCGATGCCCGACATCGAGGTCGTGGGCGAGGCCGTGAACGGCCGCGAGGCGGTCTCCCAGGTCGCGGCCCTGCGCCCGGACGTCGTGCTGATGGACATCCGTATGCCGGAGCTGAACGGCATCGACGCGACCCGTGAGATCGTCACGGCGGACGCCGACGCGAAGGTGCTGGTGCTGACCACCTTCGATCTGGACGAGTACGTGTACCAGGCGCTGCGCGCGGGAGCCTCGGGCTTTCTGCTCAAGGACGCCTCAGCGCGCCAGCTCGCCGACGGCGTACGGGTCGTGGCCTCGGGCGAGGCCCTGCTCGCGCCGACCGTGACCCGGCGGCTGATCACGGAGTTCTCCAAACTGGCGGACACCCCGCGGGCCCCGGCGATGGCCCGGATCGGCGATCTCACGGAGCGCGAGACGGAGGTACTGGTCCTGATCGCGCAAGGTCTGTCCAACGCGGAGATCGCCGGGCATCTCGTGGTGGCGGAGTCCACGATCAAGACGCACGTCAGCCGCGTCCTGGTGAAACTGGGCCTGCGGGACCGTACGCAGGCGGCGGTCTTCGCCTACGAGGCACGTCTGGTCACACCGGGCTGAGACGGCAACGCGCCGGGTCGCCGCCCGGTGCCGTCACGAGACAGCGCCGCGCCGGCCCGTTTCGTCCACAGCCTGTGGACGAAGCGGGCCGACGGCGTACGGCCACCGGCCGGTGGTGTACGGCCACGCTCTAGGCAGACATGTCCCTGCGTCGCAGGCCCGCGAGGCCCGCCGCCAGCAGCGCCGCCGCGAGTGCCGTCAGGATCAGTACCGGAGGCCAGGACATCTCCGCGCCCGGGAGCTTGGGCAGATGGCCGAAGGGCGAGAGGTTCATCAGCGGGCGCGGCAGATCGAGCGCCGGGCCGATCCAGCCCAGGGCCAGGGCGAGGCCCGCGAGCGCCCAGCCGGCCACGGCCGCCCGGGGCAGGACGCCGTACAACAGGACCACCAGCGCGCCCAGTACCCAGATCGCCGGAAGCTGTACGAGCGAGGCGCCGAGGAGGCCCGGCAGGTCGTGGCCGTGTCCGAGGAACAGGCCGAGACCGCCGAGGAGCATGATCAGGGCCGCGCCGCCGAAGGCGATCAGCAGATGGCCCGCCGCCCAGCGCAGCCGGCCGACCGCGCCCGCCAGGACCGGTTCCGCGCGTCCGGCGGTCTCCTCGCCGTACAGCCGGAGCACCGAGGAGACCACGTACAGCGCCGCGATCATGCCGAGCATGCCGGTCATCGCGGCGAGGAAGCTGTCGGTCAGCCCTTGCCGGCCGCCCATGCGTTCGAAGATCTCCCTGGTCTGCTCGTTGCCGCCGACCAGATCCGCCGCGCCGTCGGTCAGGGAGCCGAAGATGACCCCGGCGGTCACGAAACCGGCTCCCCAGCCGAGAACACCTCCGCGCTGGAGCCGCCACGCGAGCGCGCCCGCCGTGCCGGGACCGCCGTGCGCGGGGCCCGGCCGGGCGGGCAGGAAGCTCATCCCGATGTCGCGCCGGCCCGCGAGCGTGTACGCGATGACGGCCTGGACGGCGATCGCGGCCGGCGGGATCAGCAGCACCCACCATCGCTCGTCGGCGAAGGCCCGGACGTTCTCGGCCCAGCCGAGCGGGGAGAGCCAGGTCAGTACGGAGGAGCCGTCGTCGGCCGAGGCGTCGCCCGCGGCCTTGAGCACATACGCGGCGCCGACGACCGCGGCCGTCATGCCCTTCGCGAGACGCGCGTTCTCGGTGATCTGCGCGGCGATGGCCGCGGTGCAGGCGAAGAGCATGCCGACGCCCGCGGTGGCGAGGCCGAGCGCCGCCGCACCGGCCAACTGCCCGCCGCCGATCCCGGAGCCGGTCGTGCCGCCGCTCCCGCCGGGGGTACGGGCGTACACGGCGACCACCGCGGTGATCACCACGGCCAGGGCGGCGTTGGCGGTCAGTGCCGCGAGCAGCGCGCCGGTCAGCGGCGCCCGGCGGCCGACCATCGCCGAGGAGAGCATCTCCTGACGGCCGGTCTCCTCTTCCTCCCGGGTGTGCCGTACGACGACCACCAGGCTCATCACCGCCGCGAGCCCGGCCCCGAAGCCGACCGTGCGCCAGGTTGTCAGCCCCCCGAGGGAGTCGCTGAAGACGGGGCCGTAGAGGGCGCGCAGCGAGGCGTTGGCGGTCATGGACCGTGCGACCTCGGCCCGCTCGGCGGCCGTGTCGTACAGCGCGGAGAAGGACTGCGCGACGGACAGGAAGGAACCGCCGATGACCAGCACCCAGACCGGGATGATGATCCGGTCGCGGCGCAGCGCGAGCCGCGTCAGCGGTCCGGTGCCCGTGAGCTGCCGGGAGCCCGTGGTGCGGGCCGGCGGTACGGCGACGGCGGTGGCGGTCATCGTGACACCGCCGCCGCCGCACCGGGAGCGCCGTCCGCGCCGGAGGCGTCCGTGCCGTCGGCCGGGGCCGCCGCGCCCGCCCCGCCCGGGTCGTCCGCCGCGTAGTGGCGCAGGAACAGTTCCTCCAGCGTGGGCGGTGTGCAGGTCAGCGAGCGGATGCGGGACTCGGACAGCGAGCGCAGGACCGCGTCCAGCCGGTCGGTGTCGACCTGGAGCCTGACCCGGTGGCCCCGGCCCCCCTCGAACGGCTGGATGTCCAGATCGTGGACGCCGGGCAGCCGGGCCAGTCCGCCGGGCGCGCCGACGAGTTCCGCGCTGACACTCATACGGGTCAGATGCCGCAGCTCGGAGAGCGAACCCGACTCGACGGTCACACCCTTGCGGATGATGCTGACCCGGTCGCAGAGCGCCTCGACCTCGCTCAGCACATGGCTGGAGAGAAGCACCGTCGTGCCGCGCTCGCGCTCCTCCTCGACGCACCGCTGGAACACCTCCTCCATCAGCGGGTCCAGCCCGGAGGTCGGCTCGTCCAGGATCAGCAGATCCACGTCCGCGGCGAACGCGGCGACGAGCGCGACCTTCTGCCGGTTGCCCTTGGAGTACGTACGTCCCTTCTTGGTGGGATCGAGTTCGAAGCGCTCGATCAGCTCGGCCCGCCGCGCCGGATCGAGCCCGCCGCGCAGCCGCCCGTACAGATCGATGACCTCTCCGCCCGAGAGATTCCGCCAGAGCGTCACATCGCCGGGTACGTAGGCCAGGCGCCGGTGCAGTTCGACCGCGTCCTGCCACGGGTCGCGGCCGAGGAGCCGTGCCGCGCCCGAGTCCGGGCGCAGCAGCCCGAGCAGGACCCGGATGGTGGTGGACTTGCCCGCCCCGTTGGGACCGAGGAAGCCATGGACCTCACCGGTCTCGACAGCCAGGTCGAGGCCGTCCAGCGCGTGCGTGCGGCCGAACGACTTGTGCAGTCCGGCGACGCTGATTGCCTTCGTCATGTTTTCGGAAAGTACGCTACTTTCAGAAAGTTGTGAAGTTAAGGAAGTGTTAAAAGGCGGGGCGTTAAGATCGGGAAGAACCGGGAGCACCGGGGGCGGGTGCCGAGCGCGGGAGACGATGGGGCGATGAGCGGCGGAAACCGTGAGAGCGCTGAGAGCGCTGAGATCGAAGCCGGGCGCCGGAGCGGTGAGCGCGGGGGCGCTGAGAGCGGTGGGATCGGTGGGAGCGGTCCGCGGCGGGACGAGGAGGCCGTGTCCCGGTTCGTCGAGCGCTTCGCGGCCGAGATGACCGAGGCCGGGATGCAGCGCACGGCGGCCCGGGTCTTCGCGGCCCTGCTCGCCTCGGACGACGCGAGCATGACCTCCGCCGAGCTGAGCGCGCGGCTCAGCATCAGCCCCGCCGCGGTGTCCGGCGCGGTCCGCTATCTCACCCAGGTCAGCATGGTCAGCAGGGAGCGCGACCCGGGCTCCCGCCGTGACCGCTACCGGCTGCACAATCAGGTCTGGTACGCCAGCCTGACCCAGCGGGACTCGGTGATGACCCGCTGGGAGCAGGCCCTGCGCGAGGGCGTGGAGACGCTGGGCAGGGACACGCCGGCGGGCGCGCGGGTCGCGGAGACCGTGGCCTTCTTCGAGTTCCTCCAGAAGGAGCTGCTGTCGCTGCTGGACCGCTGGAACGAGTACCGGGAGACGCTGTCGTACGAGGGCGGGGCCCCGGGGGCGGCCGGAGGACGCGTGAAGCCGCGAGACACCTGACGGCCGGGCCGGCGACGGCCGCACCCCGCGACGGCCGGGCCCGCGACGGCCCGTCCCGCCGGGGCCGGGCCCACCGCGGGCCGCGCGCGCCGGCTCCCGGCTCTTCCGGCTGTCCGGCCGCCGGGGGTCTTCCGGCGCACCGGCCGCCGCGCCGGGTCTTTTCCGGCTCTCCGGCGGCGGCGCGCCTACGGCCGTACCGGCGCCGAGCTCGGCAGGGTCAGCTCCCACGCGCCCGGCCGCAGCGTCCAGGTCCGCGTCCGCACCGGCCCTGTGACCCGCGCGTCCGCGCGATAGCGGAAGTCCGCGCCCGAGACCGTCACCGAGAGCGCGCTCGCCGTCACCGTCTCGGGTGAACCGTACGCACGGATCACCACCTCCGCCCGGCCGCCGTGCGAGCGGACCGTCACGCCCTCGACCGGTTCGTCCAGATCGTTCAGCACCACGCCGTCCGCCTCCACCCGCAGCCGGTACGCCTGGCCTCCGAGCGCGTGCGGAACCGGCCGTACCAACGTACGCACCAGCGAACGGCACGCGTGCCAGACCGACGCGCCCACCGGCGCCGCGCCCGCCGTGGGCAGGGCGGGCAGGGCCGGGATACGGAGATCGCCCAGCACCACTCCGTCGCTGTCGTCGACCAGCAGATCGAGGCGGCGCACCACTCCGTCCAGCACGGCGCGCGCCGCCGCGACCGCGCCCGTCGGCACGCCCAGCGAGCGCGCGAGTTCCACCGAGACCCCCACCGGCACCAGCGAGAGCGCCCCTGAGGCCAGCTCCCGCTCGCGGTGGAGCAGGGAGACCGTACGCAGCAGCGCGCGGTCGTCACCGACCACCACGGGCCGTCTGCCGTTCCGTCTGGCGAGCGCCCGCGCGAACTCCTCGGGACCGTCGGGGAAGCAGAACTTCACCGCGGCACCCGCGCTGAGCACGTCCTTCGCGATCCGCACCGATTCACCGTCGGTCCGGCTCGCGACCGGGTCGATGACCACCAGAAGCTGCTGCGCGCCGCTCTCCGCGGGCCCTGGAGCCAACAGCTCGGTCCTTCCTTCGGGTAGCATCTTTGTGCAAGAGCCCCTTGCGCTACTGCGCCAGGGGCTTCGTCTGTTCCGGGGCACCGGTTCGACGGTCAGGGCCGATCTCGTACAACGTCGTGCGAACAACGTCGTGCGAAGTCTTATGGCTTGAAGTCCTACGGCTTGAAGTCCTACGGCTGCGGGTCTTGTGGGTCTTACGGCAAACGTGAGCCACATGGACGGCGTGCGCGGCCCCCGACCTTGGACATGCCCCGCCCGGAAGGGGTGTACGCCTGTGCCCGCACTTGTGCTGCTCGGTGCTCAGTGGGGTGACGAAGGCAAGGGAAAGGCCACCGACCTGCTCGGTGGATCCGTGGACTATGTCGTGCGCTATCAGGGCGGCAACAACGCCGGCCACACGGTCGTGGTGGGCGACCAGAAGTACGCACTGCATCTCCTCCCTTCCGGAATCCTCTCCCCGGGATGTATCCCGGTGATCGGCAACGGGGTGGTCGTCGACCCCGCCGTCCTGCTCTCCGAGCTGAGCGGGCTCAACGAGCGTGGTGTCGACACGTCCAAATTGCTGATCAGCGGCAACGCTCATCTGATCACCTCGTACCACACCACCATGGACAAGGTGACGGAACGGTTCCTCGGTTCGCGGAAGATCGGGACGACGGGCCGGGGCATCGGCCCGACCTATGCCGACAAGATCAACCGCGTCGGTATCCGGGTCCAGGACCTCTACGACGAGTCGATCCTGACCCAGAAGGTCGACGCCGCCCTCGATTTCAAGAATCAGATCCTCGCCAAGCTCTACAACCGGCGTGCCATCGAGTCCGGCAAGATCGTCGAGGAACTGCTGACCTACGCGGACCAGCTCAAGCCGTACGTGTCCGACACTACCCTGGTGCTCAACAACGCCATCGACGAGGGCAAGGTCGTCCTCTTCGAGGGCGGTCAGGGCACGCTGCTGGACGTGGACCACGGCACCTACCCCTTCGTCACGTCGTCCAACCCGACGGCGGGCGGTGCCTGTACGGGCTCGGGCGTGGGGCCGACGAAGATCAGCAGGGTCATCGGCATCCTCAAGGCCTATACGACGCGCGTCGGCGCCGGGCCGTTCCCGACGGAGCTGTTCGACGAGGACGGCGAGGCGCTGCGCCGTATCGGCGGCGAGCGCGGTGTGACGACGGGGCGCGACCGGCGCTGCGGCTGGTTCGACGCGGTGATCTCGCGGTACGCGACCCGGGTCAACGGGCTGACGGACTTCTTCCTCACCAAGCTGGACGTGCTCACGGGCTGGGAGCGGATCCCGGTCTGTGTGGCGTACGAGATCGACGGCCGGCGTGTCGAGGAACTCCCCTACAGCCAGACGGACTTCCATCACGCGAAGCCGGTGTACGAGTATCTGCCCGGCTGGTCGGAGGACATCACGAAGGCGAAGAGCTTCTCCGATCTGCCGAAGAACGCGCAGGCGTACGTGAAGGCGCTGGAGGAGATGTCGGGCGCGCCGGTCTCGGCGATCGGTGTGGGTCCCGGGCGTACGGAGACGATCGAGATCAACTCGTTCCTGTAGGACCGAGGCGCCTGTTGCGCCCGTAGCACCTGCTGCACCCGGCACCTGTGGAGCATCCGCGGCACCGCCGGTGGTGAGGGCCGGGGGCGGCCGGCCGGGCCGCCCCCGGCCGGTCGTCCCCGGTGTTCCGCCGTCCCTGGTGGGTCAGCCGCCCTTGGTGTACGTCAGGGACTCGCCGCCGTTCGACTCCCGGTGCAGGCTGCCGTCCGGCAGGATCGTCAGCTCGGTCGGCTTCCCCGGGGTGCAGGACGAGAGGGGCTCGCCCTCGGTCACCTCGGAGGGGCCGATACGCAGCGGGGCTCCCGGATCGGCGGCCGAGGCGAGCGGCGCCTCGAAGACGCAGTGGTACTCACCGCCGTCCTGGGCCGGGCCGTCGGCCGTGAGCGAGAGGACCGTTTCGCCGACCTCGCCCTGCCGGATGACGAGCCGGCGGGTGCTGTAGCCCGCGGCGGTGTCCAGCCCGCCGGTCCAGGTGCCGAGGTACTTCTCGGGCACCGCGCCCTCCGCCGTCCCCTCCGTGGCTGAGGCGCTGGCCGACGGGGAGGGCCGCGCGGTGGCGCCGGCCGGTGGCTTGGGGTCGGCGGAGCCGCTCACCCGTGCTTTTCCGTCGTCCTGCGCACCGCCGCCGTTCATGAGCGCGTACACCGAGCCGCCCGCGGCGATCGCGACGATCAGCGCCACGGCGATCAGGGCGGCGGTACCGCGCGGATTGCGTCCGGGGCGCTGCTGGGCCGGCGCCGGGGCGGCACCGTACGGCGGGGTGGGACCGAAGGGCGTGACCTGGCGGCCGTACGCGGGAGACGCGCCGTAGGGCGCGGGCGGGGGCGGTCCGTACGCCGGAGTCGGGCCGAAGCCCGGCTGCGGCTGGGTCGGCTGGGGGTAGCCGTACGGCTGGGGCTGCGGCTGCGGTACCCGGACCGGCGCGGGCGTGGAGGCCACGGGCTGTACGAGGACCGGCACCGGCAGGGGAGCGGGCCGCGCGGCCGCCTCCTGCGCGGGCTCGGGCATGGCCGCCTCCGGTGTCGACGGAGGCGCCGCCGCCCCCGGTGCGGTCGCCGCGGGAAGGGCCTTCCTCAGCTCGACCGGTGCCGCCGACGGCACCGGCCCCGGCACCGGTGCCTGAACAGGCACCGGTGCCGGGCCCGGTGCGACCGGTGGCTGCGGGGCGGCGTGCCCCGGAGCCGCGCCCGGTGCGGCGGCCTGCTGAGTCACGTGCCCTGGTACCGCACCCGCAGCCACCGGCGGCTGCGGCGTGACGTGCGCCGGTACCGCGTCCGGGGCCACCGGTGGCTGCGGTGCCGTGTGCGGCGGTGCCTCCGCGGCCGGTGCCTCCGTCGGTGCCTGGGCCGGTGCCTCCGCGGCCGGCGCGGCGATCTCGTCCCGGGCGGGTGTCCGTATCCGGCCCGTCGGGTTCTCGTACTCCAGCAGCCCCACCGCGTGCTGGCCCAGCCGCGCGAGCAGTCCGCCCGGCAGCCACGGTTCCTCGCCGGGGCCCGCGCCCGCGTCCGCCGCCTCGCCCACCCGGGCCAGGATGTCCTTCGTGGTCGGCCGCGCGGCCGGTTCCTTCTGGAGGCAGGCGTGCACCAGCACCGCCAGATCGTCCGACAGCCCGGACAGGTCCGGAGCCTCCTGCGCGATCCGGTACATCAGCGCGTGCACCCCGCTGTCCGTCGCGCCGAACGGCAGCCGTCCCGTCGCCGCGTACGCCAGCACCAGACCCAGACAGAACACGTCGCACGCCGCCGTCACCCGGTCGCCGCGCACCTGTTCCGGCGCCATGAAGCCGGGAGAGCCCACCAGCGCGCCGGTCCGGGTCAGGCCCTCCTCGGTGACGGTCTCCAGCGCGCGGGCTATGCCGAAGTCGATGACACGCGGTCCGTCGATCGTCACCAGCACGTTGGACGGCTTCAGATCACGGTGGATGAGTCCCGCCGCGTGGATGTCCTGGAGCGCGTGCGCGAGACCGGAGGCGAGTATCCGCACCGAGCGTTCCGGGAGAGGACCGTGACCGCCCGACACGACGGCCTGAAGGCTCGGACCCGCCACATAGCCGGTGGCGAGCCAGGGCACCGGCGCCTCCGTGTCTGCGTCGAGCACGGGCGCCGTCCACGCGCCGCCGACGCGCCGCGCCGCGGCCACCTCCAGCCGGAACCGGCTGCGGAACTGCTCCTGTTCGGCCAGTTCACGCCTTACGAGTTTCACCGCGACCGTACGGCCGCGGTCGGACCGCGCCAGATAGACCCGGCCCATACCGCCCGCACCCAGCCGTGCCAGCAGCCGGTAGGCGCCGATGTGCTGCGGATCTTCTGCTACGAGCTTCTCCATGGCCGCGCGGCCCCTCCCGTACATGCGACGTTCGGCATCCGCCCTGGATCATCTCGCATGAGACGGGCGGAGTTGTCGAGTATCCCGACTATCCCGAACGCCGTTCGCCCGCGTGCGAGGGGGTCGCGTTTCGTATGTGAGGGCGGCTCATTCCGGCCACGCCGAGTTCTCGATCACGTCCACGAAGTCGGTCCGTACGAATCCGGGCGAGAAGCGCGCGAGCACATCCGCGTTCACCGTACCGAAGGCCGACTCGGGCCGGTGTGCGAAACCGTCCGTGAACGCCCGCAGCAGGCCAGCGGATGGCCGGAGTAGGTGAGCCCGCCGGGGTAGGGGCGGGTCGCGAACGTCTCCGCGACAGCCGCGGACACGAGGTCGTGGAGCACGCGGCGCGCATCGGCGAGAGTGTTCTCGGCCCCGGGCTGCGCGAGCTGGCGGCCCGGCATCCCTCGGTGGGCGAGGTGCGCGGCAGGGGGGTGTTCTGGGCCCTCGACCTGGTCAGGGACCGGGAGACCCGCGAGCCGCTGGTGCCGTACAACGCGACGGGCGAGGCGAACGCGCCGATGGCCGCCTTCGCCGCGGCCTGCAAGGCGAACGGTCTGTGGCCCTTCGTGAACATGAACCGCACGCACGCGGTCCCCGCCTGCAACATCACCGAGGCCGAGGCGAAGGAAGGGCTGGCGATCCTGGACCTGGCGCTGACGGTCGCCGACCGGTACACGTCGTAGGCGCACGGGCGCACGGGCGCACGGGCGCACGGGCGCACGGCGCGGGAGCGCCGCGTACGCGCATGCCGTAGGCGGGAGTCGGCCAGACCACACCTGTCCCATCCCGCCCTCCGGCACCCCCTGGCTTAAGGTGTCCGGAGCCGGACGAGGGGACGAACCATGCCCGCCAGCGGAGCTGTGACCCGCAGTACCCTGCGGCAGCAGATCGCGGACGCGCTGCGTGACGAAGTGCTGGCAGGGCGTTTACTGCCGGGGCAGGAGTTCACCGTCAAGCAGATCGCCGAGCAGTACGGAGTCTCCGCGACCCCGGTCAGGGAGGCGCTGGTCGATCTCTCCGCGCAGGATCTGCTGGACTCGGACCAGCACCGCGGTTTCCGGGTCCACCGGTTCTCGATCGACGACTTCCGCGGCATGGTCGAGGCGCGCTCGCTGATCGTCGACGGAGTCTTCCGCAAGCTGGCGGGTGAACTGCTGACCGCCAAGGCGCAGGGACCGGAGCTGGTGTCCGTACGGCGCCGGGCCGAGGAGGCCGCGCGCGCGGCCAGGAGCGGGGATCTGAATGTCCTCATCGGTTACGACCTGCGGTTCTGGCGCGAGCTGGGCGCGCTGGTCGCCAATCGCTATGTCGCCGACTTCCTGCACCGCCTGCGGGTGCAGGCATGGGTGTTCTCGGTGCCGTTCCTCCGGGACGAGGCCGAGGGCGGGAAATGGCTGTGGAGCGGGCATGAGCAGCTTGTGGACGCGCTCACGCTCGGCGACGCGGCGGCGGTGCGCGCGGTGATCGCGGACTACGACGACCACGCGCTCAAGTGGGCCGACAGACTGGAGAGTTCGCGGCGGTGAGTGGGGACGGGGGACGCGCGGACGGCACGGCCGGGGCACGCGCGGACGGAGCGGACGCGCCGGAGCCGCCGGACGCGGGGGAAGCGGCGGGTGGTACGGGGAGCACGGCGGCCACGGAGCGTACGGCGCGTATGGAGGCCACGGCGGCCACGGAGCGTACGGAGGCCACGGCGCCCACGGCGCGTACGGAGGCCACGGCGCCCACGGCGGCCACAGCGGGCGTCGGCGACGGCGCGGGCGCGGGGCGCGTGGCGCTGACCGTCGTCGTACCGGCGTACAACGAGGAGGCACGGCTGCGCCCCACCCTGGACGCCGTCCGTGCCCATCTCCGCGCCGATCCCGACCGCTGGGGCGAGTGGGAGCTGATCGTCGTCGACGACGGCTCCACGGACGGCACAGCCGCGATCGCCACCGAGGCCGCGGCCCACGAGCCGCGTATCCAGGTGCTGAGGAGCGACGGCAACCACGGCAAGGGCCATGCCCTGCGCCAGGGCGTACTGGCCTCGCGCGGCCGGCGCGTCCTGGTCACCGACGCCGATCTCGCCACTCCCATCGATGAACTGGACCGGCTCGACAAGCAGCTCACGGCGGACGGCGACGGCGCGGCGATCGGCTCGCGCGCCCATCCGGACGCGAGCATCGAGGTACGCCAGCTCGCGCTGCGCGAGTGGCTCGGCCGGCTCGGCAACCGGCTGATACGGCTGGTCGCGGTCGACGGCATCAGCGACACCCAGTGCGGTTTCAAGCTCTTCGACGGCGAGCGGGCGCGGGCCGCCTTCGCCGAGTCCCGACTGGACGGCTGGAGCATCGATGTCGAGATACTGCGGCACTTCCGGCGCTCGGGCTGGCCGGTGACGGAGGTGCCCGTGCGCTGGGCGCACCAGCCGGGCTCGAAGGTACGGCCGCTGGACTACGGCAAGGTTCTGCTGGAACTGGCGCGGCTCAGGGCGGGCGAACGGGCGGCCGACCGGGCGAATGGCCGGAAGGCGGGTCAGGCAGCGGGTCAGGCGGACGGCGGGGCGGGCCGAGGCCGGGACCGGGACGTGCCCGGCGCCGGAGGGCCGCGTGGCCTCCGCCGTACGGATCTCGCCGTCGCCGGGCTGTTCCTCCTCGTCTCCCTCTTCCTCTACAAGGGCCTGTGGGCGGACCTCGACCACGGCTATCTCGCCGACGCGGGCTCGGACCAGAACCAGTGGGAGTGGTTCTTCCGCGTCACCGCCGACAACGTCGTCCATCTGCGCAACCCGCTTTTCACGACGCTCCAGAACTTCCCCGACGGTGTGAACCTGATGGCGAACACGGTCATGCTCGGGCTCTCCGTCCCGCTCACACCCGTCACGCTCGTCTTCGGTCCGACCGTCACCTGGGCGCTGGTCCTCACGCTCGGTCTGACGGCCACGGCCGTCTCCTGGTACCGGCTGTTCGCGCGCCGGCTCGTCCGGGACCGCCGGGCGGCGGCGCTCGGCGCGGCGCTCGCCGCGTTCGCGCCCCCGATGATGTCGCACGCCAACGCGCACCCCAACTTCCTTGTCCTCTTCATGATTCCGGTGATCATCGACCGGGCACTGCGGCTGTGCGCGGCCATGGACGACGACAACGAGGAGGCCGAAGGGCGCCGTGTCCTGCGGGACGGCGCGCTGCTGGGCCTCTTCGTCACGTACCAGATCTTCCTCGGCGAGGAACCCCTGCTGCTCGCCGTGATGGGCATGCTGCTCTTCGCGCTGGCGTACGCCGTCGTACGCCGCGATGTGGCGCGCGCCGCTCTGCGGCCTCTGCTGCTGGGCCTCGGCTACGCGTTGCAGGTCTGTCTGCCGCTGCTGGCGTTCCCGCTGTACTGGCAGTTCTTCGGCCCGCAGAGCTACCACAGCGTTCTGCACGGCGACAACGCGGGCAACAGCCCGCTCGCCTTCCTGGAGTTCTCCGGGCGCGCGCTCCTGGGCGACGAGACGACCGCCGACGCGCTCGCGATGAACCGTACCGAGCAGAACGCCTTCTACGGCTGGCCCCTGATCGCCCTCGCCTTCGGGATCGTGGTGTGGCTGTGGCGGCTGGCCGTGGTCAGGGCACTGGCGTTCACGGCGGTCGCGGCGGCGCTGCTGTCCATGGGGCCGAAGGTCCGTATCCCCTTCACGGACGTCGTCCTGACCGGCCCCTGGCGGGCCCTCGCCCATCAGCCGCTCTTCGAGTCGGTGATCGAGTCGCGGGTGGCGATGATCTGCGCGCCCGCGCTGGGCGCGCTGGTGGCACTGGCGGCGGACCGGCTGACGGCCCAGCGGGCGCAGGCGGAGGTGGACCCGGCCGCGGGTACGGACGCGGAAATGGAGGCGGACGCGGGCACGGGGACGGAATCCGGGCGCTCCGGGGCGGGCGGCCGGGCGGCCGGGACGCGCCGGCGCCGACACCGGCTCGTCGGGCTCGCGGCGGTGGCCGCGGCACTGGTCCCGATCGTCCCGACGGCGCTGCCGGTACGGGACCGTCCCGATGTCCCGCGGTTCTTCGCCGACGGGATGTACCGCGCCTACGTCTCCGAGGGCGAGTCCGTCGTCCCCGTACCCCTGCCCGATCCCGGCAGCGCGGAGGCGCTGCACTGGCAGTCCGCGACGGGCCTCGGATTCTCCGTGCCCGGCGGCTACTTCAACGGGCCGTGGGGCGAGAACCGTATGGGCATCTACGGCGCTCCCGCCCGCTACACCTCCAATCTGCTGCGCGAGGTCCGCTACAGCGGCCGGGCGCCGGTCATCGGGCCCAACTGGCGGGCGCAGGCACGCTTCGACCTCTCCTTCTGGCGGGCGGGCGTGGTGGTGCTCGCGCCTCAGGCCAACGACGCGGTGCTGTACGAGACGGTGGAGAAGCTGCTGGGACGGCCCGGGAAGCGGATCGGCGGGGTCTGGATCTGGGATCTGCCGCCCACCGGGGGAGCGGGAGCGGCCCGTACGGGATGACGGCCCGACGCAGTGTCGTCGGCAGCCGTTCCGGCCGTTCCGGCCGTACCGGCGGTCCGGCGCCGAGCGGCACGCGCGAGGGAGGGCCGACCGGGACCCTTCGCGGAAGGTGCCCGTCGCATTACGCTGTCCCGACCATCGCGCGCACGCGTACGACCCGTTGGAGAGCGAGCCTCCCTTGGCCTGTGACCTGTGGTTGGTCCCCCTCGTCGATGTGCTGTGCCACAGCCCCGACAATCCCTTCGCCGAAGAGATCGCCGTGTACGACAAGGCGCTCGGCGACGCCGGGCTGCCGTCCGTACCCGTCTTCGCCTACATGCCGGGCCTCTCGGGCGATGTCGCCCCGGTCGCCGGCTTCGACTACGACGCGCTGCACTTCCTGCGGCGCGCGTATCTGCTCCAGCTCTGCGGTCTGGCGGTGACGCCGGTCGGCGAACTGGGCGGTGACTACGAGCAGTTGCTGGAGATGTTCGAGTCGACGGCCCAGCAGTCGCATCTCGTCTGGCACTACGACCACGCGGGCGCGTACGTCCCGGTGGACTACGACGCGCCTCTCTCGAACGAGGAACTCCTCGCGGGCGGCGGCCCGCTGGGCTCCACGCAGGGCCTGCTGCGTGAGCTGGAGATCGTCGCTCCGGCGATCGGTATCGATCCGGCCAATCCGCCGGCCGCGCCCGCCCCGCCGGAGCGCCCCACGTCCTTGGAGGAACCGGCGACCTCGATCCCGTACGACGACAGTCCGTTCGCCCGGGAGCGCCATGTCTGGCTGGGTCTGCACGCCGCGGCGACCAGAAGCCTGGGCCAGGGCTCAATGATCATCTTCAGCTGACGGACGCCGGTTCGTCCTCGGGCGCCGGACGGGCACAGCCTGTCCGGCGCCCGGGACACGGCACAGCGGTCCCGTACGGCACAGCGGCCGGTACGGCACAGCGGTCCGTACGCCGCCCGGGGACGCGGCGCGGTCGTCAGCGCGGCTCGGGCGGTCGCTGCCTCGGCATGTTCGGCCGGGTGCCCGGCGGCAGCGGAAAACGCCCCGGCGGCGGTACGGAGCCCTCGCCCCGCACCCCGCCCATCGGCATCGACTGCATCACCAGCGGCGCGGGACCCGAGCGGAACTCGATCATCCAGTCCGCCGTCTCGGCCCGAACCAGCTCGGTCACGTCCTCCGTGAACCGCCGCAGTACCGCAAGACAGCGCTCCGCGGCCTCGCTCGCGGTGCCCTCGGTCGGCCCGAGAACCTCCCGTACACACTCCGACGCCCAGTCGAACTGGAGCGTCTGGAGTCTGCGCTGCACGCCCTGCGCCGTGGCGACCGCGCGCATCCAGCCCGACGTCAGCCCGAAGTACCGGTCGCACGCCGGACAGGCGGCGCCCAGCAGCAGCGAGACATAGCCCCAGCCCGCCGCTCCCGCCAGCGCGCCGGTGAGATCCAGCAGCGGCAGGACGGCGCCCGCGGTCACGCCGAGCGCCGTCGCGCCGCGCAGGACGCGGGCGGCGCGCCGTTTCCGTAACCGGGTGCTCAGATACCAGTCGACCGTGCGCAGCGCGCCGGTCTCGACCCAGCGGTACAGCTCGTCGAGCCGTTCCGCGGGCTCGCCCCAGTCGCCGAGCGGGAACGGCCCTCCGGTCAGATCGCGATCGCCCTCGGTCCCGGCCTCGCCGCCGGGCGGCACGGCACCACCGGACGAGGCGTCCTCCTCCCGGGCAGGGCCTCCGGGCTGCATCTCCGGCTGGCTCACCTGGGCACTCCTCTGCGGTCTGCTGTGACTTCGTGTGTACGGCTGGTCGACGATCGGTCGTTCTCGGTTCTCGGTTCTCGGTTCTCGGTTTTTCGGGTTTCGGTGTCCGGGCGGTCGGATCGGGCGGTCGGATCAGGCGTCGGATCGGGCCGTCGGACGGCCCTCCTGGGCGCCCGGACGGCCGACGGGCGATTCCGCGCATGCATTCCTACCGCCGAATGGTGGGCTGTGTGTCCGAAATCCCGGTATTTACCCCCACGTGTGGGCCGTGAACAGGTGGAGAAGCCATGAAGCTCTCACTCGAAAGAGTTCGTTCAGGTGGGGTGGAGCGGGCTGCCCGGTGACCACGTAGGCTCGGCTTACAGAGGAAATCGTCGTCGAATGCCAGGAGTGACCGTGATTCCCGGTGGTGGTCAGCCCAATATGCAGGAGCTGCTCCAGCAGGCTCAGCAGATGCAGCAGGAACTCGCTCGGGCACAGGAGGAGCTGGCGGCGACCGAGGTCGACGGCCAGGCGGGAGGTGGCCTGGTCAGGGCGACCGTCAACGGCTCGGGCGAACTGCGCGGCCTGGTGATCGATCCGAAGGCCGTCGACCCGGAGTCCGCGTCCTCCTTGCAGGAACTGGGGGAGACCCTCGCGGATCTCGTCATCGCCGCCGTCCAGGCGGCGAACGAGAACGCGCAACAGCTCCAGCAGCAGAAGCTCGGTCCGCTCGCGCAGGGTCTCGGCGGTATGCCGGGCCTGCCCTTCTAAGACCTCCCGGCACCAACTAGCGTACGTACAGGGCCCGTACCGGGACCGGCCGGTACGCGGTACGGAACAGCGCAGCGCAGCCGGCGCAGGCAGTCGGCAGCCCGGCCGGCGCAGCTCAGCACAGTCGCCGCACCGGCAGAACAGCCAACAGCACGGGAAGGCAGTCCGTTGTACGAAGGCGTCGTTCAGGACCTCATCGACGAACTGGGCAGGCTGCCCGGCGTCGGGCCCAAGAGCGCGCAGCGGATCGCCTTCCATGTCCTCCAGGCCGAGCCGACCGATGTCCGCCGGCTCGCCCATGCCCTCCTTGAGGTCAAGGACAAGGTCAGGTTCTGCGCCGTGTGCGGCAATGTCGCCCAGGAGGAGCGCTGCGGCATCTGCCGTGACGCGCGCCGCGATCCGACGGTGATCTGCGCGGTGGAGGAACCGAAGGACGTCGTCGCCATCGAGCGCACCCGCGAGTTCCGGGGCAGGTACCACGTGCTCGGCGGCGCGATCAGCCCCATCGAGGGCGTCGGCCCCGACGATCTGCGGATCCGTGAACTGCTGGCCCGGCTCGCCGACGGCACGGTCACCGAACTGATCCTGGCGACCGACCCCAATCTGGAGGGCGAGGCCACGGCCACGTACCTCGCCCGCATGATCAAGCCGATGGGTCTGAAGGTCACACGCCTGGCCAGCGGTCTGCCCGTGGGGGGCGACCTGGAATATGCCGACGAGGTCACGCTCGGGCGTGCCTTCGAGGGGAGACGACTTCTCGATGTCTGACGCAACGCTGCACGCCGCCCATCAGGATCCGGACGACTTCGCGGTCCAGATCGCCGACCAGATCGAGAGCTTCATCGTGGCCGTCACGGAAGTGGCGAAGGGCGATGAGCCGGACAGCGCCGTACCGTTCCTGCTGCTGGAGTTCTCCCAGCTCATGCTGGCCGGCGGCCGGCTGGGCGCGCACGAGGACATCCTTCCCGACGAGCGCTACGAGCCCGATCTCGGCCCGGAACCGGATGTCGACGAGCTGCGCGAGCGTTTCGCGGTGATCCTGGAGCCGATCGACGTGTACTCCGAGGTCTTCGACCCGTACGAGCCCCGCAAGGCGCCCGTCGCGGCCCGTATCTCCGACGACATCGCCGGGGTGATCACCGACCTCCGCCACGGAATGGCCCACTACCGCGCGGGCCGGACGACCGAGGCGCTGTGGTGGTGGCAGTTCTCGTACTTCTCCAACTGGGGCTCCACCGCCTCCGCGACCCTCCGCGCCCTCCAGTCCCTGGTGGCCCATGTCCGCCTCGACCAGCCCCTCCCGGCCCTCGACGGTCTGGACACGGACCAGGACCTCGGCGAGGACGCCCTCGCGGAGGAGGCGGGCAAGGTGATGGCCGAGGAGATCGCCGGTCCTCTGGGCCTGCGCACCGTCAGGTGATCCGCGTGCGCGGTGCTCGCGTGATCCGTGTGCGGTGCTCGCCCGTGTGACGCGCTCGCCCATGTGACGCGTCCCACGTTTTCGCGTGCCTCATGACATCCGGGGCATGCATCCTCACCGGGCGGGCGGCGGCCGATGCTCGATGATCACTGAGTGAGCGGGACATCTCACGATGTGATATGTCCGAGTCGTCGTGCGGTCGCTCGTTAAACTGAGCCGACAGTAGTGATGGACCGAGCGAGGAGCGCACGTGGGCCTTGTCGTGCAGAAGTACGGAGGCTCCTCCGTAGCCGATGCCGAGGGCATCAAGCGGGTCGCCAAGCGAATCGTCGATGCCAAGAAGAACGGCCATCAAGTGGTCGTCGTGGTGTCGGCGATGGGCGACACGACGGACGAGTTGATCGATCTCGCGGGGCAGGTGTCCCCGATCCCCGCCGGGCGTGAGTTCGACATGCTGCTGACCGCCGGAGAGCGGATCTCCATGGCCCTGCTGGCGATGGCGATCAAGAACCTGGGCCACGAGGCCCAGTCGTTCACCGGCAGCCAGGCGGGCGTCATCACCGACTCGGTCCACAACAAAGCGCGCATCATCGATGTCACGCCGGGCCGGATCCGTACGGCGCTGGACGAGGGCAACATCGCCATCGTCGCCGGGTTCCAGGGGGTGTCCCAGGACAAGAAGGACATCACCACGCTGGGACGCGGCGGTTCCGACACCACCGCCGTGGCACTCGCCGCCGCGCTGGACGCCGAGGTGTGCGAGATCTACACCGATGTGGACGGTGTCTTCACCGCCGACCCGCGGGTCGTGACGAAGGCCCGGAAGATCGAGTGGATCTCCTTCGAGGACATGCTGGAGCTGGCCAGCTCCGGCTCCAAGGTGCTGCTGCACCGGTGCGTCGAGTACGCACGCCGTTACAACATCCCGATCCATGTCCGGTCCTCGTTCTCGGGGCTTCAGGGCACATGGGTCAGCAACGAGCCGCAAGGGGACCGCACGGTGGAGCAGGCCATCATCTCCGGTGTCGCCCATGACACCTCCGAGGCGAAGATCACGGTCGTCGGCGTCCCCGACAAGCCCGGCGAGGCCGCGACGATCTTCCGAGCCATCGCCGACAACGAGATCAACATCGACATGGTCGTCCAGAACGTCTCCGCCGCGGCGACCGGGCTGACGGACATCTCCTTCACGCTGCCGAAGACCGAGGGCCGCAAGGCCATCGACGCGCTGGAGAAGACGAAGTCGACGATCGGGTTCGAGTCGCTGCGCTACGACGACCAGATCGCCAAGATCTCCCTCGTCGGCGCGGGCATGAAGACCAACCCGGGCGTCACCGCGAGCTTCTTCGAGGCTCTGTCGGACGCGGGCGTGAACATCGAGCTGATCTCGACCTCCGAGATCCGGATCTCCGTGGTCACGCGCGCGGACGATGTCATCGAGGCCGTACGGGCGGTGCACAGCGCCTTCGGTCTGGACAGCGACTCCGACGAGGCCGTGGTCTACGGAGGCACCGGCCGATGAACCGGCCGCACGGAGGCCGGCCGTACCGCGGCCGGCTGTACGAAGGCCGGTCGCGCGGGGGCTCGTCGTACAGCAGCCGGCCCCGCGGAGGCCGGTCGTACGGTGACGTCGGGGGCGGACGCGGGAGCGCCGCTCCATGAACGGCCGGCCGACGCTCGCGGTCGTGGGTGCGACCGGGGCCGTCGGCGCCGTCATGCTCCAGATCCTCTCCCAGCACGCCGACGTCTGGGGCGACATCCGGCTGATCGCCTCGCCGCGCACCGAGGGCCGCAAGCTCTCCGTGCGCGGCGAGCCGACCGAGATCGTCGGCCTCACCGAGGAGGCGCTCGACGGCGTCGACGTCGCGGTGTTCCTCGTACCGGACGAGGTGTCCGCCCGGTGGGCACCCGTCGCCGCCGCCAAGGGCGCGGTCGTCGTCGACAGTTCGGCCGCCTTCCGGATGGACCCGGACGTCCCGCTGGTCGTCCCCGAGCTCAATCCGCACGCGGTACGGTCCCGGCCGCGCGGGATCGTCGCGAGCCCGGCCTGCACGACACTGTCGATGATCGTCACCGTGGGCGCCCTGCACGCCGAGTTCGGACTGCGCGAGCTGGTGGTCTCCTCGTACCAGGCGGTCAGCGCCGCCGGCCAGGAGGGCATCACCGCCCTGCGCGACCAGCTCTCCCTGGTCGCCGGTACGGAACTGGGCACGCACCCCGGCGATGTGCGCCGCGCCGTCGGTGACACCACCGGTCCCTTCTCCGCCCCGCTGGCGCTCAATGTGGTGCCCTGGTCCGGTGCGCCCCAGGACGGCGGCTGGTCCTCGGACGAGATGGCGATACGCGACGAGACCAGAAAGGTCCTGGACCTGCCCGGTCTGCGGGTGACGGCGACCTGTGTCCATGTCCCGGTGATCACCGCGCACTCGCTCACCGTGCACGCGCGCTTCGAGCAGGAGATCACCGTCGGCCGGGCGCACGAGATCCTGGCGACCTCGCCGGGCGTGGTGCTGTTCGACAACCCGGGCGCGGGCGACTTCCCCACGCCCGCGGACGTGGTGGGGACGGATCCGACCTGGGTGGGGCGCGTACGGCGGTCGCTGGACGACCCCCGGGCGCTGGAGCTCTTCGTCTGCGGTGACAATCTCCGCAAAGGCGCCGCCTTGAACACGGCTCAGATCGCCGAGGCCGTCGCCCGGGAACTGTCGAAGCCGTAGCGGTCGAAGTCCGTGGCGGCGGTGTCGGTAGTGGCTGCGGTGGCAGAAGTGATCATCATCACGGTTCTTTCCCGTAACCGCGAGAAACCTCAGGTGTGGCTCAAAAGTCGACGAAAATCAGAAGCCGTTGAACCCTAAAACTTTGTAGGATCTGTGAACGTCCTTTGGTCAGGTTCATGGCCACACCGGCTTGAACTGGGACGTTGTCTTGTTCGACGATGCCCGTCTGTCTTTCCTGCGAGAACACCGCAACCGCCGACCGGCCGGGAAGCGTCTCTGCGGTCACCCCTTCGCGGTGTCGCGAGAATTGGGGCATAGGGGGAGATCGGTTACGCATGACGGCAATTGGTGCAGCGTCAAATGGGGTGGCGTGCGCGTACAACCCTGACGGGGGGAAGCGTGTCCAACAGGCGTGGCAGAGGTTCTCGACATCACACCGATCGTCCCGGTACGCGGCGCGGCGGTCCGCCCGCTCCGGCGGCCCCGCACACCCGGCGGTATGCCGGTGATCGCCCCCATGCCCGCCGCGCGCCCCGCACGTCTGCCGTCCCAGCGCGAGGGCGCTGACGGCGCGATGGCAGCGGGTACCACCGTCGATCACCTCACCGAGACCTATCGCGCCCATTACCGGTCGCTGCTCGGTCTCGCCGCCCTGCTGCTGGACGACACGGCCTCCTGCGAGGATGTCGTCCAGGAGGCCTTCATCCGGGTGCACTCCGCGCGCAACCGTGTGCGGGAGCCGGAGAAGACGCTCGCCTATCTGCGGCAGACCGTGGTCAATCTCTCCCGGTCCGCCCTGCGTCGGCGCATCCTCGGTCTCAAGCTGCTCTCCAAGCCGATGCCGGACATGGCGAGCGCGGAGGAGGGCGCGTACGACCAGTTGGAGCGGGACGCGCTGATCAAGGCGATGCGCGGATTGCAGCGGCGGCAGCGCGAGGTGCTCGTTCTGCGGTACTTCGCGGACATGACCGAGGCGCAGGTCGCCGAGACCCTCGGGATATCGCTGGGCTCGGTGAAGGCGTACGGCTCGCGCGGCATCAAGGCGCTGCGCGTCGCCATGGAGGCCACGGCATGAGTGCGCGGAAGGACCGGCGCGGCTTCGGGCGTGCGGACCGTGTGAACGGTCACGGCGAGGGCCGTGGGGACGAGCCGGACAAGCCGGCCGGGCCCGACGGGGCGACCGGGCCGGACGAGCCGTTGAACGACCTGACTGGGAACGGAATTGTGAACAACGGGCCGGATAACGAGCTGAGCGGCCTCGGTCATACGGGTGCCGGCAGCGACAGTGGTAGTGGCAGCGGCCGTGACGGCAGCAGCGGCGGCGCCAGTGGCGCCGGCGGCGTGGCCGCCGGTGCCGGTGGCGGCGGCAGCAGTACGGGCGGCACGGGCGGCCGGGAGCCGGGCGGTGACGCCGGCGGAGACGCCGGCCACCTGAACGCCGGCCTCGGCGGCGGGCCGGGCGGTGACCCGGACGGCGACCTGGCCGGGGACGCGGGCGGGGAGGTGGGTGCGAGTCTCGACGGCCTCGACATGGACGAGCTGGCGCTGCGCCGTCTGCTGCACGGCGCCGTGGACGACCTGCGGCCGTCCGAGGGAGCCCTCGACCATCTCCGCAGGGCGGTACCGACCAGGCGGGCCAGAAAGCGCCAGGCCGTCGTCGGTATGGCCGCCGCTGCGCTGCTGTTCGGCACGGCGGTCCCCGCGTTCGTCCATGTCGCCGGCTCCGGCGGCACGACGGACGACCACTCCGTCAACGCCGGCCACGGCGAGCAGGCCCAGGGCGGCACGGGCACGAGCAAGGACTCCAGCGGCGCGGGCAAGGACCCGCACCAGCCCGCCGAACACGTCTCTCCCGACACGGACGACCCCGACAAGGTGGCCGAGCCGGAGAACACCGCCTCGGGCGGTACGGCCGTGGGGGGCACCGCCGGTACGGCCGACCCGGGCGGCGGCACCCAGTCCTCGTCCCTGCCCACCTGCGCGCCGGGCCAGCTCGGAGTCACCGTCGCCGAAGCCGGCGCGCCCGACTCCGGCGGCAAGGTGTACGGCACCTTCCGCGTCGCCAACGTCTCGGGCACCGACTGCTCGGTGACCGGCGGCGGCAAGGTCGAATTCCAGACCGGGGGCGCCGCCGACAAGGCCAGGATCACTGTCGTGGCGCACACGGCGGGCGACGCGGCCACCGGGCTGCCCGACCCGTCCCTGGAGGCGGCGGCGCTGACGCTGTCGCCGAACAGCGCGTACGAGGTGAAGTTCGCCTGGGTGCCCGCGGAGAGCTGTCCGACCACGGGCGCCTCCCCGGACCCCACGCCGTCGGGCGACAGCTCGGCGGGCGCGGGCACGGGCGGTGGCACCGGTACGGGCACGGACGCCGGAGCGGGTACGGGAACGAACACGGAGCCCCAGCTCCTGACCGAGGGCGGCACGATGGACGGCACCGTCTCCGTCGTACACACCCCGGAGCCGGGCGCGCCGGTCGCCGAGGCGACGATCCCCAACGCCTGCGCGGGCACGATCTACCGGACGGGCGTCCTCGACGCGCCGTAGCGGCCGGGACCGTGTCCGGCGGTCGCGGTGGCCGGGCACCGACGCGGACGCGGCGGACGATGTACACGGAGCGGTCGAAACGGAGCGGGTGTCGGCACGGCGTCAGGACGACGCCGGCCCGACCGGCCCCGCTCTCCCGCCGCCCTACCCCTCTTCCGTCGGCCGGCCACCCGCGCACCATGGGCATCCCGTCGGCCACCCGCTGTGCCGCCGCCAGTCGCTCTGCGCCGGTAGCGACCCGAGGAACCCCGGGCGGAGCCGCCGGGAGGAACCCCGGGCGGAGCCGCCGGGACCGGGCAGGGCCTACGCGGCGGTCTCCAGCCCCAGCGCCCGGTCCTTGACCGCCTCGGCCTCGCGCCGGAACAGCCGGAACCACATGAAGATCACAAAGCCCGCGAAGACGAACCACTCGCCGGTGTAGCCGAGGTTCTGGAACGCCTTGAGGTCCAGGCCCGAGTTCTGCGGTGCGGCGGCGGGCACCGGCAGCAGCCCGTCCGACGCCCGCGTCACGGTGATCCACGCGTCGTACACCTCGTACGGCACGACATTGACCAGCGACGCGGCACTGATCATGGCGAGCTGTCCCCGGGGCAGACCTCCGCCCGCCCGCACCCCGTCGGATCCGACGG
>NZ_MAUD01000303.1 GCF_001700515.1 Streptomyces lushanensis
GCGTGGTGATCCGGCCGCCGAGCCGGACGACCGTACCCGCCGTCGTGTCGCAGTCCCTGACGGAGAAATAGACGAGGAAGTGGGCCGGCATCTCCGCCGGGAAGGCGTCCGTGATGACGCTGCGCCCGCCGACGGCGCGGACCGGCGCCGGTGCCGGACCGGCTCGCTCAGGTTCCGGACCGGTCCGTCCCGGTTCCGGACCGGTCCGCTCCGGTCCGGGGCCGGCCGTCGCGGACTCCGGGCCGCGCGCGCCCGGCTCCTCCGTACCGGCCAGGGACCATACGCGGAAGTCGACCGAGGCGTCCGGCAGATCGGTCCCGTGGAAACCCAGGACCGTCTCGTAGAACGGATCGACGCGCTCCTTGTCCCGCGTGTAGAGCTCGGTCCAGCAGAACGAGCCCGGCAGGCCCGTCCTCTCGAAGCCCCAGCCCTCCTCGGACTGCCAGAGCCCGAAGACGGCGCCGGCCGGATCGGCGGCCTGCGCCATCACACCGAACGGCCCCAGGGCCGTCGGTGGCTGTACGGTCCGGCCGCCCGCCCGGGTGATCCGGTCCATCAGCGCGACGGCGTCGGAGGTGGCGAAGTAGACGCTCCAGACGGTGGGCATCCTGCCGTCCCTCTTGGCGACGAGTCCGGCCACCCGCCCGCCGCCGCTGAACGCCTCCGTGTAGTGCCCGTACGCCGCGCGGTGGTGTCCGTACGCCATGCCGCTGTCCTCGCCGAAGGTCCAGCCGAACAGCTCCCCGTAGAAGCGCTTGCCCGCTTCGAGATCGGGGAGCGACACATCCACCCAGCACGGCGTGGACTCCGCGAACGCGGCCATGTCCGGCTCCTTCCGACCGTGGCATCCGCCGTACGGTGCCCGTCCGCGTGACGCGCGCCCGCCCGGTGCCCGTCCGTGCGGCGCCCGTCACAGCCAACCTAACGGGCCGCGCCCCGGGCCGCAGCGGATGAAATAGCGCAATTGCTCGATTATCGCAGGGTGAAGTGCTCGGCACCCCGAGTTATCCACCGAAGTTATCCACAGGCTGTTAATAACACTACTCACCCGCACGTGAACCCTGGGGATGACAGTCCACCCCTGGGGATGACAGTCCGCGCGCACGACCCGTGCGAAAGATGGCCGGTTCCCCATTTGCACTCGGCCAAATCGCGCCTCGATCCCCCCTCGGTAAGCTGACGGCATGACAGGACAAGTGCGCACCGTCGACGGCCGCGTGGCTGGTCGGCGCGGGCAGGCGACGCGGCAGAAGCTGCTCGACTGCCTCGGCGAGATGCTCAGCTCCTCGCCGTACCGGGACGTCAAAGTCATCGACGTGGCCCGGCGGGCGGGGACTTCACCCGCGACCTTCTACCAGTACTTCCCCGATGTCGAGGGCGCCGTCCTCGAGATCGCCGAGGAAATGGCCAAGGAGGGCACCGGGTTGACCTCGCTGGTCTCCGGCCGCTCCTGGGCCGGCAAGGCCGGCTGGCAGACCTCCGAGGACCTGGTCGAGGGCTTCCTCGACTTCTGGCGCAAGCACGACGCGATCCTCCGGGTCGTCGACCTGGGCGCGGCGGAGGGCGACAAGCGGTTCAACAAGATCCGCATGAAGATCCTCAACTCCGTCACCAACTCCCTCACGGAGTCCGTCAAGGAGCTTCAGTCGAAGGGCAGGATCGACAAGGACGTCAGCCCGGCGGCGCTGGCGGGCTCGCTGGTCGTGATGCTCGCCTCGGTGGCCTCGCACCAGAAGAACTTCCAGAGCTGGGGCGTGAAGCAGGCCGAGCTGAAGCCCAATCTCGCGCTCCTGGTCCATCTCGGCATCACCGGCAGAAAGCCCACGAAGTAGGCCGCCGAACGAGCCGGCGCAGCGGCCGGCGGGCACGGTACGGGCGTGCCCTCACTGTCCTGTCACGCCGACGGCGGATCAGACCTCTGATCCTCGTCGGCGCTCCCGTATCCGGCCCACTTCCGCTTCCCACGTCACCACCTCTGTTTCCCACGTCACCACTTCTGTTTCCCACGCACCAAGAGCCGGGGGGTTGAACGGCGCCCGTGAACGACCACGACCACCACCGTGAACGCGACGACGGCGACGACGAGCAGGAGGCCTTCCGTGCCCTGCTGCGCGACCAGCGGGTCTGGGACCTGGAGCGACTGCCCGTGTTCGATCCGGCCACCGCGCCCGGGGAGCCGCTGCCGCTGTTCCGGCGCTGGTTCACCGACGCGGTCGCGGCCGGGCAGCCCGAGCCGCACACCATGACGCTGGCGACCGCCGACGAGCGCGGCCGGCCCGATGTACGGACGCTGATGCTGCACGACGCGGACAGCCGCGGCTGGCACTTCGCCACGCACGCGACCAGCCGCAAGGGCCGGCAGCTCGCCGCCCGTCCCGAGGCGGCGCTCGGCTTCTACTGGCCGGTCCGGGCCCGCGCCGTACGGATCCGGGGCACCGTCCACAGCGCGGGCCGCGAGGAGAGCGCCGCGGATCTGCGGGTGCGCTCGACGGGCGCGCTGGCCTCCGCGCTGGTGGGACGGCAGAGCGAAGTACTGGGCTCGGCGCAGGAGTTGGCGCGGGCGAGCGAGTCGGCGTGGGAGCGGGCGCGGCGCGAGCCGGACGCGCGGGCGCCGTCGTGGACGGCGTACGTCCTGGTGCCGGACGAGGTGGAGTTCTTCCAGGGGGACGAGCGCAGGCGCCATGTACGGCTGCGCTACCGGCGCGAAGGGGACGACTGGGTACGGGAGTTGCTCTGGCCGTAGGCGCGACGCCAAGGGGACGGCCCGCGCCGTGGTGGCGCGGCGCCGCCTGCGCGTATCCCGTCGAGCGTGATCGATTCGCAATCGATTTCCCGTCTTGACCGATACCCCACCATGTGATGTTCCGATTACGCTCAGCTTTCATGCCCGACGATTTCGACCGCACCGAGGACCGTCCCGTGTATGTCATCGGCGGCGGCCCCGGTGGACTCGCCGTCGCCGCCGTACTGCGCGAACGGGGCGTACGGGCCGTCGTACTGGAGAAGTCGGACGCCGTCGGAGCCTCCTGGCGCGGCCACTACGACCGGCTGCGGCTGCACACCACCCGCCGCCACTCCGCGCTGCCGGGGCTGAAGATGCCGCGTTCCTTCGGGCGGTGGGTGGCCCGCGCGGATGTGGTCCGCTATCTGGAGAAGTACGCGGAGTTCCACCGGCTGGAGATCGTCACCGGTGTCGAGGTCACCCGTGTCGAGCGCTCCCCCGACGGCTCGGCCTGGCTGCTGCGCGCGACGGGCGGACGGGAGCTGACCGGGCGCGCGGTCGTCGTGGCGACCGGCTACAACCACACGCCGAAGGTGCCGTCCTGGCCCGGCCGGGAGAGCTACGCGGGCGAGCTGCTGCACGCGAGCGCGTACCGCGACGCGCGGCCGTACGCGGGCAAGGACGTGCTGGTGGTGGGCGTCGGCAACACGGGCGCGGAGATCGCGGTCGATCTGGTGGAGGGCGGCGCGGCCCGCGTGCGCCTCGCCGTCCGTACCGTCCCGCACATCGTGCGGCGCTCCACGGCGGGCTGGCCCGCCCAGTCGACGGGCATCCTGGTCCGCCGTCTGCCGGCCAGGCTGGTCGACGGCGCGAGCCGGGTGCTGGCCCGGATCGCCGTCCCCGACCTGTCGTCCCACGGCCTGCCGCGCCCGGACACGGGCCTGTACACCAGGGTGCGCCAGGGCGCGATCCCGGTGCAGGACGTGGGGCTGATCGACGCGGTACGGGAGGGACGGGTCGAACCGGTGGCGGCGGTCGAGTCCTTCGAGCAGGACAAGGTCGTCCTGGCGGACGGCACCCGGATCACACCGGAGGTGGTCATAGCGGCCACGGGCTACGAGCGCGCGCTGGAGCCGCTGCTGGACGGACTGGACGTCCTGTCCCCCACCGGCCGCCCGCTCACCCAGGGCCCCCACACCCCCGCCCACGCCCCGGGCCTCTACTTCACCGGCTTCACCAATCCGATCAGCGGCATGCTCCGCGAACTCGCGATCGACGCCCACCGCATAGC
>NZ_MAUD01000304.1 GCF_001700515.1 Streptomyces lushanensis
CCGCCGTCGACCGGATCGTCCTGGCGGCGTCCGCCGACGGCGGGCTCCACACGCGCGAGATCGACCGTGAGCGTGTCCGTGACGCCGGCTCCCCCGCTCGCCTTGTTCTCGTGGCGTACCGCGCCCGACGCGTGCACCGGCTGGTTGTAGAAGACGAAGTCGGCGTCGGAGCGGACTCTCCCCGAGACGAGGAGCAGTGCCGACGCGTCGACGTCCGGTACGCCGGGTCCCGCGCGCCATCCCAATTCGACTCGCACAGCAGGCGCCGGTACCGGCAGATTGGCTCCTTTAAGCATGGCCATGCTCGCCCCCATCGCGGGTCGGGGTGTCCGAAGATTTCGTGCCGCCAACCTAATGGCAGGAACGCCGTTCGGACCCCGCGAGACCCGCCGGTAACCCCCCGCTAGCTTGCCCTTTACACGATCCGAACATCTTCGGACGACCGTTTTTCCCATGTTCGCTCGCATTGGGGATCCGAAGTCTCCCACAGCTCCCCAAAGAACCCCCTTATCGGACTCCCCAACCGGCACATCGTGGGCTTAACTTATGTTCCATGACCTCCCCCCGCGCCACCTACGGCGGCGGTTACTACACCGCGCCGTCGTTCCCGGACACCCCTATCTACGACTCCCTGGTCGCGGAGCGGGGCACGCCTCAGATCGCGCCGATCCGAGTGCCTTCCGCCTATGACACCGGCAACAGCTATCTGCCGGCCCTGCCCTCCGCGCTGCCCGCCCTTCCCCCGGCGCCCTCCCAGCCCGCGCCGTCGTACGGCGGCTACCAGCAGCAGCCGGCGCCGATGCAGCAGCCCATGCCGTTGCAGCACGCGCCCGCGCCGTACATCCCGCAGCAGGTACCGCCGCGCGGTTACCCGGCCGCCCAGCAGCAGCCGCAGCCGCAGCCGCAGCGTCCCATGCCCGGTACGGGGTACGAGGCGATGCGTCCGGCGGCTCCGCGCCCGGCGCCCGCGCCGCCCACGCAGTACGACGACCCGTACAACCGGCCCTATCAGACACGGGGGTACTGAGGGCTGCTGACAGGATGGCTTCATGCCGAAGCCGGTCCATCAGCCAGTCCAGCCAGCTCAGCCTGCCCAGCCGGTGCGACCGGGGCAGTCGGTCCGGCCGGCCCGGCCGGTTCTGCACGCCCTGCGGGTCCACCCGGTCAAGTCGATGGCCGGCTGTACGCCCGAGCACGCGCTCGTCGAGCCCTGGGGGCTCGCCGGGGACCGCCGCTGGACACTGATCGACGGCACGGGAAAGGTGGTCACGCAGCGCCAGCAGGGACGGCTGGCGCTGGCCCGCGCCGAGCCGCGGCCGGACGGCGGGATCCGGCTGCACGCGCCAGGACATGAGCCGTTGACGGTCCTCGAACCGCCGCCGGCGGAACCGGGGCCGGGGGGCGCCGGCACCGTCGTGGTGGACGTCTTCGGGACCAGGGTCGAAGCCGTGCCCGCGGGGAGCGAGGCACACGACTGGGCGAGCACGTACCTCGGGGTGGAGGTCAGGCTCGTCCATCTCGACGCCCCTGCTTCGCGCAGGCCCGTCGATCCGCTGTTCGCGAGGCCCGGGGAGACGGTCAGCTTCGCGGACGGCTTCCCGCTGCTCGTCACCACGCTCGCCTCGCTCGACGCCCTCAACTCCTGGATCGCGGACGGGGATCACGCGCAGGAGGGTCCGCTGCCGATGGACCGGTTCCGGCCGAATCTCGTGGTGGCCGGGACGGCGGCCTGGGCCGAGGACCACTGGCGCCGCGTCGCCGTCGGAGAGGTGACCTTCCGGGTCGCCAAGCCCTGCGGGCGGTGTGTCGTCACCACCACGGACCAGCGGACCGCCGAGCGCGGCCGGGAGCCGCTGCGCACCCTCGGCCGGTACCGCAAGACGGACGGCCGGCTGATCTTCGGACAGAACCTCGTCCCCGAGTCCACCGGCACACTGCGGGTGGGCGATCCGTTCACGGTGCTCGACTGATCCCGTGGCTCCCGACCGGCCCGCCGGCCCGACGGGCCGCGCAGGAGGCGCCTGTTGTGTCCGCCCCGCCCGTCATATCCGGCTTTGGGTGCAGGGGACAACGAAGTGAGCTTGCTCTCTCTTCGCGCCCATCGCGCGTAAACCGTGCTGCCCGCGGCTAAAACGGACAGGGAAGGGGGTGCGGAAAAGGTGCGCACGATACCGGGACTCTGGCGCTGGCGGCGCAACCCCCTGCGCAGAGGGACCGATCTGATCGAGGCATGGGTCGCGCTGACGGCGGTGGGTCTGTTCGCGCTGGCCGCCCCGGTCGTCGGCTGGCTCTGCGGGAGCGCCGTCGACGCGTCGCTGCGGGAGACGGTCCGGTTCCAGCACGAGCACCGGCACCGGACGACCGCCATGGTCGTCGGCCGCTCCGCCGAGCGCCATACCGTCCCGTTCGACGCCGAGTCGGCGGCGCAGCACGACACGGGCAGCAAGGTGATCGCCACCTGGCGGACGGTGGACGGCGGCTCCCGTACGGGCCTCGTCTCCGCGCCCTCGCGCCGGCCCCGGGCGGGCGACACCTTCGGCATCTGGGCCGACCAGCGCGGCAGACCGGTGAAGCCCCCGATGAACGCGGACGGCGCGCGCACCCACGCCGTTCTCGTCGGCCTCGGCGCGGCCGTGCTGGCGGCCGGTCTGGTGGAGTGCGGCAGACGGCTGATCGTATGGCGTCTGGTGCGGCGGAGGTACGAGCACCTCGACCGGGCATGGGCCAAGGCCGGCCCGGACTGGGGCCGCACCGGCGCGGGCAGCTGAGGGCCGTCCCCCAGGTGCTGTCCGGATCCTGCCGGGCTCGCGTGCCCCGGCACCGCCCGCCGTCCGGCGAATCCGCCTGTCACGGGAGCCCGGCCGCCAGGCCCGTACGGCAGGGCGTGCCGTGGCGAAGTCCCGTCCCAGAGCGGCCTCTCGCGTCAACTCGGACGTGTCATGCGCGCTACGGTGGTGCCGCCCGGTCCGCCCTTGCGGCCGGGGTCCGGGGCCGGTGCCCCGGACGGCACGGCACGCGCACACGCACGAGGTGGGGGCACAACAGCGCCATGGCACAGGGCACGGTCCAGGTGACGCACACCGGAACATCGCGTTGGCGGCGCCGCACGGGCGAGTACGCGTCCCTCGCCGCCGCCCTGGAGGCGGCCGGCGACGGCGACATCCTCACCGTCGCCCCCGGCACCTACCGGGAGAATCTCGTCGTGGCACGCGCCGTCACCCTGCGCGGTCCCGAGGGCTCGCCCGGTTCCGTACGGATCGCGCCCGCCGACGGCGTACCGCTGACCGTCCGTGCCTCCGCCACCATCCAGGACCTCCTGGTGGAGGGCCAGGACGCGACCTCGCCCGCGCTGCTCGTCGAGGACGGCGCACCCGAGCTGACGGAACTGCGGATCGTGACCCGCTCGGCGGCCGGCATAGAGGTACGCGGCGCGGCCCGGCCCACCGTGCGCCGCTGCACCGTCGACAACCCGGCCGGTGTCGGCATCGGCGTACTCGACGGCGCGGGCGGGGTGTTCGAGGAGTGCGAGATCGTCGCGGCCGGGCAGTCCGGGGTCTCGGTGCGCGGCGGCGCGCATCCCCGGCTGGAGCGCTGCCGCATCCACCACGCCTCGGGCGCGGGCCTGTCCGTCACCGGTGAGGGCAGCGGGATGGAGGCGATCGGCTGCGAGATCTACGAGATCAAGGGCACCGGTGTGCAGGTGACGTCCCGCGCCGCCGCCCATCTCACCGACTCCTCCGTGCACCGCACGTCGGCGGACGGGATAACCCTGGACACCGACGCCGTGCTCACCCTCTCCGACTGCGACATCCATGACATCCCGGAGAACGCGGTCGATCTGCGCTCCCGCTCGGTGCTGACCCTGACCCGCTCCACGGTGCGCCGCTTCGGCCGCAACGGACTCTCCGTCTGGGACCCGGGCACCCGCGTGGACGCCAACCAGTGCGAGATCCACGACAGTACGGGCGACTATCCGGCCGTCTGGGTCAGTGACGGCGCGACCGTCGTCCTCGACTCCTGCCGGGTGCACGACGTGCCCGACGCGCTCTTCGTCCTCGACCGGGGCTCACGCGCCGATGTCGTCGACAGCGACATCTCCCAGGTACGGAACACCGCGGTGTCGGTGAGCGACGGCGCGACCGCGCAGCTCGACGACTGCCGGATCAAGGAAGCCTCCACCGGCGCCTGGTTCCGTGACCACGGCAGCGGCGGCACGCTCAACTCCTGCACCATCGACGGCGTACAGACCGGTGTGATCGTCACCAAGGGCGCCGATCCCACCATCGAGCGCTGTACGGTCACCTCGGCCGCCGAGGCGGGCTTCTACGTCTCCGCCGAGGGCCGCGGCACCTTCGACAACTGCCGGGTGACGGGCAGCGGCGGCTACGGCTTCCATGTGACGGACGGCTGCCGTACGACGCTCACACGGTGCCGTACGGAACGGTGCGCGCGCGGCGGTTACGAGTTCGCCGAGAACGGCCCGACCGCCGAGGACTGCACCAGCGACGAGAGCGGCGTACTGGCTCCGCCGTCCGAGCCGCCCACCGTGCTGACCGCGACACAGACCACCGGGCTGCTCGGCGCGGTCCCTCCGCAGAGCACCGCCCCGGCCGCGGCCGCGACCGCGCGGGACGCCGTCCCGGCCGCGGTGTCCGCGCGCTCCTCGGAGGAGGTCCTCGGAGAGCTCGACGCGCTGGTCGGTCTCGACAGCGTCAAGCGGGAGGTCCGCGCGCTGACCGACATGATCGAGGTCGGCCGACGCCGCAAGGAGGCGGGCCTCAAGGCGGCGTCGGTCCGCCGCCATCTCGTCTTCACGGGCTCCCCCGGCACCGGCAAGACGACGGTGGCCCGGCTGTACGGCGAGATCCTGCACTCCCTCGGGGTGCTGGAGCACGGCCATCTCGTCGAGGTCTCCCGGGTTGACCTGGTCGGCGAGCACATCGGTTCCACCGCGATCCGCACGCAGGAGGCCTTCGACCGGGCCCGCGGCGGCGTGCTCTTCATCGACGAGGCGTACGCCCTGTCGCCCGAGGACTCCGGGCGGGACTTCGGCAAGGAGGCGATCGACACGCTGGTGAAGCTGATGGAGGACCACCGGGACGCGGTCGTGGTGATCGTCGCCGGGTACACGGCCGAGATGGAGCGCTTCCTGACGGTCAACCCGGGTGTGGCGTCCCGCTTCTCGCGGACCATCACCTTCAGCGACTACGAGCCCGACGAGCTGCTGCGGATCGTGCGCCAGCAGTCGGAGGAGCAGGAGTACCGGCTGGGCGACGGCACGGCCGAGGCACTGCTCACGTACTTCACGGCGCTGCCCAAGGGGCCCGCCTTCGGCAACGGCCGTACCGCGCGTCAGACGTTCGAGTCGATGGTGGAGCGGCACGCGGGCCGGGTCGCCCAGTTGCCGGAGACCAGCACGGACGATCTGACGCTGCTCTATGCGGACGATCTGCCCGAGCTGCCCTGACCTCCGGCGCCGCTCCCCCGCCCGGCCCGCGTGCCGCTCCA
>NZ_MAUD01000305.1 GCF_001700515.1 Streptomyces lushanensis
GCCGCGGCAACACCGGTGCCGGGACGGAGGAGTTCTCCAAGCTCTCGACGCTCCCGGCCGTGGTCGTCTACCCCGACGGTGTCATCGGCACCGGTGTTGCCGCGGCCGTGGAAGGCGAGGACCAGGGGCCAGTCGCGCTTCTTGGCGTAGTTGTCGGGGAGATGGAGCTGGTACGTGCGGTCACGGCCACCGCTGCTGATGGTCTGCGACGCGCTGGTGCCGGGCTGCTGGGGAGCGGGCAGCCGGCAGGCGGACTTCGAGGGCTTCGACGCGCTCGCCGGGGCGGCGGCCGTCGCGGATCCGGTCGCTCCGACGCACAGGACGAGGCTCACGGCGGCTGTCGCCATCCGCTGGAGGGAGTTCATGGCAGGCTCCTTCTGCCGGACGTCCCGGGCGGACGGCCGGCTGGTTTCCGGGCAGGGGTGCCCCACACTGCGGGGCGGGATCGCGTGCTGGGCGGACGATGGCCTCTACGCGACGGACGTTGTGCGATGTGTGTTGTGCGTTGTGTGTGGTGCGTGTGTGGTGTGTCGCGGTGTGACGTGGTGCGGTCCGACGCGCTGCGGCGGGCGCCGTTGTGGTGTGCCGCGCGGGACGTGTCGTACGGACGGGTGCTGTCCACGGCACCACGTTCGCCCCTGCCGCCTCGCGGAAGGACGGGCGGGGCGGGCGCGTGATGCCGTACACGGGTGGAGCGGCGGCGGGTCCGGTGTCAGACGTCCAGCCACTCCTTGACGAAGGCGACCAGACGGACCACGACGGCGTCGACGACCGCCTGTCCGTCCTCGGCGGTCGCCCGGCGCGGGTCACCGAGGATGCCGTTCTCACTGATCCGGTCGTAGCGGACGGCGAGTGCCGGGTGGCTGCCGTGACGCGAGAGCCGGGGGAGCGGATCGAGCTGGGAGGTGGACGTCGTACCGGCCACGAGCCGGTCGGTGTGCACCAGTTCGGGGGCGAGATGGAGCATCTGCGCGGTCTCGGCCTCACCGCTGTGGCCGTGCACCTCGCTGACCTCCATCCCGGACACGACATCCGCGGCCAGCGCGGTGACGGGCGACCAGGCGAACTGGAGATCGGGATGGGTGGTGAGCAGATCCTGCGCCACGGTGGCCAGTGTGGCGTTGTTGCCGCCGTGGCCGGTCACCACGAGTATCTTTCGCCAGCCGTGCCGGTAGAGGCTCGCCACATACTCACGGACCACCGCGGCCAGGGTCGTGGTGGTGAGAGTGACCGTGCCCGCGAAGGCGAGATGGTGCGGTGACACACCGACCGGCAGGGGAGGGCCGATCACCGCGCGCCCGGCCAGCGCGGCGGCCACCCGGTCGGCCACTCCTTCGGCCCGGATGGTGTCCGTGGCCAGTGGCATACCGGGACCGTGCTGTTCGAACGCGCCCGCCGGGATGATCACCACAGGGCTGGCGGTGACCGCCTCGGCGGCCTCCGGTGTCGTCATCGCGGCCAGCCGCAGCGGCGGTCGGCCGTTCACCGGGCCACCCCCGTCTCCGCGCCTGCGCCGGTGGCTCCGGCGTCCGCGGCTCCGGTGTCCATGGGGCCGGCGTCCCTGGCTCCGGCTTCCTCCGGTGCCGAGTCCGCGCGGCCCTCGTCCTCCGCGCCGACCTCCGGGAAGTCGGCCGCGAGGACCGCCTCACGGATGGACCCGAGGTGCTCCCGGGTCAGCCGCTCGGCCGCCTCGGCGTCCCCGTCCCGTACCGCCGCGAAGATCTCCACATGCTCCGCGTGGTCCCGCGCGCGGTCGTTGTAGCGGTGCCGGATCTCGACCTGCTCCCGAGCCCTGACCTGGAGCAGTGCCTCGACGGCCTCGCGCAGCAGCGCGTTGCCGCTGGCGGCGGCCAGCGCCACATGGAAGTGGACCGACTGCCGCAGCGACTCCTGGGGCGGATGCAGCGCGTTGGTGGACGCCGCCTCCAGCCGTGCCACAGCCTCCGGCACCCGGGTACGGGCGGCGGCGGCGGCCACGGCGGGCTCCAGGACCAGCCGCGCCTCGACGAGTTCGAGCACCGACTCACGGCTGCCGCGCGGGAGATGCGGATTGGCGAGCAGCCGCCGCTCACTGCCGGGTCCCACATACGTACCCGAGCCGTGCCGGAACTCCACCACGCCGGTGGCCTCAAGTCTGCGCAGGGCCTCGCGGACCGTGGGCGTGGTGACGTCGAACCGGCGGGCGAGGTCCCGGGAGGACGCCAACGCGTCCCCGGGAACCAGCCGTTCGGTGCGGATGATCTCGACGATGCTGTCCGCGAGATGCTCGGACAGCGACAGTTCACTGCGACTCATAAAGTGAATAGATCACTTGATCTCTTGGGGTGTCAATGGTCGTGACAGGAATGATTTTCGGCCAAGCGGAATGTGTCAGTCGGAGCCTGGTGCCGGGCCTGTGCTCTCCCGCTCGATCAGCGCGGGCAACGGCATCTGTACGGTGCGCGGCTCGCCGTCGTAGAGCGGCGCGGCCGGCTCCCGCGCCGCGATCCGGCCGATCCCACCGCGTCGCGGGAGAGCGCAGTCGGCCGGGGCCGTTCCAGCCGGCACAGGGCCGAGTCCTCAAAGGCGACGACCGAGACGTCGCCGGGCACGGAGAGGCCGAACTCCGCCGTGACGGCCGCGCCGGCGGCGGCCATCACGGCGTTGTCGTAGATCAGGGCCGTCGGCGCTCCGGACCGCGCCGGCACCCGGCGGGTCACCGCCGCGCCCCGGATGTCGGAGTGGTCCGCCGTCAGCGAGCGCGCCTCGGCCAGTCCGCGCCGGCCGGCCTCGATCCGCGGCGAGCGGACACGCCGCTCGGTGTGCGCGAGTGAGGGGAGCCCGGCGACATGGACGATCCGCCGGTGGCCCAGCGCGTGGAGCAGGTCGACGACGGACGCCGTGGTGCCCGCGTCGTCGGCCCGTAACCGCGACAGGACCGGACGCGGCCCCGCGTCGCCCTCCACCACCTGGAAGGGCAGACCGAGCTGACGGTCCGACAGGATCTCCTGGATGCCGGAGACGAGCTGGAGCACGGACGAGTCCACGCCGAGGGCCGCCGGGGGCCTGGCCGGCACCAGCCCGGCCGTGGCCGAGCCCTCGCCGGAGAGCGCGGGCGAACGTGTTGACTTTGCCCGGGGCACCTTGCAAGGTCTGCGGGTAATAAACAGCCGGGCCCGTGGCTCCGGTTCGCCGCCGGCGCGTCCGAGTCCGAGCAAAGGAGCCGTTCACCGTGCGCATCTCCCGCAGAGCAGCAGCTGTCGCCGCTGCTCTCGCCACCGTCCTGCCGCTCGGCGCCTGTAGCGGAGGAACCGGCACCGAGGAGCCCTCGGACGCCTCGGGCGCCGTCAAGGGCCGGATCACCTTCCAGACCTGGAACCTCCAGGCCAACTTCAAGGACTACTTCAACGGAGTCATCGAGGACTTCGAGAAGAAGTACCCGGACACGAAGGTGAGATGGGTCGACCGGCCGGCCGAGGGCTACGCCGACAAGCTCAGCGCGGACGCGGCCGGCGGCACCCTGCCCGACGTCGTCAACGTCTCGCCCGACCTGGTGGCCCCGCTGGCGAAGGCCGGGCTCGCGCTCGATCTCGACCGGGACAAGGTCGCGGCGGGGTACCGCGAGGAGTATCTGCCGGGCGCCTGGAAGAGCCATCAGATACCGGGCGTGGACGGGACGTACGGTTTTCCCTGGTACCTCAACACCGGCCCGATGTTCTACAACAAGCGGCTCTTCGAGGAGGCCGGGCTCGACCCCGAGAAGCCGCCGACCACCTATGACCAGGTCTTCAAGAGCGGGCTGAAGCTGGCCGAGCGGAGCGACGGCGAGATCGCCACGCTCGCGCAGGTGCCCACCATCGAGGACTTCGGCCGCTACGGCGTCCGGCTCATGAACAGGGAGGGCACCGCCTTCGCGTTCAACGACGCCAAGGGCGTGGACATGCTCACCCGCTACAAGGAGCTGTTCGACGCCAAGGCGCTCGATCCGCAGGCGCTCGCCGCGACCCCCGAGTCCTCGGGTGCGAAGTTCCTCACCGAGTCCGTGGCCATGAACCCGGGCAGCGTGCTGGACCTGGAGAACTTCAGGAAGCAGGCCCCGGAGCTCTACAGGAACATCGGCATCACCGACCAGATCACCAGCACCGGCAAGGTGAACATGTATGTCATGGGCGTGATGGTCCACGCCAGGGCCAAGGAGAAGCCCGCTGCGGTGGCCTTCGCCCACTTCGTGACCGACGCGGCCCGCCAGATGTCCTTCGCGAAGCAGGTCGCCATCTTCCCGAGCACCAAGGGCTCGCTGGAGGACGCGTACTTCACCGAGGAGGACGGCACCGACGAGACCCGCGTCCGGATCGCCGCCGCCAAGTCCCTGAAGAACGCGGTCAATTACACACCGGTCCTGTTCAGCGAGCAGATGAAGACCGAGCTGCGCAACCAGGTGGCGAAGGCACTGCAGGGAAAGCAGAGCCCCCAGGAGTCGCTCGACCGCGCTGTCGAGGCCTGCGACAAGCTGCTCAGGAAGAGCTGAGCCCGGCACCACGAAGGGCGCCGCCGCACTCGGGGCGCGTGCCCCGGACGCCGCCGCGGGGCTCACGTCCCGGAGCCACGGCTCCGGCCGAGGGTCCCGCCGCGGGTCCCGTCGCGGGCCGGAACCCGGCCCCTGCCGGGCGCCCGGCAGGGGCATCCGGCGCTCCTTCTTCCGGGGCGTCGGCGAAGGCGCCGTCAAGGACTGACGGCGTTGTCGCCCGGCGGATCCACCCGCACCGCATGTGCCGGAGCACCAGGGGGAACATCGCCGGTATGAGCACTCCCGCGCCCTCCGCGCCCCCCGCGCCGCGTTTCGGCGTCAACTACACGCCCAGCCAGGGCTGGTTCCACCACTGGCTGGACTTCGATCCCGACGCCGTACGCGCCGACCTGGACTCGGTCGCGGAACTCGGCCTCGATCACATCCGGGTCTTCCCGCTCTGGCCGCTCTTCCAGCCCAACCGCACCCTGATCAGGCCACGCGCCGTCGAACAGCTCGTCCAGCTCGCCGACGCGGCGGCCGAACGGGGGCTGGACGTCGCTGTCGACGGACTCCAGGGCCACTTGTCGAGCTTCGACTTCCTGCCCGCCTGGACACGGACCTGGCACCGCAGGAACATCTTCACGGACAACGATGTCGTCGCCGCGCAGGCCGCGTATCTGCGGACGCTCGCCGCCGCGCTCGCCGACCGGCCCAACTTCATCGGGATGACCGTCGGCAACGAGATCAACCAGTTCTCCGGGCCGCCGCATCCCGATCCCGACCCCATCACTCCCGAGCAGGCGGCCGGCTGGCTCCACCGGATGCTGGACGCGTGCGAGGAGGGAGCACCCGGCAAGCTCCATCTGCACGCCGCGTACGACGCCGTCTGGTACCAGGACGGGCACGTCTTCACCCCGGAGCACGCGGCCAGGATCGGTGCCGTCACCGCCGTGCACTCCTGGGTGTTCAACGGGACCGCCCAGCGGTACGGCCGTACCGGCACCGCCACCGAGCACCACGCCGCGTATCTGATCGAGCTGGCCAAGGCCTGGGCGCTCGAACCGCACCGGCCGGTCTGGCTCCAGGAGGTGGGCGCGCCCGCGCCCGTTATCCCGGCCGAGCACGCCGCTGCGTTCACCGAGGCGACCGTGGCCCATGTGCTGGACTGCGCCGATGTCTGGGGCATCACCTGGTGGTGCTCGCACGACGTCTCACGCTCGCTCGCCGACTTTCCCGAGCTGGAGTACGGCCTCGGTCTGCTGACCAACGACCGGCGGATCAAGCCCGCCGGGCGGGCCCTCGCGCGGATCGCCGAGGAGTGGCGCGGCAGACCGTACGCGCCCGAGGTGCGCACCACCGCGCTCGTCGTGGACACCACCGGGCCCGAGGGAG
>NZ_MAUD01000306.1 GCF_001700515.1 Streptomyces lushanensis
GGAGCCTTCTTCGAGGCCTTCGCCCGGCTCACCGCGGCCGGTGTCCGTCCCACCGCGGTCCTTGCGGGCCGGGCCGAGGACAAGGAGCATCTGGCGATGCGCGGTATCACCGAGATCGTCCGTCCGGACCAGGTCGGCTGATCCCGGGTAGACCTGCCCGTAGCCCGTAGCCCGTAGCCCGTAGCCCGTAGCCCACGACCGCGAACTCCGTATACCGTCCCTGCCGGCCGCCGGCCACCCGCACCCATCGCACCTCTCACGCATCTCAGGAGCGTTCCCTCATGCACGACGACCGCAGCCTGGTCGAAGGCCGCCTCAAGCGGGTCCTCGACGAGCGCATCCGGCCCGCCGTATATCCCGAATCCGTACCGCTCGACATCGCCGTCTGGACCGCGCCGGGAGAGCCCGTACCGGTCGAGGAGGGCCTCGCGGGCCCGACCGTGCCGATCGCCGTCGGCGACCGCTGGGGCGCGCCGTGGGGCACGAGCTGGTTCCGTGTCTCCGGAACCGTCCCCGAGCGGTGGGCGGGCCGCACCGTGGAGGCCCTGCTCGACCTCGGATTCGACGAGAACATGCCGGGATTCCAGTGCGAGGGCCTGGTCTACCGGCCCGACGGAACCCCGGTGAAGGGCCTCAACCCGCGCAACCAGTGGGTACGGATCGGCGCGCCCGTCGCGGGCGGCGAAGAGGTGCTGCTGCACATCGAGGCCGCGTCCAACCCGGTGATCCTCGGTCATCCCCCGTTCCGGCCGACGGCACTCGGCGACAAGGCGACCGCGGGCACCGAGCCGCACTACACCCTCGCCCGGATGGATCTCGCCGTCTTCGACGAGAACGTCTGGCAGCTCGTCCAGGACCTTGAGGTGCTCGGCGAGCTGATGGCCGAGCTGCCCGTGGACGGCGCGCGCCGCTGGGAGATCCTGCGCGCCGTCAGCCGCGCGCTCGACGTGGTCGACCTCCAGGACGTCAACGGCACCGCGGCCGCCGCCCGGGAGCTGCTCGCCGAGGTGCTGGCCGCTCCGGCGACGTCGACCGCGCACCGGATCAGCGCGGTCGGTCACGCGCACATCGACTCGGCCTGGCTGTGGCCGCTGCGCGAGACGGTACGCAAGGTCGCCCGGACGACGGCCAACATGACCGCCCTGCTGGAGGACGAGCCGGAGTTCGTCTTCGCGATGTCGCAGGCGCAGCAGTTCGCCTGGATCAAGGAGCACCGGCCCGAGGTCTACGCCAAGGTCAAGAAGGCCGTGGCGGAGGGACGGTTCGTACCGGCCGGCGGTATGTGGGTCGAGTCCGACACCAATATGCCCGGCTCCGAGGCGATGGCCCGGCAGTTCGTCCACGGAAAGCGTTTCTTCCTGGACGAGTTCGGCATCGAGAACGACGAGGCGTGGCTGCCGGACACCTTCGGCTTCGCCGCGGGACTGCCGCAGATCATCAAGGCCGCGGGATCCAAGTGGCTGCTCACCCAGAAGATCTCGTGGAGCAAGATCAACACATTTCCGCACCACACCTTCACCTGGGAGGGCATCGACGGGACGCGGATCTTCACCCACTTCCCGCCGATCGACACCTACAACTGCTCGATGACGGGCGCCCAGATCGCCCACGCCGCGCGGAACTTCAAGGAGAAGGGCGTCGCCAGGCACTCGCTCGCACCGACAGGCTGGGGCGACGGAGGCGGCGGCACCACCCGTGAGATGATCGCCAAGGCCGCCCGTATGCGCAGCCTCGAAGGCTCCGCGACGGTCGAGTGGGAGACGCCGGGCGCCTTCTTCGCCAAGGCCGAGGCGGAGCATCCGAATCCGCCGGTCTGGGTCGGCGAGCTCTATCTGGAGCTGCACCGCGCCACCCTCACCAGCCAGGCGAAGACCAAGCAGGGCAACCGGCGCAGCGAGCATCTGCTGCGCGAGGCCGAGCTGTGGGCCGCCACCGCCGCCGTACGGACCGGCGCGCCCTATCCGTACGAGCGGCTCGACCGGATCTGGAAGACGGTGCTCCTGCACCAGTTCCACGACATCCTGCCCGGCTCGTCCATCGCCTGGGTGCACCGCGAGGCCGCGCGGACGTACGCGGGTGTCGCCGAGGAACTGAACGGGATCGTCGACTCGGCGCAGCGCGCTCTCGCCGGTGACCCCTCCGGCTCCACGGACCTGCTCTTCAACTCCGCGCCGCACACGCGCGGCGGTGTCGCGGCGGGCGCGGCGGGACCGGCCACCGGCGGCGGCAGCGCCGAGCTGCTGCCGCGCGAGGACGGCGGTTACCTGCTCAGCAACGGTCTGCTGGAGGTCGAGATCGACAGCCGCGGACTGGTGGTGTCGGTCTACGACATCAGCGCGGAGCGCGAGACCGTCGCCCCGGGCGAGGCGGCCAATCTCCTCCAGATCCATCCGGACTTCCCCAACCAGTGGGACGCCTGGGACGTGGACGAGTTCTACCGGAACACCGTCACCGATCTCACGGATCTCGACGAACTCACCCCGGTCGAGGGCACGGACGCCGCTTCCGTCCGTCTCGTGCGCACCTTCGGCGCGTCGAAGGTCACCCAGCTGCTGACGCTCGCGCCGGGGGTCAAGCGGCTCGACATCGACACCGAGGTCGACTGGCACGAGACCGAGAAGTTCCTGAAGGCCGCGTTCCCGCTGGACGTGCACGCCGAGCGCTATGCCTCGGAGACCCAGTTCGGCCACGTCCACCGGGCCACCCACACCAATACGAGCTGGGAGGCCGCCAAGTTCGAGACCTGCAACCACCGCTTCGTCCACTTCGACGAGCCGGGCTGGGGCGTCGCGCTGGTGAACGACTCGACGTACGGACACGATGTGACCCGTACGGTACGGAAGTCGGACGCCGGTACGACCACCACGGTGCGTGTCTCGCTGCTGCGCGCACCGCGCTTCCCCGACCCGGAGACCGACCAGGGCGTGCCGGAAGCGGTGCACGCCCTGGTCGGTCTCCGGGTCGGGGAAGCGCGGTGCGCGCAGCAGCGAGACACGCACCGTGGTGGTCGTACCGGCGTCCGACTTCCGTACCGTACGGGTCACATCGTGTCCGTCCGTCGCGTCGT